>DATCPA010000056.1:0-2480 GCA_036564335.1 Gaiellaceae bacterium
GCGAGGAAGCCGTACACGCGCAGGATCCGGGTTCGGAGCTCGCTCGGGGTCCGCAGCACCTGGATCGCGTTCGCGAGCATCGCTGTCCTCGTGGATTCGTGGCCTGGGATCGAGGGTATCGCCCGTCCGTCGTTGTTGCAAGAGCTTGCAACACGGACCAGTTGCGCTATCTTCGAGTACGCCCGACGACCTTCGGCGGATCAAATCAACGTAGGCTGATGGAGCCATGACGAGCACGACGCAGACGGACCCGTGGGGTTCGATCCGGGACCTCCTCCACGATCGGGGGATGCGCTGGACACCACAGCGCCGAACGCTGATCGAGGTGCTGTCGAAGGCCGACGGACACGTCGGTGGGGCAGACCTCGTCGAGCGTTGCCGGGCGGTCGATCCGACGACGACGCCGTCGACGGTGTATCGCACGCTGGACGTCCTCGAGGACCTCGGTTTCATCCGCCACGGCCACGGCGCCGACGGCCGCGAGGAGTTCCACGTCCTCCCGACGCGCGACCACGGCCACCTTCACTGCGGAACGTGCGGCCAGACCTGGGAGCTTGGCGAGGGCGAGGCCAAGGGGATGGTCGATGGCCTGCGTGGAGCGCGGGGCTTCCTTGTCGATCTGTCGCACGTGACGATCGTCGGGCGCTGCGCGGATTGCGCGGCGTTGGCGGAGGCGTCGGAGGTCGACTGATCGGGGAGTGACACGCTAGGTGTCACGAGCGGCCCCGAGGATCCGCGGCATGGAAGCCCGAGTCGTCACCTTCCCGAACCGCCACGAGGCCGCGGTCCGCGTCGAGCCGGACCGGATCGTCATCGAGCGCGTCGTGCTCCCGGATCCGGCTCTCGCGGCCTGGCTCGGCGCCCAGCCGCTCGATGACCACGTGATCCTCGTCGAGCGGGCGGTTCGCATCGGGCTCACCGCGCTCCAGAGCGTCGGCGTGACCCTCAACGTGGATGCGGTCCGCTCCGAGTTCGAGCGCTTCGCCGAGCAGAACGCGTCGGCCAACGAGAAGGCGGCGGCCGCGCTCGAGCAGGTCCTCCGCTCCAACTTCGCCGACGGCGATGGGCGGCTGCCCCGGACGCTCGAGACGTTCCTCGGCGACCGCGGCAAGCTGCGCTCGATGGTCGAGGAGCTGTTCGACCCGACCCGCCGTGATTCGGCGATCGGCCGGATCTCGAAGATGCTTGACACCTACTTCGACGGGGATGCCTCGCGACTGGCCACGCTGCTCGATCCCACGCGGCTCGGGTCCCCGTTGCACCAGTTCCGGCGCGAGGTTTCCGAGGGCTTCCGGGCGCTCCAGGAGAAGCTCGTCGCCATCGAGGCTGCCCAGAACGCCCGGGCCGGCGAGCGAGCGAAGTCCGCGGCCAAGGGCGCCGATTTCGAGGACCTGCTCGAGGCGGAGCTCGGCGAGATGGCCCGCGGCGCCAACGACCTCCTCGAGCGCTGCGGCACGGACGCCGGTGACGCCGGCCGCTCGAAGAAGGGCGACTTCGTGCTAACCCTGGATCCGGACCTGACCCGCGGCCAGGAGCTGCGGATCGTCGTCGAGGCCAAGGACCGCAAGGTGTCGGGCCGGGAGATGCGCGACGAGCTGCGCGCGGCGAAGACGAACCGCGACGCGGCAGTCGCCCTCGTCGTCTTCACCCCGCAGCACGCGCCGGCGGGAATCGCGCCGTTCGACGTCCGAGCGGGCGACGTCTACGTGGTCCTGGATCCCGCCGATCCGGATCCGGCCGCACTCCACGCCGCCGTGCGCCTCGCGCGCCTCCTCGCGCTCGCATCACTGCGAGAATCCGAGGCGGATGTGGATATCGCGGCGGTGCAGCAGGCGCTGACAGGTGTCCGCGAGGCACTCGAGTCGATCCGGGCGATCAAGGTCCAGCTGACGGCCATCAGCTCGACCTCCGGCCAGGTCTCGACGACGCTCGACAAGCTCCGCGAAGCGGTCCTCGCCTGGATCAGCCGCGCCGAGCGCGAGCTCAGCCCAGCTCGCTGAACGCTCCTCATCCGTGCGTTGGCTGCCTCGCCGGCTCGCTCACGCACCTCCAGTGCGCTCGCTCGACCTGCTCGTTGCCGCCTTCGCCTGAGGCCGCTCAGCGCGCCGGGAGGTCGAGGCGACGCCGGCCACCAACTAGGTGGATGATTGGGCGGTTCGATCGGCAGGTCGTCGCCATGACGCACTGCGGCAAGGCGGGCTGCAAGGTACTCCTTGTGTAGTACGGAAGTACTCCCCTCGCACCTCTGGGAAAACCGCATGCATTTCGTCACGCACCGCCGCCGTCGCAAGGGCGCCGCCTCACGTCTCCCGCGAGGGCAGAGCCTCGTCGAATTCGCGATTGTCTTGCCCGTGCTCATGCTGATCATCGGCGCGATCATCCAGTTCGGCATCATCTTCTGGGGTCAGAACACCTTGACCCAGATCGCCCGTGACACAGGTCGCTGGGCCTCGACCCAACCCGGATGCGACACAACCCTG
>DATCPA010000060.1:0-2706 GCA_036564335.1 Gaiellaceae bacterium
CCTGCTCGGCGAGGAAGCGGGCCTGTCCGAGCAGGGTCGCGATTTCCTCGCCGTCGTCGACCGCAACTCCAAGCGCCTGCTCAGCCTCGTGACGGATCTTCTCTTCCTCGCCCAGGCGGACGGTGACCAGTTCGAGCTCAACACCGCGTCCTTTCATCCGCGGGAGCTCGTCGACGAGGCCGTCGCTTCCGCACAACCGCACGCCGCGGCACAGCAGGTCGCGCTGTTCGCGCGAATCGAGGAGGTCCCGGACGTCGTAGGCGACCGCGCGCGCCTCGCACAGATGCTCGACAACCTCGTCTCGAACGCACTCAAGTTCACGCCACCCGGCGGCCGCGTCGAGGTGCGGCTGCTTCGTGACGCCGACCGCTCGACCGTGTTCGAAGTGGCAGACACGGGCATCGGGATCCCCAAGGCCGAGCAAGACATGCTCTTCGAGCGCTTCTTCCGCTCGACCACGGCGACGAAGAACTTCATCTCCGGGACCGGGCTCGGCCTCTCGATCGTGAAACTCACCGCAGAAGCTCACGGCGGCACGCTGTCGGTTGAAAGCGTCGAGGGCAAAGGCGCCACGTTCCGCGTGGTCCTGCCGCTATCGCTAGGCGTTCTGCCGGCCGCGGCTTGACGTCCTAGCGCACCCGCCTCGCCTCCTTCGGCGTTACTAGGGCATGGCGATCGGCAATCCGGCGCAGACGGTGCGCGCTGAGGCAGAGAGGGGCGGTGGCTGGTATGCGGCATTGGCGCGCGCCGGGTTGGTCGCCAAGGGACTGTCGTTCGGGATCGTCGGGCTGCTGGCCGTCAAGCTCGCCGTCGGTGACGGCGGCAAGGCCACCAGTAGGGAGGGGGCGCTTCAGACGATGGCCCAGCACGGCTTCGGGAAGGTGCTGCTCGTCCTGCTTGCGATCGGGTTTGCCGCCTATGCGATCTGGCGGTTCGTCCAAGCGTTCGCGGAGCGCGACGGGAACGGGAAGGCGAAGGAGTGGGGCAAACGGGCGGGCTATGTCGGCCGCGGATTGATCTATGCCGGGCTTGCGGTCTCGACGGTGAAGATCCTGCTCGGCCCAGGCGGCGGACAGTCACAGAACGGAAAGGCCCACAAAACGACCGCTGTCGTGCTCTCCTGGCCGGCCGGCACCTGGATCGTCGGCATCGCCGGCGCCGCGATCATCGGCGTCGGCCTCTGGAACTTCTACCGCGGCATCGCGCGCAAGTTCGAGGACCGCTGGCGGACCGAACAGATGAGCCAAGCCGCTCGTACGTGGGGCGGTCGGGTCGGAGTCGTGGGTCACCTTGCCCGCGCGGTCGTCTTCGCGCTGATCGGCATCTTCGTGATCAAGGCGGCGGTCGACTACAACCCCAAGGACGCGATCGGGCTGGACGGGGCGTTGCAGAAACTCGCCCAGGCAAGCTACGGCCCCTACCTGCTCGGGCTGACGGCGGCGGGTCTCGTCAGTTACGGCCTCTATTGCCTTGTCGACGCCCGCTATCGCGACGTCTCGATCTAGACTGGCCCATGGGCATCCGCTCCTGGTGGGCGAGTCTGCGTAGCCGCGAGGACGAGGCTGCGCTGAGGCGGGCCGAGAAGATGGCCCTCGAAACTCCGGAAGAGCGGCACGTCACCGAAGGCGACATCGAGGGCATGGCGGTGGACGAGCGGACGGCCCGGCTCGCCGGCGAAGGCACGATCGAAGACGCCGAGCGCCTCGGCGACTAGGCGCGGCACATGCCGCCGCTGATCGACCGCGACGCGCTGGCGCGCGACGTCGTGATCGCCGCAGTGGTCTTTCCGATCGCGGCCGAGCTCTTCGCCACCTACGCCGGCCGGCTCCGGGACGAGTCCGCCGGGCGGCTGCGGCTGCTGCGCGGGAGCCTCCTGGAGGTGCTGCTCCTGCGCCGGCCCGGCGACGTGGGCGGCGACGCCGACCGCCGGGCGAAGCGGCTGGTGATCGCGGCGGTCTGGTTCGGGCTCGTCCTCGCCTTCGTGCTCGTCAAGAACGTGCCGGCCCTGCGCGCGGGCGCCGACACGTGGACGACGCTGCTCCTCGGAGTGGCGATCGCCTGCCTCGGGACCATTCTGCGCGCGTGGTCGATCCTGACCCTCGGAACCTTCTTCCGCCGCGACGTGATGGTCGAGACCGGGCAGGCGGTGGTCCGCAAAGGGCCGTACCGCTGGCTGCGCCACCCGAGCTACACGGGCACGCTCGTGAACACCTTCGGCCTCGCGCTTGCGTTCGGGAGCTGGGTCGGCGCGGTCCTGGCGGTGACGATCGCGACGCTCGGCCACCTACCCCGAATTCGCGTCGAGGAGGCGGAGCTCCGCGACGGCCTCGGCGAGGCCTACGCGGGGTACGCGAGCACCACCGCGAGGCTCGTACCCGGCCTCTGGTAGTAGGCTCGGCGCTAGATGACCGAGCGCAAGAGCTTCACCGCCGAGGAGGCCCGCAGCGTCGGCGAGCAGATCGGGATCGACTGGGATGCGGCGCCGTTCGACGTCGAGCAGCTCCGGAAGGGCATGGACGTCGAGCTCGAGCACGGGCTGCAGGATCTCGCCACGAACGTGACCGACGACGACGCCGTGTTCACGGGCAAGATCGCGCTCGCCCACCTGAACGAGTTTCCCGACTACTACACGCGACTCGAACGGATGGAGGAAGAGGCGAAGCGGGAGCATGGCTCCCCCGGCGCCTAGTCCGGAAGCTCGATGCG
>DATCPA010000116.1:0-2603 GCA_036564335.1 Gaiellaceae bacterium
CTCATCGATGCCCTCGGGCTTGCGCTCGGCGCCCGTGCCGATGTGTCCCTCGTTCGCCACGGTGCCGAGTCGGCGCGCGTCGAGGCACTGTTCGACCGCCTTCCCGAGCCCCTGATCGCGTCGCGGGAGATCGGCGCCGCCGGTCGTTCGACGGCGCGAATCGACGATCAGACCGTCACCGCGAGCCGCCTCGCCGACACCGTCGGCCCGCTCGTCGAGATCCACGGCCAGCACGAGCAGTCGCGACTCCTCGACGAGCGCTGGCAGCGCGACCTCCTCGACGCCTACGGCGACCACGCCGAGCTGCGGCAGGCCATGATGGCGGCGGTCGCCCGCTGGCGCGAGAACCGGAATGCGCTGTCCGAGCTGGCGCTGGACCCGCGGGAGGTCGAGCGGCGCCTCGAGCTTGTTCGCCACGAGGTCGAGGAGATCGTCGGCGCTCGCCTCCGTGTCGGCGAGGCCGACGATCTCAAGTCCCGGCTCGAGGCTTCGCGTCATGGCGAGGCAATTGCGCGAGGCGGCGCATCGATTCGGGCCGCACTCGACGGGGAGGGGAATGGAGCGCGCGATGCCGTCGCGCGGGGCCTGACGGAGGCCCGATCGCTGTCGCGGCTCGACGCGCGCTTCGAGGGGATCGCGGGCCGCCTCGCAGGCCTCGATGCCGAGCTCGAGGACGTCGCTGCCGAGGTCCGCCGGCTCGGCGAGGTCGTCGAGCACGACGCCGGCAGCGTCCTCGCGATCGAGGACCGGCTCTCCACGATCTACGGCCTCGAGCGTCGCTACGGCGACGACGAAGCCGCGGTGCTGGCCCACGGTGAACGGGCCGAAGCCGAGCTCGCCCGACTCGAGGGACTCGACGAGGAGCGACGTCGCCGCCAGGCGGAGGACGCCCGGCTGCTCGAGGGCGTCGCTCGGGTCGCGGCGTCGCTCTCGGAGCGCCGAGCCGCCGCAGCCGACCGCCTCGGGTCCGCGGTCGACGAGGTCCTCCGCACGCTCGGGTTCCGCGAAGGCGCCTTCGCGGTCGAGGTTGGGCGCCGCAGCGCCGCCGCCGACGAGCCTGCGATCGAGCTCGATGGCGACGCGGTCGCGTTCGACGCGAGCGGCGCCGACGACGTCGTCTTCCGCCTCGCCCCGAACCAGGGCGAGCCGGCCCGCCCGCTCGCGAAGATCGCCTCGGGCGGCGAGCTCTCGCGCGTCTCGCTGGCGGTGAAGCAGGTCCTCGCCAGGGCCGACGAGACGCCCACGCTCGTTTTCGACGAGGTCGACTCGGGGATCGGCGGCCGGACCGCGAACCCGGTCGGTCAGAGCCTCTGGGCCCTCGCCCGCGACCACCAGGTGCTCGTCGTCACGCACCTCCCCCAGATCGCGGCCCACGCTGATGCGCACTTCCGCATCGTCAAGCACGAGCGCGACGGGCGAACCGTCACGACCGTCGAGCGGCTCGATCGCGAGGGTCGGATCGTCGAGCTCGCGGCGATGCTGGGCGGCAGCGGACTGGCGGCGACCGCCTCGGCGCTTGAGGCCTCGCGCACGGCCGGCGGGCTCGCACCGGTGGGACCTGGTGTGGACGCCGTCGGGCCGGCGGCGCTTGCTTCCGCGCGAGAGCTGCTCGATGCCGCCGAGGCCTGGCGCGGGCGGCCGCTGGTCGCGAGCTGATCCGGACGACGGTGGCGGGCACCCCGGCGATCCGGCGGGCGATCGAGGAATACCTGACCTTCCTGCGGGTGGAGCGCGGGCTGTCGCCCGCGACGATCCGGGCCTACGGGAGCGACCTCGGCGACTTCGCCGATGCACGCGGAACCGCCGATGACTGGGCCCGTGGGCCCGATGCCGCGGTGCGCTATCTCGCCGCGCGGACCCGTCGCGGGCGCCCCACCGATCCCGGCCTGGCTCCGACGAGCCTCCGCCGCCGCGCCGCCGCGATCCGCGGCTTCTACCGGTTCGCATTCGGCGAGGGGCTCATCGACCTGGATATCGCGGCGCATCTCGACCTGCCGCGAATGCCGCGGCTCCTGCCGGAGACCCTGTCGGTCTCGGAGGTCGAGCAACTCCTCGACGCGGCCGGCTCGGATGAGGCGAACGACCCCCGTCTCCGAGAGCGGGCCCTCCTCGAGCTCCTGTACGCGGCTGGTCTGCGCGTCACGGAGGCCCTGCGGCTGGATCTCGAGGACCTCTCGCTCGACGGGGCGTTCGTGCGGGTGATCGGCAAGGGTGACAAGGAGCGTCTCGTCCCGATCGGCGAGGTCGCAATCCTCGTCCTGCGGACCTGGCTCGAGGGCCAGCGTGCGGCGATGATGGCGAAGCACCACGTTGCGGCCGTGCGCGGCGGGCCGGTTTTCGTGGGCGATCGTGGCCGGCGGCTCGCTCGGCAGCAAGCATGGGCGGGCGTGAAACGGGCGGCCGCCGCGGCCGGGCTGTCGGATCGCATCAGCCCGCATACCCTCCGGCACTCGTTCGCGACGCACCTGCTCGAAGGCGGCGCCGACCTGCGCATCGTTCAGGAATTGCTCGGACATGCGAGCATCAGCACCACGCAGCTGTACACGCACGTGACGGGCGAACGGATCCGCGAGGTGTACGCACGAGCGCACCCGCGGGCTTGA
>DATCPA010000130.1:0-1539 GCA_036564335.1 Gaiellaceae bacterium
CCGTACGCCGGGCGGCGGCTGACACGGGGGGGCACACGGCGGGCCGCCGGGCCTGCGAGCCGTAGACCGGAAGAACCTACCGATGTGCGCGAACTCCCTGCACGTGGCGGAACCGCCACGCGCTACCACCCATGCGTAGGATGCGGTGGCTCGTCGTGCTTCTCGCGCGGGCCGCGAGCCGGGACTAGTCTAGGGCGCTACTGACGGTCGGCTACCAGCCGCGGGTCTCGAGCAGCTGGCTCGGATCGAGCGAAGCCGTCGAGATGCCGACCATCGGCTCGCCGAGGCCGGCCGAGACGCGCGCGAGGATCTCGGCGTCCTGATAGTGCGTCGTCGCCTCGACGATCGCCTTCGCGCGCAGCTCGGGGTCGCCCGACTTGAAGATGCCGGAGCCGACGAAGACGCCATCCGCGCCGAGCTGCATGCAGAGAGCAGCGTCCGCGGGCGTCGCGATGCCGCCCGCGGTGAAGGTGACGACCGGAAGCTTCCCGTTCTCTGCGACCCAGCGAACGAGGTCGTAGGGGGCCTGGAGGTTCTCGGCCTCGGAGTAGAGCTCTTCCTCGGCGAGCGTGCTCAGCCGGCGAATGTGGCCGAAGACCGAGCGCATGTGCGTGACGGCGTTGACGATGTCGCCGGTCCCGGCCTCGCCCTTCGTGCGGATCATCGCCGCACCCTCGGAGATGCGCCGCAGCGCCTCCCCGAGATTCGTGCAACCGCACACGAACGGCACCGTGAACTTCCACTTGTCGACGTGATGCGCGAGGTCGGCGGGCGTCAGCACCTCGGACTCGTCGATGTAGTCGACCTCGAGCGCCTGCAGGATCTGCGCCTCGGCGAAATGGCCGATGCGGCACTTCGCCATCACGGGGATCGTGACCGCCTCCTCGATGGCCTGGATCATCTCCGGGTCGGACATGCGGACGACGCCGCCCTCGACGCGGATGTCCGCCGGGACGCGCTCGAGCGCCATCACGGCCACCGCGCCCGCCGCCTCGGCGATCTTCGCCTGCCCCACGTTCACGACGTCCATGATCACCCCGCCCTTGAGCATCTCGGCGAGGCCGCTCTTTACCCGCATCGTCCCGAATTCGGCCATACGGGGATATTTTAGCCCGGATCGTTCAAGAAGGAGTGTGAGGCCGCGTTGCGGTGGCGCTGCCCCTGCTCGAGCTCGCCGACCGGCTCTCGGAGCGCCGGGGTCCTCCCTTATATAAGCGCCGATTGCAGAGGCGCGCGGTACGAGCACCTCGGCCTGAGCTCCGGAAACGTCGGATTTGCAGGCGGACCGAGTTTTTGGCACCCCACAGGGCGGGAGGAAACCAACGTCAGTCGGCGCACGCCGGGCGCCTCCCGGCTACCCGACCAACCTCATGCGCATGGCTAGGCTGAGAGTCCTAGCGACTCGTGGAGGTGTGCGGAGTCTGACGGTACGCAGCGGATTCGTCGTAGTCGCCAACCGTCTACCGGTTGACGAGGAGGTCACGTTGACCGGGCGGCAGTGGCGGACGAGTCCGGGCGGCCTGGTCACCGCCCTGCACC
>DATCPA010000007.1:0-28468 GCA_036564335.1 Gaiellaceae bacterium
GGTGAACATCGCACGCGCAATCTGGAGCGCCTCCTCCAGGCGCTCGAAGCGCTCTTTCAGCGGCGGGAAGTCGAACCCGTAGGCACGGTGCTCGTCCTCGAACCAGGCCGCGCCGATTCCGAAGATCGCGCGGCCGCCCGAGAGGACATCGAGCGTGGTCGTGATCTTCGCCATCAGCGCCGGATTGCGGTACGTGACACCGCCCACCAGCAGGCCGAGATTCAGCGTGGACGTGCGGGCCGCGAGCGCCGCGAGGGCCGTGTTCCCCTCCAGCATCCAGCCGGTCTGCGGGCCGACGCCCGGGATCTGGTGCAGGTGGTCCATGACGAACAGCGAGTCGAAGCCCGCGGCTTCCGCGGCCGAGGCGATCTCCGTCAGACGCTCGAGCAGCTGTTCGGGCTTCGTGTCGGGGAAGTTGAAGTTCGGGACCTGGAGCCCGAGCCGGATCGGCGCTCTCACGCGACCATCGCCTCGCCGACCATCTCCGTTCCGGGCACGCCGATCTCCATCGCTCCTCCTTTTCCCGGGACGATACGTACGGGATGGCGACCCCGGCCGGCGACCTCAGTTGGCTGCGCCATTCCGTCCGCCATCACGCCGAGTCTAAGGTTCGCTCGTGCCGAGGATTGAGGACTACGCGCTGATCGGCGACCTGCAGACTGCGGCCCTCGTCAGCCGGGATGGCTCGGTCGACTGGTGCTGCTTCCCCCGCTTCGACTCCGGCGCCTGCTTCGCCGCGCTCCTCGGCACGCCCGAGCACGGGCGCTGGCTGCTCGCCCCCACGTCGCCTGTAAAAAAGTCGAGCCGCCGCTACCGAAGCGACACGCTCATCCTGGAGTCGATCTTCGAGACCGACGAGGGGACCGTTCGGGCAATCGACTTCATGCCGCCGCGGGGCGAAGCCCCGGACATCGTGCGGATCGTCGAGGGTCTCGACGGGAATGTGCCCATGCGGTCGGAGCTCGTGATCCGCTTCGACTACGGCAAGATCGTCCCCTGGGTGAGGCGGGTCGACAAGGCCCGCGTCGCCGTCGCGGGCCCTGACGCGCTCTGCTTTCGCACTCCCGCCGCGGTGCGCGGCGAGAACATGAGGACGGTTTCCGAGTTCACGCTCTCTGCGGGCGAGAGGGTCCCGTTCGTGCTCACCTGGTTCCCGTCCCATCAAGAGCTGCCCAAGGAGATCGATTCCGAGCATGCGCTCACCGACACCGAGGAGTACTGGCTGGACTGGGCCGCAGGGTGCCGCCACGAGGGCGACTACCACGACGAGATCCACCAGTCGCTCCTGGTGCTGAAGGCGCTCACGTATGCGCCGACCGGGGGGATCGTCGCGGCGCCGACGACCTCGCTGCCGGAGTTCCTCGGCAGCGTGCGCAACTGGGATTACCGGTTCTGCTGGCTCCGGGACGCGACGCTGACGCTGCTCGCGATGCTGAAGTCCGGCTACAGCGAGGAGGCCCAGGCCTGGCGGAACTGGCTCCTGCGCGCGGTGGCCGGAGATCCCGGCGACCTGCAGATCATGTACGGGCTCGGCGGGGAACGCCGCCTCGACGAGCGCGAGCTCGACTGGCTGCCAGGGTATGAGAGCTCGAGGCCGGTGCGGGTCGGCAACGCCGCCTCGAATCAGCTGCAACTCGATGTCTACGGCGAGGTTCTCGACGCGATGTACCAGACGCGCGTCCATGGGGTTCGGGCCGACTCGACCGCATGGTCGCTGATGCGAAAGCTGCTCGAGTGGCTCGAAGACGGCTGGCGGCAGGAGGACGCAGGCATCTGGGAGGTCCGTGGGCCGAACCGCCACTTCACGCACTCGAAGGTGATGGCGTGGGTCGCGTTCGACCGGGCCGTGCGGTTCCACGACGAGCTCGGCCGCGAGGGGCCGGTCGAGCGGTGGCGCGCTCTGCGTGACGAGATCCATGCACAGGTCCTTACGTCAGCCTGGAACCCGGAGAAGCGCGCCTTCGCGCAGTACTACGGCTCCGACGAGCTCGACGCGAGCGTCCTCTTGATGCCGACGGTCGGGTTCCTGCCGGCGACGGACGAGCGGATCGTCTCCACGGTCGAGGCGGTCCGGCGCGAGCTGACCGTCGATGGGCTTCTTGTTCGTTACCGCCCGCAGGCCGACGGCGAGGTGGATGGACTGCCGGCCGGCGAGGGCGTCTTTCTCCCCTGTTCGTTCTGGCTCGCCGACGTGCTCGCGCTGCAGGGCAAGCTCGACGAGGCACGGGAGCTCTTCGAACGGCTACTCGATTTGCGCAACGACGTCGGCCTGCTCTCGGAGGAGTACGACCCGGTCGCAGGCCGTCAGCTCGGCAACTTTCCGCAGGCCTTCACGCACCTCTCGCTCGTGAACACGGCGCTGGTCCTCAGCGAGGGCCGCAGCCTGCGCGCTAGTAGCCGCTGAACGAGCCCGGCACGATGCGGTCTTCCTCGACGCCGGCCGACCGCAACTGCTCGACGATGCCCTCGACCATCGACGGCGGGCCTGCGACGAGGTAGGTGAAGGCGCCGAGGTCGTCACCGAGCGTGTCCTGGAGCAGGGCGGCGTCGATGTGCCTCGTCTCCCCCTTCCACCCCGGGTCGGCCGTCATCGTCGCGACGACTCGGATGTTCTCGTTCCTCCGGTCGAGCTCGGTGAGCTCGTCCAGGAACGCGGCGGACTCACGGTCGCGGTTCGAGTAGAGAACCGTGACGACGTAGGGCAGCTGCCCCTCGTCGATGTAGTGCAGCATGCACCGGAAGACGGTGATGCCGATGCCCCCGGCGATGAACACGTACGGGACGTCGGTTTCGTCAGGGAGCACGAAGCTCCCCTTGGGCGCCTCCACGTCGACCTCGGTCCCGACCGGAAGCTGTGCCAGCGAGCGCTTGAAGGCGCTGTCGCGCAGCCGCGTGCAGAGGCCGAGCACGCCGCGCTCGTTCGGCGAGGTCACGACCGAGATATGGCGACGCGGCCCCTTCTCGTCGTCATAGGGCGGGTCGAGCAGGGTCACCCAGAAGTACTGGCCCGGGCGAAACTCGACCTCCTCGCCGAGGAGGTCGAAGACGACCATGAGCGTCCCCTTCGCGACCTCGCGCTTTTCCTTGATCAGCGCGCGCATGCCCGGATTATTACGGCTTCATCTCGCCGGTCGGTTTCATCTCGCCGGTCGGTTTCATCCCGCCGGTCGGCTTCATCCCGCCTGCCGGCTTCATCGCGCCTGCCGGCTTCATGTGCATCATCCGCATCCGCGCGTTGTCGGCCGCCGGAGAGTTCGGCTGGGTCACGCCGGGAACGCTGCCGGGGGCGGCTGCGATCCAGATCCCTGCAGCGACAAAGCCGACGGCAAACACCCTGGTCAGGGCCTCCCCGCGCGGCAGGACCTTCTGGGCGAAGATCAGCACGGCCACGACGGCCATCCAGGCCAGGCTCATGATGCCGAGGGCAAAGAGGACGACCATCAGCCCCCAGCAGCAGCCCACGCAGTAGCCACCGTGCTCGACGCCCATGCGCAGAGCGCCGCGCCAGCCGTCGCGCCAGCCGCCGAGGACGAAGTGGAGCGGGCTCCGGCAATGGCGGAGGCAGACCGACTTCAACGGCGTGAGCTCGTAGATGCCGGCCAGGCCGATCGCGGCGCCCGCAACGTAGGGTCCGCCCCGGTTCCAGGCGAGGAAGTCCCCAGCGAAGTGAGCGGCGAGCCGGTAAAGCCCGTAGGCGGCGAGCCCGTAGACGGTCCACACCGCGAGATAGCTGAGCACGAAGAACCAGGTGGGGACGAAGCCCTGCCCACGCCGCGCCCGCTCGCTGGAGACCTTGTTGAAGAGCAGCACCATCGGCGTCGCCGCCGGGAACATCATCGCGGCCATCATCGTCACCCAGATCCCGACGAACCAACCGAGCGTCCCCAGGTCGGTGCCGGGGCCGGCGTCCATCCCGCGCATCCGGACGACAGTGACGATCCACGTGACGAGCGCGGCTGCCAGCACGAGCGCCACCACGGCGACCGTGGTGATCTGCGGGCGGCGACGCTCGGCTGTGTACGTGCTCACCTGACCGGCCCCGAATCAAGCTCCGACGCGATGAGCTCCCGTGCTCATCGAGGAGCCGTGCCGCACGTAGGTCATCGAGCTGTGACCGTCGGTGATGTCCATCGCAATCGGGCCGCTCGTGTGGAGCCGCTTGGCCAGCGCCGTCTCGGCCGACTCGTCGTCGCCCGTGTACTCGAACCCGTTCGGGATCTTGACCAGGACGCGGTACGGGTCGGGCGGATCGATCCCGCGTAGCGTCTCGACTTCGGTTTCGAGATGGTCGCCCGCTTTGACCCGTCCGCTCCGCGAGTCCAGGTCGAACTCGAACTCGATGTCTGCGAATGCCGGCTCGTGCACGGTCGGACAGATGGCCGCGAAGATCTCGAACATCGTGTCGCCGGCCTGGCCGGAGAGAATCGTCAGCAGCGCCTGGCGCTGGTTCTCGTCCGCCGATGCGTCGAGGATCGGCTGGATCTCGCCGTTACCCTCGTGGAGCGCACCCGGCCAGCGGGCGAGGCCGGCCCACTTCAACCCGGTCAGGTCGACGTCGCCGTAGTTGCCCTTGTCGATCCGCATCGCGACCACTCCCTCGCAGAACCCCTTCGTCGGATTCTGGTTGAAGTCGCACGGGCAGCCGGGATCGCAGTTGCAGTTCTTGTACCAGGCGCCCTCCATATACCAGTCCGTCATAGCGGCCTCCTTGTGGCAGGTGCGGAGGCCGCGAGCTTACTCGATTCGCCAGGCCCTCCTACTAGTCGATCAACTTGCGCGTCATCGCGTGGATCGCGACGCGCCAGGTCAGAAAGCCGAACCCGATCAGCACGCCGACGCGGCCGAGGTCGGTCCAGCCTTCGAACCCGAAGGCGGCGTGGCGAACGAGCTCGACGCAGTGGTGCAGCGGGTTGAAGTTGCCGGCGATCTGCGCCCACCTCGGGAGCGCACGTGCCCATGGGAACATCGAGGTCGAGGTGGTTCACGGCGGTGATCGGCCCGTACCGCTTGACCACCCGTCGCAGCCGGATCGCTAGCTCTGCCACACGGCCAGCATGCCAGTGGCTACGGGGCGAGCGCCGAACCCGGTCGAGTATGGTCCGGTTCTTCGCCGAGGAAGGCAGTGATCATGAGCGATACGGTCGGGAGCATCGACGCGCTGTGGCGGTTTCCGGTGAAGTCGATGCAGGGCGAGCAGCTGGAAGAGGCAGAGCTGACGGACCGTGGATTCGTGGGAGACCGCGCCTATGCCCTCATCGACGGCGAGACGGGCAAGGTCGTGAGCGCGAAGAGCGTGAGGCTGTTCCCCGATCTGCTCGGCTGCAAGGCCGCATTCGTCGAGCCACCGGAAACGAGCGGCGACGTTCCACCCGTCCGAATCACCCTTCCGGACGGCTCGTCGGTGACGAGCGACGCAGCCGGAAGCGATAACACCCTCTCGCGCTTCTTTGGGCGAAACGTCCGGCTGGCAACAGCCGCGCCGGAAGACTTCACGATCGACCAGTACCACCCCGACCTCGAGGACCTCGACCCCGCGGGCTACCGGGACACCCTCGTCGAGCAGAAGCTGGGCTCGGCGTTCTTCGCCGAAGCCGGCGCACCGTCCCCGGTCCCCGTCGGAGCATTCTTCGATCTGTTCCCGATCTCGGTGCTGACCACGTCGACGCTCGCCCGGCTGAACGAGCTGCGTCCGGCGAGCCGCATCGACGCTCGCCGTTTCCGGATGAACGTCATCGTCGACGCGGAACAGGAGGGGTTCGTCGAGAACGACTGGATCGGCCGCAGCCTCGAGTTGGGCGATGGTGTGCGGCTCCGGATGGCCATCCCCGATCCTCGGTGCGTGATGACGACGCTCGCCCAGGAGGATCTCCCCAAGGACACCGAGATCCTTCGCACGCTGACGCAGCACAACCGGCTGCAGGTCGGTGACGGGGGAAAGTACCCTTGTGCCGGTGCCTATGCGGTGGTCGAGGGGACCGGCACCCTGCGAACCGGCGACGCAGTCGTTCTTCGCTGACGCAGAGCTTGTAGCATCGCCCGATCGCCGGGAAGGAGGCCCTGGGATGCCCGTGGAGGAGAACAAGGCTCTCGTGCGCCGCTTCTACGAGGAGGTCTGGGACAAGGGCAACACCGAGTTCGCGTACGAGGTCTTTGCCGACGACTACGTCCGACACGACCTGCGCCCGACCCAGGCACTACCGGGGCCAGAGGGCCAGAAGAGGGTCGCCGACGACTTCCGTGCGGCTTTCCCGGATCTCCGAGTCACCGTCGACCTGGTCGTCGGTGAGGAGGACTATGTCGTCGGCCGCTGGACAGCCTCCGGCACCCATCTCGGTTCGTGGGGCGCCATGGAACCGACTGGTCGCCACGCCACCTTTTCTGCCGTCAACATCTACCGGTTCGAGGACGGCAAGGTTGCCGAGATCTGGAACCACCGAGACGACTTTGGCCTGACGGAGCAGATCGGCTCCCCCATGTACGCAGGGGCGCGACCAGACGCCTGATTCAGCCGTTGGTGCCCAGGCGATCCCGGGAAACCTGCAAAACACCGTCTACAGCGCCGTGAGGCTCTGGGCCACCTTTCGCAGTTCCTCGAGCGGGTCCGGACCGAGGGCCTG
This sequence comes from Gaiellaceae bacterium, assembly GCA_036564335.1. GTDB lineage: Bacteria > Actinomycetota > Thermoleophilia > Gaiellales > Gaiellaceae > DATBLE01. Next base: position 6,618 of record DATCPA010000007.1, read on the forward strand.
GACGCAGACGTGGTCGGCGCCCGCGTCGAGATGCGCCTTTACCCGGTCGGTCACCGACTCGACATCGCCCCAGGCGACGATCGCATCGACGAGGCGGTCGCTGCCCTCGCCGGCGACGTCCTCCTCGGAGAACCCGAGCCGAAGCAGGTTGTTGCGGTAGTTGTCGAGCGCCAGGTAGTAGCCCATGTGTGCCCGTGCCGTGGCGTGGGCCTCCGCCGGGTCGGTGTTGAGCAGGAAGCCCTGTTCCGGTGCGAGCAGCGGCCCATCCCCGAGCGTCTTCCGGGCGAAGGCGGTGTGCTCGACCGGCGTGAAGTAAGGATGTGCCCCCCACGCTCGCTCGGCCGCGAGCTCGAGCATCCTGGGCCCGAGCGCGGCGAGCACGCGCAGCGGGGGGCGAGCCGGAGCGACCGGCCGGTAGGGCGCCGCATCCATCGCGTCGAGGTAGGTCCGCATCGTCTCGATCGGCGACGCGTAGGTGTGACCGCGCTCGGCGACGCTCGGCGCGTGACTGACGCCGACACCGAGGAGGAACCGGTCGGGATAGGCATCGGCGAGCGCCCGCGACCCGTTCGCCATCGCCATCGGATCGCGCGCGTAGATGTTGGAGATGCCGGTCGCGACGACGATCTTGCTCGTCCAGGCAAGCAGCGTCGCCGCCTGCGCGAACGACTCCCTCGTGCCGACACCCTCGCCGAACCAGACCGCCCCGAAGCCGCGCCGCTCGAGCTCCCGCACGACTTCGCGCTCCTCGTCAGCCGCTCTCAGCGAGAGACCCCCCAGCCAGACCCCGATCCGCCCGATCTCCATAGCTCAGCGCGGGTCGATGACCAGCAGACGCTCCTCCGTCATCTCACGGATCGTCCAGCGCATGCCTTCGCGGCCGTGGCCCGACCGCTTCGCCCCGCCGTACGGCATCTGGTCGACGCGGAACGTGTTCACGTCGTTGACGATCAGCGCCCCGACCTCGAGCGTCTCGAACGCCCGGTTGATCACACGGATGTCGTTCGTGAACAGCCCTGCCTGCAGGCCGTAGGGCGTGTCGTTCGCTCGCGCGATTGCCGCGTCGACGTCGTCGTACGGCGAGAGGACGACAATCGGCGCGAAGGCCTCTTCGGCACAGACTCGCAAGTGCTCCGGCACGTCGACGAGCAGCGTCGGGGTGATCACGGTGCCCTCCCGCGTGCCACCGCAGAGCACGCGACCGCCGGCTGCCACGGCTTCCTGGACGAGCGCCTCTGCCTTCTCGGCAGCAGCCTCGTCGATCAGCCCGCCGACGATCGTCGAGTCGTCGAGCGGATTGCCGGTACGCAGCTCGGCGATCCTCTCGAGCAACTTGTCCTGCAGCGCTCCGATGATCGAAGAGTGCGCGTACAGGCGCTGGACGGAGATGCAAGCCTGCCCCGCGCGCAGGAAGCCGCCGAAGGCGCATCGCTGCGCGACGTAGTCGAGATCCGCGTCCGGTTCGACGATCACCGATCCGTTGCCGCCCAGCTCGAGCGTCACCCTCGGGGTGGCGGCGACCTTCTGGAGCCGCCAGCCGACAGCCGCGCTGCCCGTGAACGAGACCATCTTCACACGCTCGTCGCGCACCATCCGCTCGGCGAGGTCCGTACTGCACGGGACGACGCTCACCGCGGCCGGCGGCGCGCCGGCCTCGAGCAGGATCTCGCCCAACGACAGCGCCGAGAGTGGGGTCTTCGACGCGGGCCGGACGATGCAGGGACACCCGGCGGCGAGCGCCGGGCCGAGCTTGTGCGCGACCAGCAGGAGCGGCGCGTTGAAGGGCGTGATCGCGAGCACCGTGCCGACGGGAAACCGCCGCGTCAGGCCGATCCGGCCCTCCCCGCGCGGGACAGCGTCGATCGGGACGAGCTCTCCGCTCGACGCGATTCGCCGTGCCTCCTCCCCGGCCAGCTGCAGAATCTCGCCCGTTCGCTGCACTTCGAAGCGCGTCTCCCAGACTGCGTTGCCGGTCTCGAGCGTCATCTGTCTCGCCAGCTCGTCCTCGCGCAAGCGGACGATCTCGGCCGCGGCGATCAGGATCTCGGCGCGGCGGTACGGCGGCAGCGCGGCAATCTCCGGCTCGGCGGCGACGGCCGATGCCAGCGTCTGCTCGACCATGGCCTCGTCGGCGAGCCAGACGCGCGCCACTTCAGTGCCGTCGTAGGGAAAGACGACCGCCAGGCTCTCGCCGCTCGTCGTCGGACGGCCTCCGAGCAGCAGCGAGCGTGGCTCGGCACCAACAGCAATCGTCTCCGTCATTTCGAAACCTCCTCTGCCTGGCTTGCGAGGATGATCGTCCGCAGGTCCGGATCGGCCTGCCACCAGCGATCCCACTCGTCGAAGCCGAACGCAAGCTGGGCGCGCTGGAGGACGATGTCGTGGTGCAGGTACTCCTGCGCAACCAGCGCCAGCACGGGATTGCGCGTCCGGACGGCGCTCGCCTGCCCCTGCCGCGGGATGTGCGCGATCAGCGCCTCCTCGCGGTCGGCCACGACCGTCAGCATGCGTCCGTCGATCCGCTCGGTGACGATCTGCTGGTAGCTGTGGACGAGCCAGGAGCCGACGTCGAGTGGCTCCTCGCCGTAGAGCATCCCGAAGATGCTAACCCCCCGCTCGTGCGCGGCGACGAGCGCCTCGCGCAGGTACTCGACGTCGTCGGCCCAGACCGAGATGTAGATCTCCTTGCCCGCGTCGCCGATGATGTAGCGGGTGTTCTCGCGGATCGTGTCGAGGCCGGAGACGGTGAGCACTTCCCCGGCAGGCTCGAACGCGGCCACCCCCGGGAGCGTCTTCTCGAGGTACACGATCGGCTCGTCGAACTCCTCCCGGAAGCGATGGACGAGCTCGTCCGGGGCGATGCAGATGTACTGAGTGCCGGCGCCGGTGCGCACGGAGTGGACGATCCCCTTGGACACCAACCGTTCGAGCGTCGAGTACACCTTGGAGGAGGGGATGCCGGCCGACCTCGAGACCTCGTTTCCGTTCTGAGGTCCGTGTCGAAGCAGTCCGACGTAGATCCGCGCCTCGTACAGGGACATCCCGAGCACGCGCAGCCGGTCGACGACACCTTCGTCCATCATCCGTCAAGTCTCGCAGTCGGGAGTGGGTCGGGACCGGATCGCATTCCGTCGCGCCCGATCGCGGCCTCGGACTCGAGATCGAAAAAGTGGAGCCGCCGGGTGTCCACGCGCATCTCCACGTCCTCTCCTGCCCGCGCCCCGGACCCGATCCCAAAGCGGCCGATCACGACCGTGCGGCGAGCCTGCGCCTCGGACTCGAGGTCGACCACGCGCGAGCGGTCGACGTCCTCGAGAACCTCCCGGACCTCCTGGGTGACGACGGGCGCAGCCTCGAGCTCGACGTGGGCCAGGAGCTCCGAGCCGAGCAGCTCCGTGGTCACGATCTTGCCGCGAAGCCTGTTCTCGGGCGGCACATCTCCCGCGAGCGCCGCGTCCTCGAGCTGCTCCGGACGGATGCCGAGGCCGATCGTCTTGCCGGCATAGCCGTCGAGCCCTGGGCGCGCACGAACGAGCTCCGGCGGAACGGCGAGCACTTGCCCGGCGAGCCGGCAGACGAGGCCGTCGCCCGCGCGCTCGAGGTGGGCCTCGACGAGGTTCATCTCGGGGCTGCCGATGAAACTGGCGACGAACAGGTTGGCGGGGCGATCGTAGACCTGCTGCGGCGCGTCGACCTGCTGGAGCTGTCCCTTGCGCAGCACGGCAACGCGGTCGCCCATCGTCATCGCCTCCACCTGATCGTGCGTGACGTAGATCGTCGTCGCTCCCAGCTCGTGCTGGATCCGAGCGATCTCGGCCCGCATCTGGACGCGAAGCTTGGCGTCGAGGTTCGAGAGCGGCTCGTCCATCAGGAACGCCTGCGGGTTGCGGACGATCGCCCGGCCCATCGCCACGCGCTGCCGCTGACCGCCCGAGAGCTGCGCCGGCTTACGCTTCAGCTCAGCGCTCAGACCGAGGATCCGCCCCGCCTCCTCGACTCGGCGCTTGATCTCCTCGGGCGGCGTCTTCCGAACCTTGAGCGCGAAGGCGATGTTCTTGTACACGGTCATGTGCGGGTAGAGCGCGTAGTTCTGGAAGACCATCGCGATGTCCCGGCGGCGCGGGTGCAGGCCGTTCACGACCTTGTCGGCGATGCGGATCTCGCCCTCGGTGATGTCCTCGAGACCGGCGACCATGCGCAGGGCGGTCGTCTTGCCGCAGCCGGACGGGCCGACGAAGACCATGAACTCCCCGTCGGCGACATCGAGCGTGAAGTCCGACAGCGCTCGTGTGCCGTCCCGGTAGACCTTGCCGACGCCCGAGAACGAGACCGTGGCCATCTACCTCACCGCCCCTGCCGTGATCCCGCGCACGATGTAGCGCTGGACGATGATCGAAAAGATCAGGATCGGCACGACGGTGAAGATGCCGACCGCGGCCGCGACGTCCCAGTCGATCGGGCTCTCGACGGTGAGCAGGCTCGAGGCGGCGATCGGGATCGTGTAGTGGTCCTGCGAGTTGATCACGTAGAGACCGACGAGAAACTCGTTCCAGACGAAGATCACGCCGAACGTCGCCGCCACCAGCATGCCCGGCCTGGCGAGCGGCAGCAGCACACGCAGCAGCACGAGCGGCCGCGTCAGCCCGTCCACCATCGCCGCCTCGTCGATCTCGCGGGGGATCTCGTCGAAGAACCCGATCATGATCCAGACGACGAGCGGCAGCGAGAAGGCAACGTAGGGCAGGATCAGGCCGAGGTAGCCGTCCAGCAGGCCGAGGTATCTGATCATCAGGTAGATCGGGATCGCGACTGCCACGGGCGGCATGAAGCGGAAGCTGAGAATCGTCGAGGCCCACGTGTCGCTGCCGCGGAAGCGGAGGCGCGAGAAGGCGTAGCCGGCCGGCACTCCGAGCACGAGCGCGATCAGCGTCGAGATGCCCGTGATCACGATCGAGTTCTTCACGAAGGTGAAGTAGTGGTCGTCGTGGATCACCTGCCCGTAGTTCGCCTTGATCGTCGACCAGTCGAAGTGGAGCGGGGGCGGCACGTCGAGGATGTCGAGGCGGGACTTGAACGAGAGGAGCAGCAGGTAGAGGAACGGCGCGATGCCGGCCAGGCCGATCAGGATCAACACGAGATACGAGATCGTCCGGCCGATCCGCTGGGGGGTCACGCCGCGACCTCCAGGCGCCGCACCTTGACGACGCGGAAGAGCAGTGTGATCCCGATGGCCGCAGCCAGCACCATCACGTACGAGATCGCGGACGCGTAGCCGTAGTGCTGGAACTCGAAGCCGTTCTGGAACGCCTGAAACGAGAGCGTCGAGGTCGAGATCACCGGGCCGCCGTTCGTCAGCCCGTAGACGAGGTCGAACGTCCGAAACGCGTCGATCGACCGGAAGACGGCGGCGAAGACGATCGCCGGCGCCAGCAGCGGCAGCGTCAGGTAGGCGGTGCGCTGGAACCAGTTGGCGCCGTCGACCGAGCCCGCCTCGAACACCTCCTGCGGCAGCGCCTGTAGCCGCGCGTAGACGATCACGAAGACGAACGGCGTCCACTGCCACGAGTCGACGAACACGAGCGTCCAGAGCGCCACGTGCGGGTCGGAGAGCCAGCCGATGTTGCCGAAGCCGAGCTTGACGACCATCCAGTTCAGCACGCCCCACTCGGGGTTCAGCAAGGCACGCCACATCAGCCCGACCACGATCGGGGTCAGCAGCATCGGCAGGATGAGAATGCCGCGGACGATCCACGCTCCGCGAAGCTGCTGGTTGAAGAACAGGGCGAGTGCCGTCCCGAGTACGACCTGGATCGCCACGCCGGCGCCGGTCAGGACGGCGGTGTTCTGGACCACCGTCCAGAACTCGCTCGAGTGGATGAGCTGGCTGTAGTTGCGGAGCCCGATCCACGTCCACGTGTCCGCCCGCGTGTCGTAGTCCTGAAACGAGCGCACGAGGCTCGTGATCAGGGGGAAGATCGAGAACGCGGCGAGATAGAGCGCGCAGGGGCCGAGGAGCAGCAGGGCCTCGCCCCGCCCCTGCGTGGGCAGGCGGGCCCTGCTGCTTCGGATGCGTCCTGCGTCGTCGGCGGTGACTGCCACGGCGAGAGCCTAGGCCGCCACGCCTACTTCAGATGACCTCCGCGCTTGAGCACGGCCGTCCATTTGTCGTTCGCCTTCTTGCACGCCTCGGCGGCCGTCGACGATCCGCTCAGTGCCGCAGCGAACTCCTGCGCGGCGATGGTGATCAGCTCGAAGGTCTCCGGGATGTTGGCGATCTCGAGGTTCCGCGCCTTCTGGAACACCCGTCCGGCCGTCGCCAGGTACGGGAGTTTCTTGTTCAGCGCCGGGTTGAAGAAGGTCGAGTTCCGCGTCGGATCGGTCTGGTACTTGAGCGTCTGGTAGCGCTCCCACTCCTTCGACGTCAGGTACGTGATCACGGTCCACGCCGCGTCCTTGTTCTCGGCAGGCGCGTTCTTCGGGATGCCCATCCCCCAGGCCGCCGCGGACCGCCTGGCCCTTCACGGGCGGAACGGCGACTGCCACCTTGCCCGCCACCTTCGAGGTCGCGGGGTTGTAGACCGGCCCCGCGATCGTCGACCAGATCAACATCATCGCGGTCTTGCCGGCGCTGAACGCGTCCGTCGAGACCGTGAAGTCGTAGGACTGGACGCCGGGCGACGCGTACTTGACGCAGTCGACCATGTGCTGCAGCGCACCCACGGCCGCCGGGCTGGTCAGCCTCGGCCGGTAGTTCTTCGCCTGCGGCGAGCCGCTCATCAGGATCCCGCCCATGTTCACGAACCGCGTGTACCAATCGCACAGGAACATCGAGACGTCGCCCGACTTCGCGATCATGCTGTTCCCCGCAACGCCGCCCGTGTTCAGCTTCTTGGCAGCGTTCAGGTACGCAGGCCAGGTCGTCGGCGGCTGCAGGCCGGCTGCCTTGAACAGATCCTTGCGGTAGAAGAGCACGACCGAGCCCCCGTGCAGGCCCGGGATCAGATAGAGCGTCTTCCCGCCGGCACGCTGGTGCTGGACGTCGTAGTAGCCGACGTAGTTGAGCTCGCCCTGGGGGAAGTCTTTCGGGAAGTCGTAGCCCGCCGGGGCCTTCTTCAGATACTTGTTGAGCGGCTCGAAGAAGCCGCCGCCGACGAAGGCGGAGACCGTGAAGCCGAGCACCATGATCGCGTCGAACGAAGAGGTCGGCGCCTTCACGTTCTGCGACAGCTTCTCGTTCAGCGGGCCTACGGGCAGCGCGGTCATCTTCACGTCGATCCCGAACCGCTTCTTGATCTCGGGGATCTTGTCCTTGACGCCCTTGTCGTCGCCCTCCGCCGCGACCAGGATGCTGATCGTCTTGCCGGCGAATGCCCGCCCGGCGGAGGCGTCAGCCTTCCCCGCAGCGGCGAGTATCCCGCCGATCGCGCTGGCTGAGAAGCCCAGCACCGCCATACGCTTGATGAAGTCGTCCCGGCCCATCTCTCCGGTGACGAGGCCGTCGATCACATCCATGGTCGCCTCGTCCCGTCGATCGAGGTGCTGGTCCATCCCGCCCTCCTTGGCTTGAACTCAACGCGCGGACGGGCGCGACCTTACTACTAAAGGAGTAGGGAAGTCAACGCTGCGCGCCCCTCACGGGGAGCGGCTCAGACGGCCGTGTAGCCGTCGTCGACGAGGAGCGTGTGACCGGTCACTCGCGCCGACGCTTCGCTCGCGAGAAAGACGGCCGCACCGACCAGCTCGCGGGGCAGGATCAGCTGTTTGCGCAGCATCCGGGCCTGCAGGAAGTCGCTCGTCACCGACGACTGCTTCGCCCGCGCGCGGGTCAGCGGCGAGTCGCAGAGGCCGGGGGCGATTCCGTTGACGCGAACGCCGCGGTCGATCCACTCGAGCGCCAGCACGCGGGTCAGGTTGAGCACGCCGCCCTTGCTGGCGTTGTAGGCGCTGGCGTGGGGGTACGAGATGAAGGCGCCGATCGAGGCCATGTTGATGATGCTCCCCGATCCCTGGGCGAGCATCTTCCGCCCGAACGACTGGCAGCACAGGTAGGTGCCTTTCAGGTTCAGGGCGATGATCCGGTCGAACTCCTCCTCCGGGAAGTCCTCTGCGGGCGAGCGAAAGGCCATGCCGGCGCTGTTGACGAGGACGTCCACCCGGCCGAGCTCGTCGACGACGCGGTCGGCGAGCGCGTCCACGGCAGCCTTGTCGGTGACGTCGCAGTGCATGGCCGACGCGGTGCCGCCCTGCTCCGCGATCGTGCCGACCGTCCGCTGCATGCCCTCGTCGCCGATGTCGACGATCGCGAGCGCGGCGCCGCTCTGAGCCAGGCCTTTCGCCATCGCCGCGCCGAGGCCGCTCCCACCTCCGGTGACGACCGCGACGCGCCCATCCAGCCGGAAGAGGCCGTCGACGAACCCGGCCGGGACCTCGAAGACCGGGTCCCAGTGCTCGTCAGTCGAGGCCATAGTCGGTCTCGGCGAGCCGTACTGCGCCGTTCGGAGTGACGACGGCGTTGTCCTCCCAGCGGAAGCCGCCGAGCCCCTGCTCGTAGACGCCGGGCTCGGTGACGATCGTCATCCCCGCCTCGAGTGTCTGGTCGCTCCCCTTCGTCAGCCAGGGCATCGTCTCGTGGTAACGGAAGCCGACGCCGTGGCCGGTGTGGTGCGGGAACTGCTCGAAGCCCGCGGCCGCGCAGGCCTCGCGCGAGGCCGCGTCGACGTCGTCTCCCGTTACGCCCGGCTTCGCTGCCGCGAACGCGGCTTCCTGTGCCGAGAACACAGCCGCCATCGCTTCGTGCTGCCGCTCGCTGGCCGTTCCGGCGACGACGGTCCGCGTGTGGTCCGCCCAGTACCCGTCCGCGGCCGTGCCGAGCTCGAGCATGACGACGTCGTCCGGCTCGACCTTGCGGTCGCGGGAGCGGAAGTACTGCCAGCCGCTCGCCGTCTCGGGCCCCGACCAGACAGTCGGGTAGCACCGCACCACGCGCGTGCCGCGGTAGCCGTGGCCCTTCGCGACGATCGCCGCACCCACCGCCGCAGCGATCTCGGCCTCGGTCCTGCCTGCGACCGAGTGCTCCTTGAACGCGTCCAGCCCGAAGCGGGCGATCTCGTTCGTCACCCGCAGCTTCTCGACGTCGTGCTCGGTCTTGCGCGCCTTGATCGGCTCGAGCATCGCGGTGACGTCGACGAGCCGGTCGGTCTCGAAGACGGTCTTGATCAGATTCTGCGTCGGCGCGGCGACCGCGTTCGGTTCGCCGTCGATCTGCGCCGGAGCAGAAGACTCGTAGCTCCCCTCGTAGCCGACGGCGCCGCCGGCGAGCCCGTGCTCGGCGGCCAACTCGCCGAGCAGCCGCGGGATCTCGGTGGCCGGCAAAGGACCGTCGAAGCGAATGGCCGGGAACGTGCGGATGTCGCCGGGCCAGTACGTGGCTGCCTCGTCGGCTTCGTACTCCGGGATCAGGAGGGTCGCAGCGCCCTGCCGCGGGACGAGCGCGATCCCGAGGCCGCCGATCTGCACCCACCAGCCGGTGGCCAGCATGACGTTCTCCGGCAGCCGCAGGAAGACGGCGCCCAGCTCGAGCTCGCCCATCGCCTCCTGCACCTGCTCGACTCTCGTCATACGCTCGCCTCCTCGACCGGCGCCCGCTCGAGTGCGGCGTTCACGCCGGCGACGACGTCCTCCACCTGGGGGAGCACGGCGCGCTCGAGCGGGGCGGCATAGGGGATGGGGACATCCTCGGCGGTAACGCGCACGGGCGGCGATCGGAGAGCGGCGAATGCCTCCCCGCAAACCCGCGCGACCACCTCGCTGGCGAAGCTGCCGGCGCGGGCCGCCTCCGTGACGACCACGAGCCGGCCCGTCTTGTTCACTGAGGAGACGACGGTCTCGAGGTCGAGGGGCTTCAGCGTGCGCAGGTCGATCACCTCGAGCTCGATCCCGTCGCGGGCGAACTGGCGCGCGGCCTGCAGTGCAAGGTGGACGCCGGCAGCGTATGTCGCGACGGTGACGTCGCTCCCTTCGCGCTTGACTTCTGCAACTCCGATCGGAACCGTGTACTCGCCGGCCGGTACCGGCCCGGGGCGGCTGTAGAGCAGCCGCTTCTCGAGGAAGACGACCGGGTTGTCGTCCCGGATCGCCGATTTGAGCAGGCCCTTTGCGTCGTAGGGAGTCGAAGGCATGATCACGACCAGACCGGGTGCGTGGACGAACCAGGACTCGAGCGTCTGCGAGTGCTGCGCGGCCATGCCGATCCCGCTCGAGATCGCTCCTCGCAGGACGAATGGCACCGTGACGCGGCCGCCCGACATGTAGCGCCACTTACCGGCGTGGTTGACGACCTGGTCCATGACCAGGGAGACGAAGTCGGCGATCTGGAGCTCGACCACCGGCCGGCAACCCACGAGGGCGGCCCCGACGCCGGCGCCGGCCTGTGCCGCTTCCGAGATGGGCGCGTCGATCACGCGCTGCGGCCCGAACCGGTCGAGCAGCCCCGCCGTCACCTGGAAGAGCCCGCCCATCTGCGCGATGTCCTCGCCGATCACGAAGACGCCGGGATCGCGCTCCATCTCCTCGTGCAGCGCCTCGTTCAGCGCCTCGGACATGTTCAGCTCTCGTTCCGGCGTGCTCACGACAGCCTCCCGGCCGTCAGCCATTCGGCGGGTGCGTACACGTCCTCGAGCGCGGCCGCGGCCTCCGGGCGCGGTGAGGCGAGCGCGAATTCGACCGCCTCCTCGACGTCGCTGCGCGCCTGTTCCTCGATCTGCTCCAGCCGGGCGGGCTCGACCCCGTGCTCCTCGGCCAGGGCGCGCGAGAAGCGCAGGATCGGGTCCCGAGCCCGCCAGGCGTCGAGCTCGTCGGGAGGGCGAAGGTCGGTCTTCGTGGCCGCGGAATGAGGGGTGACGCGGTAGCTCTTCGCCTCGATCAGCGTTGGGCCCTCGCCGGCGCGGGCGCGGGCAACGGCCTCGGCCGTGACCGCGCGGACGCCGAGCACGTCGTTGCCGTCAGTGACAACGCCCGGGAAGCCATAGCCGGCCGCGCGGTCGGCGATGTTGGCGATCCGCGTCGACGTCGCGGCCGGGGTCGAGATCGCCCACTCGTTGTTCTCGCAGATGAAGACGGTGGGTGAGGAGAGGACGGCGGCGAGGTTGCAGGCCTCGTGCAGGATCCCCTGGTTGGCCGCGCCGTCGCCGAAGAAGCAGAGCACGACCCCGTTGCGTCCCTGGAGACGAAGCCCGTGGGCTGCGCCGACTGCTATCGCGGACGAGCCGGCGACGATCGCGTCTGCTCCGAGCATGCCCTTGTCGATAGCCGTGATGTGCATGCTGCCTCCGCGGCCGCGGCAGTAGCCGTCCTCGCGGCCGATGATCTCCGCCATCATCAGCTTCAGGTCGAGCCCTTTGGCGATGCAGTGGCCGTGTCCGCGATGGGTGCTGGTGATGAAGTCGTCGGGGCCGAGCGCGGCGCAGGCACCGACGGCGATCGCCTCCATCCCGACGTACGGGTGAACCGACCCGCGGATCAGGTTCTCCTCGAAGAGCGCCATCGCCCGCACCTCGAAGGCGCGGATTTGCCACATGCGCAGGAGGAGCTCCTCGAGCGCCTGCACATCGTCCGCGGCGGCGACCGCGGCCGCCGGCTCAGCCATCGACGTCGATGATCGCGATCGTGGCGCCCACCTTGATCTCGTCGCCTTCCTGGGCGACGATCGTCTCGATCCGCCCGGAGACCGGCGCCTCGAGCTCGTGGTTCACCTTCTCGGCCTCGATCTCGACGAGCGAGTCGCCCTCGGCGACGGACTCGCCCTCGGCCTTCAGCCAGCGGAGGACGGTGCCGTACTCCATCTCCGCCGCAAGCTGCGGCAGTTTCAGCTCGTACGCCACGACGCTCGACGCTATCCCACCGGGGTAGTAGCGTCAAGCAGCGTCGAGGCGGCCCCGCATCCACGGGACCAGACCGCCTGCAGCGAACATCTCGCGCAGGAACGCCGGAATCGAGTTGAGGGGAAAGGCAACCCCGTCGACCGTGACGACGCCCGCTTCCAGGTCGAGCTCGAGCGCCGATCCGGGCGAGGCTGCATCGACGGCCTCGGGGGCGATCACGACCGGCAGGCCGAGGTTGATGCAGTTGCGGTAGAAGATTCGCGCGAAGCTCTTGCCGACCAGGAAACGGATCCCGGAGGCGCTCATCGCCTGCGGTACGTGCTCCCGCGACGAGCCGGCGCCGAAGTTGGCGCCGACCACCAGCGCCGTGTCGCCGCCGAGCTCTGCCCGCAGCGACGGATCGAGGCCCTCGAACAGGTACTCGGTCATCTTCTCGACCTCGGTGATGTTCAGATACGCGCCCGGATAGAGCACGTCGGTGTCGACGTCGTCCTGGCGGATGACGACTGCCCTGCCCTGCAGCTTCATGCCGCTCCGAGCTCGGCCGGATCGACGATCTCGCCGGCGACTGCCGCGGCGGCCGCGACCCAGGCGTTCGCGAGATGGACACCGGCCTCGCTCGAGCCCATCCGCCCCTTGAAATTGCGGTTCGTGGTCGTGATCGCGTTCTCGCCGGGTGCGAGAATCCCGCCGCTGCCGCCGAAGCAGGCGCCACAGGTCGGGGTCGAGACCATCGCGCCGGCCTCGACGAACAGGTCGAGTAGCCCCTCCGCCAGCGCCTGGCGGTAGACGCGCTGCGAGGCCGGGACGATGATCGCCCTCGTGGACGGGTGCACCCGGCGGCCGCGGAGCATCTCGGCCGCTTGCCGCAGGTCGGTGATCGTGCCGTTCGAGCAATTGCCGATGTAGACCTGGTCGATCTTGCGGCCGGTCGCCTGGTCGAGCGGGACGACGTTCCCCGGCGAGTGCGGCAGAGCAACGAGCGGGGGCAACTCGTCCAGGTCGATGCGAACGGTGCGGTCGAAGTCGGCGTCCGGATCCGAGCGCTCCGCCGTCCAGGGTCGGGTGGTTCGGCCCTCGAGGTACTCGGCGACCGTCTGGTCGGCCGGGAAGAAGCCGGTCTCGGAGCCCGCTTCGACCGCCATGTTCGCCACCGCCAGCCGCTCGTCGACCGACAGCGCCTCTGCGCCTTCGCCGATGAATTCGAGCGCCATGTTCGTCCCCCCGGCGACTCCGATCTCGGCGATCACCGCCAGGATCAGGTCCTTGCCGGTGACGAAGCGCTGCTTGAGGCCGGTGAACTCGACGAGAATGGTTCCCGGAACCGCCTGCCAGAAGCTGCCCGACGCGAGACAGGCGGCGATGTCGGTCGAGCCGAGACCGGTCCCGAACGCTCCCAGCGCGCCGTACGTACAGGTGTGCGAGTCGCCGCCGGCGATCACCGAGCCCGGTACGACCCAGCCCTCCTCGACCAGAACCGTGTGCTCGATCCCGCCACGGCCCTGCTCGTAGTAGGTGACGCCCTGGTCGGCCGACCATTCGCGGAGCAGCTTCTGCAGCTCGGCCGAGCGCGTGTCCTTGGCGGGAATGAAGTGATCCGGGACGACGACCACCTTGGCGGGGTCGAAGACCCTCTTTGCGCCCATCTTCTCCATGGCGCGGAAGGCCATCGGACCCGAGATGTCGTTCGTCATCACGACGTCGCAACGGACCATGACGATGTCGCCGGGAGCGACCTCGTCGGCGTCCGTGTGGGCGAGCAGGATCTTCTCGGCAAGCGTCGGCACGGCTTCGAGGCTACTACCGCCGTGGTGTTAGGGTCAATGCGCCGTGCCGCTCGAGCCCCTGCCGACCGCCGAGCTCGCCGATGCGGCGGGCTTCCCGATTGCGATGGATGCCCGCATCCGGCCGGTCTGGCGCGGCGCCAGGCTCGCCGGACAGGCGTTCACGGTGCGCACGCCGCCGGGCGAGCATCGCGCCGTGCGCGAGGCGGCCGAGAGTGCCCCGGCCGGCGCCGTGCTCGTCATCGACGGAGGCGGCGAGCTCGACCGCGCCCTCTGGGGGGACAAGATGTCCGAGCTCGCACTCGACCGTGGCCTCGCAGGCGTCGTCGTAGACGGCGCCGTCCGGGACGTCGACGGAATCGAGGCGCTCGGCTTCCCCGTCTTCGCAGCCGGCAGCGTGCCCACGCCGCCCGGCCGCGACCGTTCCGGGAACCGCGACGTCCCCGTCAGCTGCGGCGGCCTCAAGGTGCGGCCCGGCGACTATGTCTACGGCGACACCGACGGCGTCGTCGTCGTGCCGCAGACGCAACACGACGAGATCCTCGCCCGGCTTAGAACTTCTTGACGGTCAGGTAGCCGCCGTCGACGACGACGGCCGTGCCGGTGACGTACCGCGACGCGTCCGAGACGAGGAAGAGAACGACGTCGGCGATCTCCTCCGGCCGGCCGATGCGGCCCAGAGCGTTCGCGTCGGCCACCTGCTCCAGAAACCGGTCGGCTTCGTCACGGTCCATGCCGCTCAGGTCACGGTGGAGCATGGGCGTGTCGATCGTGCCCGGCGCAATTACGTTCACCCGGATGCCGTGACGACCGACTTCGGGCGCGAGCGCGCGTGCTGCGGCGACGAGGCCGGCCTTCGCGGCGGCGTAGGGCACACAGCCGGGCAGTGTCACGTAGGCCTGGACGGATGAGACGAAGACGATGCTACCGCCCCCGCGACGCTTGAGCTCAGGAACGGCGAGCTGCGCGCAGAAGAGCGCTCCTTTCAGGTTGGTGTCGAGGACGAGGTCGATCGTTTCCTCGCTCTGAAGCTCGAACTCCTCGTAGACCGACACGCCGGCGTTGGCAAACACGATGTCGAGCCCGCCGAAGCGGGTCCGCGCTGCCTCCACGGCCGCCGCCACGTCACCACGCACGCGGACGTCGCCGAGCACGGCTGCACCCTTCCCCCCTGCCGCTTCGATCGCTCCGAGCGTCTCGTCCACGCCGCCTGACACAAGGTCGGTGACGACGACCGATGCACCGGCGGCGGCGAGCGCGACCGCCGCGGACCGGCCGATACCCGAGCCCGCCCCGGTGACGAGGGCGACCTTGCCGTCGAGCGAACCCATCACCGCCTGACTCTATGCCGCCCGGCGGCAACACGAGCTGTCGGACCCTGCGAGGATCCCCCCTCGTGCCAACGCTCCTCACAACGACCGTCGTCGGCAGCTACCCCCAGCCCGAGTGGCTGATCGACCGGGAGCGCCTCGGCAGCCGGCTGCCGCCGCGCGTGCGCGCCCGTGAGCTCTGGCGAGTCGACGAGCCCTACCTCGAGCAGGCGCAGGACGACGCAACCCTGCTCGCCGTGCGCGACCTGGAGCGCGCGGGCGTGGACGTGATCAGCAACGGCGAGATCCGCCGTGAGAGCTACTCGAACCGTTTCGCGACAGCGCTCGAGGGAATGGACCTCGACAACCCCGGCGTCGCGATCGACCGCACGGGGACACGAGAATCCCGTCCCCCGGGTGGTCGGGCCGATCCGCCGCGTTCGGCCCGTCGAGGTGCGGGACGTGGAGTTCCTGCGGGCGAACACCGACCGGCCGATCAGGATCACTCTCCCGGGCCCGTTCACGATGGCGCAACAGGCCCAGAACGACTACTACCCCGACGAGGAGAGTCTCGCGCTCGCCTACGCGGAGGCGGTCAACGAGGAGGCGCGAGACCTGAAGGCGGCGGGCGCCGACGTCGTCCAGATCGACGAGCCGTACTTGCAGGCGAGGCCGGAGCAGAGCCGCAGGTACGGGCTGGAGGCAATCGCGCGGGCCCTCCAGGGGATCGAAGGGGAGACCGCGCTCCACATCTGCTTCGGCTACGGACACATCGTTCACGAGAAGCCCGCGGGCTACTCCTTCCTGGCCGAGCTGAACGAATGCGCCGCCCGCCAGATCTCGATCGAGGCCGCCCAGCCGGGACTCGATCTCTCGATCCTGAGTGGGCTCCCCGACAAGACGATCGTGCTCGGCGTGCTGGATCTCTCCGACGCCGCTCCGGCGGAGACGCCCGAGGCCGTCGCCGACCGGATCCGGCTCGCGCTCGAGCACGTCCCCCCCGAACGGCTTGTGATCGCACCGGATTGCGGGATGAAGTACCTACCGCGCGACGTCGCCTATCGGAAGCTCGAGGCGATGGTCGAGGGCGCGCGCATCGTCCGCAGCGAACTCGACGGGAGCGGGCCGTAGACGGCCCTAGCCCTGCCGGGCGTCGCGATACATCTTCGCCAGCGACTGCAGCAGCTTCCAGCCGATCACACCGTTCTCCTCCACCAGCGGGCGGAAGTCCCAGAAGGTGAGGCCGTAGCAGACGAGCTCGCTCGTGGCGGTGATCGTCGCGCTGCGCGTACCCTCGTCGATCAGCGCGATCTCGCCGAAGTAGTCGCCCGGCTTCAAGCTCGCCGTCTCCTCGCCGCCGACGACGACCTTCGCCTCACCCGAGTCGATCACGAAGAAGGCCGCCCCGCCCGAGCCCTCCTGAATGACCGTTTCGCCTTCGGCAAAGCGCCGTTCCTTGAACAGGCGCGCGACCTGCTTGAGGTCCTGCTTGTTCAGGTCGGCGAAGAGCGGCACACGCTGAAGGGCCTCGACAGGCGCCCCGGCCATCAGGCTCCCGCCCGCGTCACTGCTCTGCACTGAAGCAGGTAGAGCGTTCCGCCGGCGAACGCCCATTCGATGTCTCGAGCCGCGCCGTAGATCTGCTCGCACCGGTCCGCCAGACGGTGCAGCTCCCCGAGCTGGTCGTCGTCGAGGCAGAGCTGTTCGACGAGCTCGGGTGAAACGTCCTCCTCGACCGTGCCGCCTTCCGCGAGGGTGCGGATCGCGATCTTCTTGAATCCCGGGGTCCGCGCGAGCACATCACCGGAGCGCTCGACGCGGAAGTTGTCCGGTATCACCTGGCCGGCGACGACCGCCTCGCCGAGCCCCCAGCTCGCCTCGATCACCCGCTCGTCCGCGCCGGTGACCGGGTTCTGCGTGAACATCACTCCGGCGCTCTCGGGGTCAAGCAGCGCCTGGACGACGACGCCGACGCTGGGCCGGGTGAAAAGCCCGACGCGCTGCCGGTAGCCGATCGCGGAGTCGGAGTTTGCCGACCACCAGATGTCGCTCAGCGCCGAGGGCAGCTCCTCCGACGACGGGACGTTCAGCAGCGTCAGGTGCTGGCCGGCGAAGCTCGCGTCGGCGCCGTCCTCGTCGACGGCGGACGAGCGAACCGCAAGTGGACCGCCCAGAGGTCGAGCCGTCTTCGTGACCTTCTTGATGGCACGCTCGTCCCCGGCGGCAACAGCCTCGACGATCGAGCCGGACAACGCAACGCCAGGCGGTACGGGAAGCCCGTCCCGCACCGCCTGACCCAACCCGACCGCCTTCGAGCCGAACAGCGCGGTCTCCAGCGCCTTCTCGAGCGGGACGGCCTCTTTCACCCGAGCACCGCCACTTCGCCGGTATCGCCGTTGACGCGCACCCGCGTCCCGTCTTCGATGCGCCCGGTCGCGTCGCGCGTCCCGACCACACCAGGGATGCCGTACTCGCGCGCAACGATTGCCGAGTGAGAGAGCAGACCGCCGCTGTCCGTCACGATCGCCCCGAGCAGCGGCAGCAGGATGTTGAACGCCTCGGTCGTCGACTGGGTCACGAGTACGTCGCCCTTGACGATCCGGTCGAACTCGGACGGCCCCGCGACGAGGCGCGCCGGCCCTTCGTACACGCCCCGGCTGGCCGGCAGCCCGCGCAGGAGGTCATCCTCGTGCTCCGCCTCCGAGCTGCCGAACAGGTGGCCGAGGGCGATACCCGTCGCACGCATGACTCGCCCGACGCCGGGCGGCAGGCCGGACGGGTCCGGCGGAGGATGCGGCGGGTCGCCTAGGGTCGCCGGCGCATCCTTTGAGCTGTGCGAGGCCCGGTACTCGGCCCGTGCAGCAAGCTCGTCCGCGGAGGGCCCATCCCCGCCGGACAGCAGAGAGCGCATCTCGTCGAAGCCGGCGTCGGCGAGGTGCTCGGCTTCGTGGATCCGCCCTTTGGCGGCAAGCCGGCGTCCGCCGGCGAGCACCGCGCGTCGCATCAGCCCGGAGGCCCAGATGTCGCTGAAGACGCCACGCTCGTCGCGGAGCCGGTAGGTCAGCCGGGCCTCTCCGAGCAGCTCGTCGAACTGGGCTCGATGCTCTTCGGGCACCTTGCTGCGGACGTCGGCGATCCGGTCGTCGACATCCGAGGCCTCGTCGTCCCTGCCCTCGACGGCGATCCGGATTGCCCGGAGCAGCACATCGGGCAACTCGAGCGCGTAGGGCTCCGAGATGTCGAACCCGTCGAGAAGCCTGTATCCGATCAGGTCGAGATACGCGGACACGGCTGCACCGGCGTCGGTGTCGAGCGAGCGCAGGGCTTCGAGCACGGTGCCGGGGTCGTCGTCCGACGCGAGCAGCTCCCGAGCATCCGCATCCTTTTCGAACGCGGCGATCAGCTGCTCGAGCTCGCCCGACGCTCCTGCGGATGTAGGCGCCGTGCCGCGCATCAGACCTAGCAGCTCGGACGGCGGGACATCCGTCCAGTCCCCGACGTGTGCCAGGAAGTCTCCCGTCGGGACCACCGCCGAGGCGGTGAAGCGCATGTGCTGGCAAATCATCGCCGAGTGGTGGTCGCGGGCACGCGTCAGATGCGCGACCAGGTCCTCGTCGGAGAGCTCATCGGGATCGACCGACTGGAGCTCGCGGTGCGCCTTGATCGACGCCGGCTTGACCGTCTCGTCCCAGTCGCGAAGCTGCTCGCGCCAGAGCTTCCCCTGGATGACCTCTTCGGCACGCTGGAAGCGCTGAGGAATCTCGGCCTCCGCAACCGGCCGCGCCGTCTTGTACGCGAAGCCGTTGACGTACGCCATCTCAAGGGTGTCGAGCAGCATCCCGTAGAAGCTGGTGAAATCGCGGAAGCCCCGCTTGAAGGCCTCCGGGTGGGTCTCGATCCAGTACTGCGTCACCGGACGCGGAAGGTGAACGGTTTCGAGCTCCCACGACCCGGGGCCCGGAGGCTCGAAGCGAAGCTCTGACGTTGTCTCTGTGTTGGCCAATGGAAGTCCTTTCCCCTCGGATCTCGGCGCCAGGTGGGCGCCGGGCACAGGCTAGATCATGCGACTGCTTCGTTGTACCGCCCTCCGTGTAGGGTCGTAGAAATGGACGTAGAGGCCCTTCAGGCGGCGCTTCGCGAAATCCTCGACGACCCTGTCCGCGTCTCCGCTGGGGACTCCGACAGGAATCTCCACAGCGAGGACATGACGTTCCACGCCGGGCATGCGCCCGACGTCGTCGTCTACCCGATCTCGACCGATGAGGTCTCGCGGGTGCTCGCCCTCGCCGACGCGGAGGGCGTTCCCGTGACTCCCTTTGGCGTTGGCTCCAGCCTCGAAGGTCACGTGATCCCGATCGAGGGAGGCATCAGCCTCGATCTGTCTCGCATGGACCGGATCGTCTCGATCGAGCCGGAGAACCTGACCGCAACGGTTGAGCCCGGGGTGACGCGCGCCGCGCTCGAGCGGACGGCCGGACAGCACGGGCTCTGGTTCCCGATCGACCCAGGTGCAGACGCCACGCTCGGCGGCATGGCGGCGACGAACGCGTCCGGGACGACCACCGTGCGATTCGGGAAGATGCGCCCCAACGTGCTTGCGCTCGAGGCGGTCCTCCCCGGAGGGAGCGTGATCCGTACGGGCTCACGGGCGTTCAAGACGTCGGCCGGCTACGACCTCACGGGGCTGTTCGTCGGCTCCGAGGGAACGCTCGGCGTGATCACGGAGCTCACGCTGCGCCTCTACGGCATCCCGGAGCAGGTCGTTGCGGTTCGTGTCTCGTTCCCCACGCTCGAGGCCGCGTGCCGGACAGCGGTGACCTCGGTGGCAGCGGGCACGGGCATGCGCCGGCTCGAGCTCCTCGACGCGATCAACCTTCATGCGATCAATGCGTACGCGGGTACCGCCTACCCGGAGGTGCCTTCCCTGTTCGTGGAGGCTGCCGGGAGCGTCGGCTCGGTCGACGGCGACCTCGAGCTCGTCCTCGAGCTCGCAAAAGAGGAAGGTGCGATCGAGGTTGTCCACGAGCGCGACCCGGATCGGCGCGCGAAGCTCTGGGCTGCACGACACAGCGCGGCGTATTCATGGAGTCAGCTCTGGCCGGGCTCCCGACACTGTTCCACCGACGTCTGCGTGCCGCTGGCGGAGCTTCCGGCGGCCGTGACGTTCTCCCGCGCGACCGCCGACCGGCTCGGGCTCCGCGCCGGGATCCTCGGGCACGTGGGCGACGGCAACTTCCACGTCGGCGTCACGCTCGATCCGGACGATCCCGCAGAGGTGGCAGGCTGGCATGAGCTCTCACGCCTCGTTGTCGAAGATGCGATCGCCCGGGGCGGAACCTGTACGGGCGAGCACGGGATCGGCCTCGGAAAGGTCGGGGCGCTCGAGCTCGAACACCCCGATCTGCTCCCGTACTACCGCGGCATCAAGCAGCTCTTCGACCCCAACGGGATCATGAATCCCGGGAAGGTCGTGCCGAGGGAAGGCCCAATCCTCGCCTGAATGCTCCGCGGGTTAGAGTGGACTGTCTCCGAGTTCTCCCGACAATCGGGAGGCCGATAGCAGTTTGAGTGTGACAGCGCCCGGCCGTGGCCGGGCGCTGTCCGCTTTGCGACTCAGGCTCGCTTCTTCACCGCCAAGTGAGGAAGGGAGTTGAGTCGCGTGTCGCAGGATGACGTGCTGTTCGGCTACCGGTTGCAGCTGTTCGATCTGGCTGGCCGCGTGGGGGTGTCGGAGGCGTGTCGCACCTTTGGTGTGCATCGTTCGACCTATTACGCCTGGAAGCGGCAGGTCGATCGGCGCGGGCTGGAGATGCTGCGTCCGCGCGAGCGGCGGCGGCCGCGGATGCCCAACCAGCTCTCGGCGATCGTCGAGGAGCGGATCGTTGCCTTCGCGCTCGCCTACCCCGGTCTGGGTCCTAGGCGGATCGCCTCCGAGCTGGCGCGGCCGCGCTGGGGCGGGATCGTCGTCTCGCCCAACGGGGTCTGGCGCTGCCTGCGCCGCCACGGCCTCAACACGCGCGCCAAGCGGCTCTCGCTAGTCGCCGGCTACCGGGCACCCTACGAGCCGCCCCGTCAGCCACAGACGGAGCCGCACATCGAGGCCGAGCGGCCGGGCGAGCTGGTCGGCGTCGACTGCTTCTACGTCGGCCGGCTGCGCGGTACCAGCGGCGCGATCTGGCAGCTGACCGCGATCGACGTCTGCTCCTCCTTCGCCTGGGCCGAGCTCGTCGTCTGCAAGCAGGGCAACCCGACCGCGGCACAGACCTCCAAGCTCGCCCGCCGCGTCGCCGGCGAGCTGAAGACCGCGGGCTGGCAGCTCGAGCGTGTCCTCTCCGACGGATGAAAGTCAAGTCCTCTGGACGCTCTCGCTCTCCTTTGTCAGAGTGGTGGTGGGTGCGGGGTGACTGACGAAGCGAAGCGCAGACCGTTGGGGCTTCAAGGAGTCTGCCGCGCGGCTTTGCCCTTCGAGGGCCTTGAGATGCGCGCCCCGGTGTCGTGCCCTGCACCCGCTCTTGGTCGGCCGCTGGTGCCCGCGCTCGCGCCAGACTCCTCAGATCTGCTCATCGGAATTCCCCAGGGTCTGGGTTGGCCGCCCTGCTTCGTAGCTGAGCCGTAGGCGAGGCGGAGAAGCTGGGCGGCGGGCGCCGTCCGGGGTCCTCCTCAGCGTCGCGGCGGGTGGCGCCGTCGACGTGAGGAGGACCGAGGGGGATGCTGACACGGGAGGACGAGGTGGAGATCGTTGCGCTTCATCGGCGGGGTTGGTCGATCAGCGCGATCGCGCGTCACACCGGCCGCGATCGCAAGACGGTGCGTGCCTGGCTTGAGGGCGAGCGGCGCCGGCGGCCGGCGGCGCCGAGTGTGCTCGAGCCCTACCGGGC
>DATCPA010000029.1:0-12310 GCA_036564335.1 Gaiellaceae bacterium
GGCGAAGATCGTCAGCCGCGCGGTGCTCCGGGCGCCGGCCGGGCCGGTTACGAGCAGCGCGCACGCTGCCAGGAGGACGACGACGCGCTTCATCCGAGGTAGGGCCCCAGAGCGTCCGTCGCGGCTTCGAGGTCGAGCGCCGGGGGGAAAGAGAGGCCCACCGGCCGGCCCCTCACGAGCCAGGAGAGCATGGCGAGGTGCTGGCCCTCGTCGGCCAGCATCCGTGCGAACAGCGAGCGGTACGACTGGATCGTGATCGTCGTCGCCGCGGAGACGTACGCGCCGACCGCGGCGCTCTCGATCTCGATGCCGGTCTTCGCTGCTGCGCCGGCCGACCGGAAGGTCGCCTTCGGCCACTGGAACGCGAAGTCCTCCGCGATCGGGACAGACTGGCCGGCGTCGGTGAGAAGGGTCGAGAGCGCCTTGACGTGCTCGCCCTCGTTGAAGCGCGCGTGCGTCGCTCCGTTCTTCGCCGTGCCTGCGAAGAGCTTCGCGGCGAGCGCCCGAGCGTAGAAGTCCTGCATGAGGAACTCGGCCGCGATCGCGAAATTCGCGTAGGCCAGCTCGGCGTCGGATGCCGCGTGCGCCGAGCGGGCGAAACCGACCGGCAGAGAGACCGCGATCCCGGCCGAGGCGAGGAAGCCTCGCCGGTTCATCGCTCGACCATCACCGACGTCGCCTTCACCACAGCCGCCGCGCTCATCCCCGGCTTCAGGCCGAGCTCCTCGGCCGCGTCCCGCGTGATGATCGCGACGACGCGCGCCGGCTCGGTGACGTCGATCTCGACCTGCGCGAGCAGCCCGTCGACCTTGACGTCGCGGACGACGCCGCGAAAGTGGTTGCGCGCGCTCATGCGGTCCCCCTCCCCGCCTTTCAGCCGCTCGATCTCCGACGCCGGAACGAGCCGCCGGTTGGCCGCGTCACGCTTCGTCCGGATCCGGCCGCTTCGGTCCCAGCGGCGCAGGGTGTCGATGCTGATCCCGAGCGCCCGTGCCGCCTCGGCCGCCGTGTACGTCATTTGCCTAGGCATTACCTACTTAAGATACCACCCCACCCTGGGCGGCGCGATCGTAGAAGCTCTAGTCAGCTGCCGGCGACGACCTGAGACCTCATTCGATTCACGGCCGCGAAGTCCGTCTTCTCGTGCGTGCCGTCGCAAAACGGCTTTGTGTTCGAGTGGCCACAGCGGCAGAGAGAGCGACCGTGTCGCTGACCTCATACCGGTTGCCCTCGGCGTCGAGGAGAGTGATGCTGCCCTCGACGAGGTAGGGGCCGTTGTCGGTCGGTGTGATTGTGGCGTCGTTCACGGTTCCTCCTTCGTAATGGTGCGCGCCCGCCCGTCGGACGAGCAGGCGCGCTACCGTCGAGTTGACCGGCTAGTGCGCGGGGGGCGGCCCAGGCGGCCCGAGGATCTCCATCCCGTGCTTTGCGCCGACAGGGAGGAGCTGCGCCATGTCCGGCGGGGCGTCGAGCGGCGGCGGGAGAACGCGTTCGAGGGCGGGCTCCCCGATCTCTCTAAGGAATCCTTCGAACAGGAACGGTTGGAAGCCGACCAAGGCTCTGCCTCCGGCGGGGCCCGCGATGAACGTGTGCGGAACCCCCTTGGGGCCAAAGGCGAATCCGCCGGCAGGCAGGGTCAACTCAGCCTCGCCGACGTGGAATGTGAACTCTCCGTCGAGGACGTAGAACCACTCGTCCTCGTCGGGGTGGACGTGCCAGGGGGAGCCTTCGCCGGCGCGCACCACGATCTAGACCGTACTGCCCGCCGGTGTCTTCCCCGCCGATCTTGATCGTCTCGAGCATGCCGAGGAGCCAGAACGCCTCGCCTTCCTCCGTACCAAGGCCGTACCCGTGCTTTGTCCGCTCTGCAGAAACGACCGACATCTCTCTCACTCCCTTCCGTTCGAGACTGGTATGATGAGCAACTGTCTATGGGAGAACAGTTGCAGAGCGGACTATCCCACAGGGAACAATCCCTGTCAAGGCCCTCCCCCGAGCGGCTGCGTGCCTGGCGCCTCTATTTCGAGAGCGCGCTCGCGCTCGTCGACGTGCTCGATGTCGAACTCGAGCGCGAGGCCGGGATCCCGCTGCGCTGGTACGACACCCTCGTCCACCTCGAGGACACCCCCGACGGCCTGCGCATGAACGAGCTCGCCGAGCAGATCCTGTACAGCAAGAGCGGCTTCACTCGCGTCGTCGACCGGATGGAAGAAGCCGGGCTCGTCCAACGCGTCCGTCCCGAAAGCGACCGCCGCTCAATCCTGGTCGTCCTTACCGACCAGGGCCGCAACACGATGGAGCGAGCCCGCCGCCACCACCGGCACGGGATCGAACAGCATTTCTCCCGCCACCTCTCCGACACCGACATAAAAGCGCTTACCCGCGCCCTCGAGAAACTCAGCACCCACGCCCGCCCGCTCCGCCCAGGACGCATCCGCGGATAAGAACTCGGCGCAACACCGGAGGCCTCTAGCCGGTTTGCCTGCCTGCTGGCGCGAGCGCAGGGATTTCGCCCGCTCCGGGATCGGTGCCGAGCTTGGCGTCGCGTACCGCGAGCGTCGTGTAACGGCCGCCTGCGAGGATCAGGTCCTCGTGGCGGCCGGACTCGACGACGCGGCCGTGGTCGAGTACGACGATCTGGTCGGCGTCGCGCACGGTCGAGAGCCGGTGCGCGATCGCGATCGTCGTCCGGCCGGCGGAGAGCCGGTCGAGCGCCTCTTGCACGAGCCGCTCGGTTTCCGTGTCGAGTGAGCTCGTCGCCTCGTCCAGGACGAGGATCGGCGGGTTGCGCAGAATCGTGCGCGCGATCGCGATCCGCTGCTTCTCGCCGCCGGAGAATCGGTAGCCGCGCTCGCCGACAACCGTGTCGTAGCCCTCGGGCAGCGCCGCGATCACGTGGTGGATCCGCGCCGCCTCGGCGGCCAGCTCGATCTCCTCGTCGGTCGCGTCCGGCTTCGCAAAGCGGAGATTCTCGCGTACCGACTCGTGGAAGAGGTACGTCTCTTGCGAGACGACACCGACGAGGCCGGCCAGCGCCTCGAAGCTCAGGTCGCGGATGTCGACGCCGCCGATCGTGATACTCCCGCGGCTGACGTCGTAGAGCCGTGCCGCGAGGTAACCGAGCGTCGTCTTCCCCGAGCCGGTCTCCCCCACCAGCGCGGTCGTCGTGCCTTCCTCGACCGTGAACGAGATATCCTCGAGCGTCCAGTCCTCGCCGTAGCGGAACCAGACCTGGTCGAACACCACGTCGCCCGCCTTTCCGACAGCCAGCGCGTCCGGCTTCTCCTCGATGTCGATCGGCTGGTCGAGGTACTCGAAGATCCGGTCGAAGAGCGCGAGCGATGTCTGCACGTCGAGGCCGACCCCGAGCAGCGAGCCAACGGGGAAAAAGAGGCGCGTCTGGAGCGTCGTGAATGCCACGAGCATCGGGATCGAGACCGCATGCGATCCGTGCGCGAGCGCCAGGCCGCCGAACCAGTAGACCGCGGCCGGCATGACCGCAAAGCTCGTCTGGATCGCCGCCATCACCCAGCGGCCGGCCATCCGCTGGCGCACCTCGAGGTCGGCGAGCCGCTGCGAGTCGGTCTCGAACCGGTCGGCGAGCTCGTTCCCCCGCCCCATCGTCTTCCCGAGCAGGATCCCCGAGACCGAGAGCGATTCCTGCACCAGGCTGGAGATGTCCGCGAGCGTCTCCTGGGTGGTCTTCGCGATGCGCCGCCGCTCGTTCCCGACGCGGCGCGTGAGCAGCACGAAGAACGGGATCAGGGCAAAGGCGAACAGCGCGAGCTGCCAGTTCAGCACCAGCATTCCCACCATCGTTGCGGCGACGGTCGTCACGTTCGACGCGATCGACGTGGCCGTGTTCGTGACCACGTTCTGGACGCCGCCGATGTCGTTCGAGATCCGGGATTGCACCTCGCCCGTCCGTGTCCGTGTGAAGAAGGCGAGCGACAAACGCTGCAGATGCCGGAACACCCCGGCGCGGAGGTCGTGCATCACTCGCTGGCCGACCTGATTCGAAAGCAGCGTCTGGCCGACCCCGAGCGCGCCGGTCGCGATCGCGATCGCGATCATGGCGCCGGCGTTGAGCGAGAGCGAAGTCGTGTCGTTTCGACCAATCGCCTCCAGGACGTGCTTGAGCAGGAAGGCGGGGATAACGCCGAGTCCCGCCGAAACGACGATCAGCAGGAGCACGGCGCCGAGGCGCAGCCTGTACGGCGAGAACAGCGGTCCGATGCGGCGCAGGTTCGCGCGGCGAACCGCCGGATCGGCAGGCCGCTCCGGCGGTGTTTCAGCCGAGTGGTAGAACATTCCCATCAAGGATCAGAGTACGTCGCGCGATGGGGTCAGGGCGCGGGCGTAGCTTCATCAGTTGTAGCTACTATTGTTTGCGTAGCTACGACAGAGAGGTGATGAAGCTTGACCACACTGCTGCTTGTCCCGCTTGACGACACCGTCGTCTTCCCGAACATGAACGTCACGATCTCCGCCGACGTGGGCGACGAGGAGCGCGTGCTGCTCGTGCCACGGCACGACGGGGAGTACGCCAAGGTCGGCACCGTCGCCGAGGTCACCGACCGTGTGCGCCTGCCCGGTGGGGTCGGAGCCGTCAGTCTCGTCGGCCTTCACCGTGGAATCGCCGGTGCCGCCCAGACCGACGCGCAGGGCCGGCTGCGGGTCGAGGTGCAGGAGCAGCCAGATGAGCAGCCGCCCGGAGTGAAGACCCGCGACCTCGAGCGCGAGTACCGCGCCGTGGTCGAGGAGATCCTGGAGCTGCGCGGTGACGACGGGCGCATCTCGTCCTTCGTGCGCTCGATCAGTGAGATGGGCACGCTCGCCGACACCGCCGCCTATGCGCCGGAGATCACCTTCCAGCAGCGGATCGAGCTGCTCGAGGCGGTGGACGTGGTCGAGCGCCTCGAGCTCGCCGTCCGGCTGCAGCGGGAGCGCCTGGCCGAGCTGCAGATCCGTCAGCGGATCCGCGAGGACGTCGAGGAGGGCGCTCAGCGCCAGCAGCGCGAATACATCCTGCGCCGCCAGATGGAGTCGATTCGGAAGGAGCTGGGCGAGGACGACGCCTCGGTGTCGGAGGACTACCGCACGAAGATCGCCGAGGCAGATCTCCCCGACGAGGTCCGCGAGCAGGCCGAGCGCGAGGTCGGCCGGCTGGAGCGGATGGGTGACCAGAGCGGCGAGTCCTCGATGATTCGCACCTACCTGGACTGGCTGCTCGCCGTGCCGTGGGGGAAGCGCTCCGAAGAGCGCCTCGACCCCGTCCACGCGCGCGAGGTTCTGGACAAGGACCACGCCGGTCTCGAGGACGTCAAGGAGCGGATCGTCGAGTACCTGGCCGTGCGCAAGCTGCGGGAGGAGCGCGGCATCGCCGAGGACAAGCGCTCCGGAGCGATCCTGACCCTGATCGGGCCGCCCGGGACCGGCAAGACCTCGGTCGGCGAGTCGATTGCACGGGCGCTCAATCGCGAGTTCGTGCGCATGTCGCTCGGCGGCGTACGCGACGAGGCCGAGATCCGCGGCCACCGCCGCACCTACATCGGCGCGCTGCCTGGCCGGCTCGTGCGAGCGCTTCGCGACGCCAAGACGATGAACCCGGTGATCCTGCTGGACGAGGTCGACAAGGTCGGCGCCGATTGGCGCGGAGATCCGTCGGCCGCGCTGCTCGAAGTGCTCGACCCGGCTCAGAACCATTCGTTCCGCGACCACTACCTCGACGTCGAGGTCGACCTCTCCGAGGTCATCTTCATCGCCACGGCGAACATGGCCGAGACGATCCCCGGCCCGCTGCTCGACCGCATGGAGGTGATCCGCTTCGACGGTTACACGGTCGACGAGAAGGTCGCGATTGCTCGCGGCTATCTCTGGCCGCGCCAGCGGGAGCGGGCTGGCCTGCTCGAGGACGAAGTGTCAATCGACGACGTCACACTCGAGCTGATCGTCAGCCAGTACACACGGGAGGCCGGCGTTCGCCAGCTCGAGCGCGAGCTCGGCAAGCTGCTGCGGAAGACGGCGACGACCGTGGCGTCCGGCACAGCTCAGCCGCCGATCTCGATCGACGAGCCGGCAGTCCGCGATGGGCTCGGGCGACAGCGCTTCTACCAGGAGTCGGCCGAGCGCACGGCAGTGCCCGGCGTGGCGACCGGTCTGGCGGTAACCGGGACGGGCGGCGACGTGCTGTTCGTCGAGGCGACCAAGATGCAGGGCAAGGACGGGCTCGTCCTGACCGGCCAGCTCGGTGACGTGATGAAGGAGTCGGCGCGGATCGCACTGTCCTATGTCCGCTCTCACGCGGAGGAGCTCGGGCTCGACGAGCAGGTCTTCGAGGACGCCAGCTTCCACGTGCACGTGCCTGCGGGCGCGATCCCAAAGGACGGTCCGAGTGCCGGAATCACGATGACGACCGCGCTCGCCTCCCTGCTGACGGGCCGGCCGGTGAAGCACACCGTCGGCATGACCGGCGAGGTCACGTTGCAGGGACGTGTCCTGCCGATCGGCGGACTGAAGCAGAAGGCGCTCGCCGCTCATGCGGCCGGCCTAACCGACGTGATCATCCCCGAGCGAAACCGGGCCGACCTCGACGACATCCCCGAGGACGTCCGCAAGGAGATGCGGTTCCACCCGGTGATGAGCCTCGACGAGGTGCTCGAGCTGTCACTCGAGCCACACTCGGCGCATGCGCTGTCGTAGTTGCCCGCCGCTCCCCGAGGAGGTGCGCCGCGCTGCGCACCTCCTCGAGCGGCGCTGGACGGTCTCGATCCTCTACGTCTCCCACGAAGGCGCGGTCCGCTTCAACGAGTTCCTGCAGGCGCTCGGCAGCATTCCGCCGGCGACCCTGGCCCAGCGGCTGACTGATCTCGAGGAGGCCGGCGTGTTCGAGCGAGCCGTGATCGACGGCCGGCCGCCCCGCGTCGAGTACCGCCTCACGCAGCGCGGCCGCCAGCTGCGCTCACTCGTCAACGCACTCGCGCGCTTCGCCGAAACGGACGCAAGAACCGTCTAGGAAACCGGCGGCGGTGTCGAGGCCCGACACACGGAACACGCAGCGGGCCGAAACGAAGTCAAGCGGGGGTTGTACCGTAGACGCGCCGCACTGTCGGCCGTGCCTCGAGGACGAGCCCGACGCCGTCGAGGCCGTGCTTGGCGGCCACCTCGTCGAACGAGATCTCCTCCGCTCCCTGACGGCCGATGACGACTACCTCGTCGCCCGTCCGGCAGTCGGGGACGTCGGTCACATCGACGCGCGTGTGCTCGAGCGACGGCCGGCCGACAATGGGTACCCGGCGCTCCCGCACCAGAACCTCGCCACAGGTCAGGGACCGAATCCCATCCGCCCGCCCAAGGGGGATCACCGCGATCCTCATCCCCTCGCGAAGAGGCGCCGGTGCCGACTCCGCCAAGGCCGGACGTGAGACCTGCTTGACGTGGATCACACGCGTCGTCAGCGAGGCAAATGCAGGTCGGATTCCGGCCGGCGTGTCCGAGCGTCCGACCGGCCGAAACCCGTAGAGAAGATGGCCAGGGTCGACAGCATTGAGTCGTGCGCGCCGCTCCCCGCCGATCGTGACGCTGCTCTCGGCCATGCGGACGGGGAGGGCGATGCCTTCGGATGCAAGCCCGTCGAGCGCGAGATCGAACCGGTCGAGTTGCCACGCCGCGTAGCCGGGCATCTCCCCGCCGTGCAGATGCGTGTAGATGCCCTCGACCCGAATGCCCGGAAGGGAGCAGGCCGCCGCGGCGAACTCGGCAGCCTGCTCCGCGGGCACGCCGAGTCGCTCCAGCCCCACGTCGATCTTGAGGAAGGCCCTCACCGAGCATGCGAGATCCGACCACGCGCGGGCGGCATCGAGGTCAGCCACCGTGCAGGTCAGGTCATGCTGGGCGAGTAGACGTCCCATCGCTCGCTCCGGCAGTACACCCCCGTAAAGAAGCAGCGGGACATCGATCCCGGCAGCACGGATCCGGAGTGCGTCGGCGGGGTCAGCCATCGAGAAAGCGTCCGCGCCGCCGGCCAGCATTGCCTGCGCGACTCTCGGTAGGCCGAAGCCGTAAGCGTTCGCCTTGACGGCGGCGAAGAGCTGTGTGCCAGGATCCAAGAGCTGTCGGACACGCTCGGCGTTGCCCGAGATCGCCTCCAGATCGACCTTGAGTGAATTCGGCCGGTGGGCAGCCTCGACGCTCGGTCCGGCCGGACTTGCTCCCGCGCCGCTGTTCACCCGTCGCGTCCAGTCGCGTAGTCCTTGGTCATCCCTTCCCCTCTTGGCGTGCGGTCCCATCCGGGAGGATCGCACGATCCGGTCATGCGTTGCGAGAAGTTGGTTGCCGAGGGGCGCGACCGTGCGTGCACGACGCAGGCAGCGTGCAGTCGAGGTATGGCTGAGTCCCGCACGGGCGGCCACGCCTTCGAGGCAGTCGGTTATCCCGCGTGAACCCCTTTCCTAGTGGGCGCACCTCCGCCCGAGTGAATCGGCCTCCGGCTGAGATTCCACCGGCGCAAGCGGCGCGCTAGACTCGCGCCACCGGGGTGCCCGCTCGCAGCGGGCTGAGAACACACCCGTCGAACCTGATCTGGTTAGGACCAGCGAAGGGAGGCGTCCACGGATTGGTGACCATAGGACAGTCGGCACCATTCGCGGGCGAAGCCGGGCTTTGCCCAGCGAGAGCCCACGCTCCGCTGGAGAGTCGGATCCGTGGAAGGAGGGGGCCCACGGGGGGACCATGGGTTCCCCCGTGCTCACGAAGGGAGCGGTGACATTGGCAAAAGCACCACCTGCCTGGGGTATCGAGCCCGTTCCGGAGCGCCTGCGGGTGCTCGGCGGAGTGGACATGACGCTCCTCTGGCTGAACCTCGGAGTCTCGCTGCTCGTGCTCGTCTTGCCTGCGTACTTCGACCTCTCGCTGGGCAAGGCGCTGCTCGCGACACTCGTCGGCGGGCTGATCGGGAACGCCATGCTGGCGACCGCGGGGCTGATCGGGGCCGACGCCCGCGTGCCCACGATGGTGCTCCAGCGCGCCCCGCTCGGCCATCGTGGCTCCTACCTCGCGACCGGGCTGAACGTCGCCCAGTGCCTCGGCTGGGCGGTCTTCGAGCTGATCGTGATCGCGAAGGCGGCATCGCTCCTTTCCGACAAGTTCCTCGGCTTCCAGGCGACCTGGCTCTGGACGGTGCTCTTCGGCGCGCTTGCAACCGTCCTGGCGCTCGCCGGCCCGATCAGCTTCGTCCGCCGCTACATCCGCAAGGTCGCGATCTGGGCGGTTGCCGCCTCCATCGTCTACCTGACCTGGTGGATCCTCGACGGATCCGGCGGGCACCATGTCTGGTCGGGAAAGGGTCATCACGGCTCGTTCTGGGCGGCCGTCGACATCGTCATCGCCGTCACCGTCTCCTGGGCTCCGCTCGTCGCCGACTACACGCGCTTTGCGCGCAGCCGGAAGAGCGCATTCTGGGGCGTCGGGATCGGCTACCTGATCCCGACGTTCTTCCAGTTCGGGTTCGGCTCGCTGCTCGTGCTCTCGCGCGGGGTCGACCCGAACCGCCCAGAGCTCATCCTGACCGCGATCGCCGGTGGTGGTCTGGCAGCCGCGCTCGCCTTGCTTGCCCTGACCGTCGACGAGACCGACGAGGCGTTTGCGAACGTCTACTCGGCGGCGGTGTCCGTCCAGAACATCGCCACCCAGGTGTCCCAGCGTCTTCTGATCGGCGGCGTGGCCGCGCTCGCAACCGTGGGCGCGCTGGTGATCAACCTGCGCCAGTACCAGGGCTTCCTCTACCTGCTCGGCTCCTTCTTCGTCCCCCTCTTCGGCGTGCTGCTCGCGGACTGGCTGCTGGCCGGCGCGCACTACACCCGGGAGCGCGTATTCGAGGCTCCCGCCTTCCGGCCCGCGCAGATCGGCGCCTGGCTGGTCGGATTCGGGCTTTACCAGTGGCTGCTGCCGCAGGGCCCCTCCTGGTGGCTGTCGCTGATCAATCACAACACGCCGGCGGTCGATTTCACCGCCTCTGTCCCGAGCTTCGCGGCGGCGTTCGGGCTCGCCGCCCTGGCCGGGCTGATCGCGCGGCGCCCGAAGCCCGCTTTCGCCGAGAGCTAGCCCTCTACCATTCGGCCATGGCGGCCCGCAGCCGGTGAAACTCGCCGTCATCGGCTCGCTCGCGCTCGACCGTGTGGATGGGGGCCCGCCCCGCATCGGCGGCTGCCCGTTCTACGCGGCCAGAGCTCTGCGCGTCCTCGGAGTGCGTGCGCTCGTGGTCGCGAAGTGCGCGGCTCCGGACCGGCGCGTGCTGCTGCCGCCGCTCGTTCGGCTAGGGCTGCCCGTCCGCTGGCAGGACTCGGCCGCGACCGCCGCGTTCTCGATGGCGTATGACGGCGACCGCCGCCGGATGACCGTCGAAGCCGTGGCCGACCCGTGGACGCCCGACCAGGTGCGGCTCCCGGGGACACGCTGGGTGCACGTGGCGCCGCTTGCCCGTACCGACTTCCCGCCCGAAACGCTCGCCGCGCTCGCCCGCGGTCGCCGCCTCTCGCTCGACGGCCAGGGGCTCGTGCGGCCGGGGCAAACCGGCCCACTCGAGCTCGACGCCGACTACGACCCCGCCCTGCTCCACTCCGTTTCGATCCTGAAGCTCGCCGAGGAGGAAGCTGAGCTGCTCGTCGGTGGCCTCGACGAGCGAGCGCTACGGCGTCTCGGGGTGCCGGAGATCGTCGTCACCCTCGGCTCAAGAGGTTGCGTCGTCTTTGCCGACGGGATCGCCGAGCTCGTCCGGGCGCGGCGCGTGTCGGGCGCGGACCCGACCGGAGCCGGCGACGCATTCGCCGCGGCCTATCTCGCGGCCCGCAGCCACCGGAACCCGCCGACGGCTGCGGCCCGGAGAGCGGCCGCGCTCGTCGCCGACCTCCTCGCCGGGCGGGCGGCGTGATCGCCCACGTCCAGACGACCGACGGCCTCGCCGTCGTCGACCTCGACGACGAGGTCGTGATCGAGCTCGATCCCACGCGCGCGATCGAGGCCGTCGCAGGCCCGGCGCTCTCGCTGCCGCTCGTGGTCGCCGCTGCCGAAGCTGGCTCGACGATCGTCGCGGTCGTGGGAACGAAGCCGCCGCTCGTGGTCTCGCACGACTCCGGCCGCACCTGGCGCGAGTCGGGCCGTGGGCTCCCCGCCGGCTCCGCGGTCGCGATCTCCGCCGAGGACCCCGACGTCGTGCTCTACGCGGCGCGGAACCGTCTCTTCCTCTCCCGCGACGGCGGCCGCTTCTGGCGCGGGCTGGCGATCGAGCTGCCGGAGATCCAGGCAGTGGCGCTCTAGAGACGAAACTCGCCGCGCGCGACGACCACCGCGGAGCCGCCAACCTCGACCCGCTCGACGCGATCGGCGCTCCCGTCCACCCGCGCGTACAGCTTCGACGGGCGCTGGATCTCCACGCCCTGCGTGATCTCGATCTCGTCCCCGAAGGCGATCCGCCCGTGGCGGGCGAGGTGGAGCGCGAGGGGACCGGCCGCCGAGCCCGTCGCCGGGTCCTCGGCGACTCCCCCGCTCGGAATGAACATCCGCGTCTTCCACTGCTTGCCGGAGCCGGCAACGCAGTTGACGCCGAGCACCTCCCCCACGTCCGAAAGCCGGGCGAGGTCGGGCCGCAGCGCGGCCACCTCGTTCTCCGACCCGAGCACGACGAACACATTCTGGAGGCCGTTGTCGTAGACCTCGACCGGCAGCTCCGACCGCTCGACCCCGATCGCGTCCAGCAGCTCGGCCTCGTCCTCGTACGCGGCGACGGTCGGGATCGGCTGCTCCATCCGGCCGAAGACGATCTTGGCGCCGTCCCGCTCGAGCCGGACCGGCACGACGCCGCTGCCGGTCTCCAGCCGGATCTCGTCGAGCTGGAGCGGGCCGGCGAGGACGAACGCCGAACCGAGCGTCGGGTGGCCGGCGAAGGGCACTTCGACCCCGGGCGTGAAGATCCGGATCCGCGCGTGCGCGCCTTCGGCCGTCGCCGAATAGACGAAGACGGTCTCCGAGAAGTTCATTTCGCGGCCGAGCTCCTGCAACCGCTCCTCGGGCAGCTCGCGGGCGTCGGTGAATACGGCCAGCTGGTTACCCGTCAGCGGCGTGTCGGTGAAGACGTCGCAGACGACGTAGCGGAAGCTGGACACGCGCCGAGTGTACGGCGTACGATGACGGCTGCGGCCTCGGGCAACCGAGTCTGGTAACGGGAGCTAGGTGTTCTGCCTACAGACGTTCTGAACGCGGCTGATTGGGGGTCGGCCTCCGAGTGAGCTGTGTGGTCTGCCGCGGTTGTAGTGGT
>DATCPA010000012.1:0-7207 GCA_036564335.1 Gaiellaceae bacterium
GCGATTGCAGCTTCCGGAGGGCTCGCGTTTGATCTCGGTCAAGCGGGACGGCCAGTTCGAGATCGCCGACGGGGCGACGAAGCTCTTGCCCGGGGACCAGGTGCTGGCGATCCTGCAACCGGGCAAGGAGGACGAGCTGCGCCGTGTCTTGCTCAAGAGCTAGCAAGGCGGTCTCGGTCGAAAGCACCGGTCACCGCGTCTCGGCGTAAGCGTGCTGACGGCGGTCATCGGCGTGGTGCTCTCGCTCGCGGCGGGCCCGGCGGTCGTCGCGCGCGGGTTCGATGTGCCGACCCACGTCGCCGCCCCGTCGAGCGAGCCCGGGCGGCTCTACGTCGTCGAGCAGGCGGGAGTGATCAAAGTGGTCGATCGCGGGCGGGTGCGGGCGCAGCCCTTCCTCGACATCCGCAACCTCGTCTCGAGCGGCGGCGAGCGCGGGCTGCTGTCGGTCGCGTTCCATCCGCGCTACGCGATGAACCACCTGTTCTACGTCGACTACACGGACACGGACGGGAACACGCGCGTCGTCGAGTACCGCTCCGATGGTACGCGGGCGATCTCCTCCTCGGCGCGTCAGCTCTTCTTCGAGCAGCAGCCGTTCTCGAACCACAACGGCGGCCAGCTCGCCTTCGGGCCCGACCGCCTGCTCTACATCGGGCTCGGCGACGGCGGCTCCGGCGGCGATCCGAACAACAACGGCCAGACGTTCACGACCAGGCTCGCGAAGATCTGGAAGCTCGACGTCAACAAGCCCAACGCCAGGCCGATCCTCGTCGAGTACGGCCTGCGCAACCCCTGGCGGTTCTCATTCGACCGCGCGACCGGCGACCTCTACATCGGCGACGTCGGCCAGAACGCGTGGGAGGAGATCGATTACGTCGCGCGCGCCCAACTCGGGCGGCTGAGCAACTTCGGCTGGGCAGTCTACGAGGGCCGGAGGCCGTACGATCCGAACCGGGCGCTCGACCAGCGCGGCACGCTCGTCTGGCCGATCGCCGTGTACAGCCACGCGCTGGGCTGCTCGGTCACCGGCGGGTTCGTCTATCGCGGCAAGGCCCGGCCCGACCTCGTCGGCCGCTACTTCTACGGCGACTACTGCTCGGGCACGATCTGGAGCCTCCGGATGAAGAAGGGTAAGCCGATGGGCCTGAGGCGCGAGCGGTACACGATCCCCGGGCTGACGTCGTTCGGCGAGGACGCCCGCGGCGGGCTCTACGCGGTGTCCGGCGGCGGCACGCTCTACCGGATCGCAGGCTAGGAGGCGCGGCGGCGCCGCACCTGCGGCCCGGACTGTCCCAGCGCGGCGTAGGCGAGCGCGGTCAGCGACTCGTTCAGCGCGCGCAGCTCGTACACCACCGGAGCGAGGTTCTCGCCCGAGTCGAGCCGGCGGTTGAGCGCACGCAACTCGCCGGTCAGCCGGTCGAGCCGCTCGAGCAGCGCGTCGAGCTGACGATCGCCTAGCTCTTTCCGCTCCATGCCTCTGATTCTACGAACAGGTCCGCAGTTACCTCCACCGGAACCGCCGTGCGAGCAGCAACCCGGCCAGCACGCCCGCCGAGTCGATCGCGACGTCGCGGAACGCGGCATGCCGCCCGCGGACGAAATGCTGGTGCAGCTCGTCGGTCGCCGCGTTAGGCCACTCCGGTGGCCCCGGCGAGCGGCTCCCGCCCGAATGCCCGGACGAGCAGCAGCCCGAGGACGGCGTATTCGCCGAAATGCGCGAGCTTGCGCAGGACGAGGTCCCAGGTGCCGAGATCGGTGCCGAGGTTCGGCACAGATGACAGGCCGAAGATCAACCCGGCCCAGAGCACGACGGGCGCCCAGGTCGAGAGAAGCCGCGTGGAGGACATCGCCGACCCATGTTAGGCTCCGGCCAATAGGCGAGCGGTGAGGGAACCCGGTGCAAGTCCGGGACGGTCCCGCCGCTGTAAGGGGAGTTGCTCTGCGCTGAAGGCCACTGGTCGTAAGACTGGGAAGGCAGCGCAGGGGGAGCCCCGAGTCAGAAGACCTGCCGCCCGCCGCGTAGACCATCGAACCCCTCGCGGAAGGAGGATTCGTGTCCAGGCTCTTCCTCGGACTTCTCGTAGCACTCGTGGTCGCGCTGTCCGCGGCGTCCGGCTCGCCGGCCGCCGCCCCGCAGCGGATCATCTCCCTCTCGCCGACCGCCACCGAGTCGCTGTTCGCGATCGGCGCCGGCAAGCAGGTCGTCGCCGTCGACGATCAGTCCGACTACCCGAAGCAGGCGCCGCGAACGACGCTGTCGGGCTTCACGCCGAACGTCGAGGCGATCGCCGGCTACCGGCCGGACCTGGTCGTCGTTTCGTACGACCCGAACGGGCTCGTCGCCACGCTGCGCGGGCTCGGCATTCGCGTCGTCGTCCAGGATGCTGCCAAGACCCTCGTCGAGGCGTACGCGCAGATCCGGCAGCTTGGCTCGCTGACCGGCCACGCGAAGGAGGCAGGGGCACTCGTCGCAAAGATGAAGAAGCGGATCGGTGAGCTCGTCGCGGCCGGCACGCGACGCGCCCGTGGGTTGAAGGTCTTCCACGAGCTCGAGCCGGACCTCTACTCGGTCACCTCGAGCACGTTCGTCGGGAGGGTCTATGCGCTGTTCGGGCTGAAGAACATCGCCGACGCAGCCGACACGGGCGGCGGCGGCTATCCCAAGCTGTCGGCCGAGTACGTCGTCTCGGAGAGCCCCGACATCATCGTGCTCGCCGACATCCGCTGCTGCGCGCAGACGCCGAGAACGGTGGCGTCGCGGCCCGGGTGGGCGAGCATCGCGGCCGTCCGCAGCGGGACGATCCTCCGCGTCGACGACTCGATCGCGTCGCGCTGGGGCCCGCGAATCGTCGACTTCGTCCGTGCGGTCGCAGCGGCGCTCGCGCACATACGTCAATGAAGAGTCGGTTTTGGCTATTGAGCGCGGCTGTGTTCCTCGCGGTCGCTCTCGTCACCGGGGCGCTCATCGGCCCGGTGCACATCGGGCTGGGCCCGGCGCTGGAGTCGGTCGGAGCGAGGCTGCCGTTCCTCCACGTCCACTCGCCGCTGTCGCCGGCCCAGGAGTCGATCCTCTGGGACATCCGGCTCCCGCGCGTCGTGCTCGGCGCGCTCGTGGGCGCGATGCTGGCCGTGGCGGGCGCGTCGTACCAGGGCGTCTTCCGGAACCCGCTCGCCGATCCGTATCTGCTCGGCGTTGCGGCCGGGGCGGGGCTCGGCGCAACGATCGCGGTCGTCTACCTGCCGAACGGGGTCGACTTCCAGAAGGTCCTGCCGCCTGCCGCGTTCGTGGGCGGTGCGGTCGCCGTGGCAGCCGCGTATGCGATCGGACGCTCGGCCGGACGGGGAAGCGGCGGTGCAACGCTCGTGCTCGCCGGAGTCACGGTCGCGTCGTTCTTCACCGCAGTGCAGACGTTCGTCCAACAGCGGCACTCCGACACGCTCCAGCAGGTCTACGCGTGGATCCTCGGCCGCCTGCCGAGCTCGGGCTGGACCGACGTGAAGATCCTTCTGCCCTACGCGGGCGTCGCGACGGCCGGGATCCTGCTTCACCGCCGGCTGCTGGATGTGCTCAGCGTCGGCGACGAAGAGGCGGCCAGCCTTGGTGTGAACGTCGGGCGCGTCCGGCTGGTCGTCGTGCTCTGCGCGACGGTCGGCACCGCAGCGGCTGTGGCGGTCAGCGGCCTGATCGGGTTCGTCGGGATCATCGTCCCACACGCGATTCGCCTCGTCGCTGGGCCCAGCTACCGGCTGCTGCTGCCGTTGTCGGTGCTCTTGGGCGCGGGCTTCCTCGTCCTGGCGGACGTGATCGCGCGGACGGCGCTGTCGCCGGCCGAGCTGCCGATCGGCGTCGTCACCGCGTTCTTCGGGGCGCCGTTCTTCGCGGTCGTGCTGCGGACCTCGCGGCGGATGGCGTCGTGAGCGCCCTGGCGCTGGAACGGCTGACGGTCGAGCTCGGCGGCCGCAACGTCGTCGACGGCGTCTCATTCGCGGTCGAGCAAGGCGACTGGGTGACGCTGATCGGCCCGAACGGAGCGGGCAAGACGACGCTCTTGCGCGCGGTCGCCGGCCTCGTCGGCCACCGCGGGCGCATCACGATCGACGGACAGGAACTGTCGCAGCTCGGCCGGCGCGAGGTCGCGCGACGGGTCGCCGTCGTCCCGCAGGTGCCGTTGATGCCCGCGGGCATGACGGTGCACGAGTACGTCCTGCTCGGCAGAACGCCGTACGTCTCCTACGTCGGGCGCGAGAGCCGGCGTGACGTCACCGCCGCGGGGCAGGCGCTGGGGCGGCTGGATCTCGACGAGCTCGCAGGCCGCGAGCTCGGAACGCTCTCGGGGGGCGAGCGGCAGCGGGCAGTGCTGGCGCGTGCGCTCGCGCAGGAGGCCCCACTCCTCCTGCTGGACGAGCCGACGAGTGCGCTCGACGCCGGTCGCCAGCAGGAGGCCCTCGAGCTGATCGACGCCCTTCGGCTCGATGCGGGGCTGACCGTGCTCGCGGCGATGCACGACCTGACACTGGCGGGGCAGTACGCCTCGCGGCTGCTGCTCCTCTCGAACGCGCGGATCGTCGCCCAGGGCGCGCCGGCCGAGGTGCTGACGGAGGCGCTGATCGCTGAGCATTACGGCGCGCGGGTCCGTGTTCTCGACGGCCTGGCGGTCGTCCCGGTCAGGCCTTAGTGAGCGTCGCCCTCTCCTGGAGCGGTGGCAAGGACTCGGCGCTTGCGCTTCAAGCAGT
The DNA here is from genome assembly GCA_036564335.1 of Gaiellaceae bacterium. Classification (GTDB taxonomy): domain Bacteria; phylum Actinomycetota; class Thermoleophilia; order Gaiellales; family Gaiellaceae; genus DATBLE01. The sequence continues at coordinate 4,735 of DATCPA010000012.1, forward strand.
GCGGGCGCAGGGCATCGAGCCGTGCGCCCTGGTCACGACGTTGACCGAAGGCTTCGACCGGATCAGCATGCACGGCGTCCGGCGAACCCTTCTGGAGCGTCAGGTCGCGGCCGTCGGAATTCCGCTCGTCGAGATCGTCATTCCGCCCGCATGCGTGAACGAGGTCTATGAAGAGCGGATGGCCCGCGCGTTCGACGCGGTGCCTCTCCGTGATGTCGACACCGTCGCCTTCGGCGATCTGTTCCTCGAGGACGTCCGCGCGTATCGCGAAGAGCGGCTGGGGCGGATCGGCAAGCATGCGCTCTTCCCGCTCTGGGCGCGGGACACGGCCGAGCTCGCGCGCGAGTTTGTCGCCGCGGGCTTCGAAGGGGTCGTTGCCTGTCTCGACCCCCGGCGCCTCGACCGCTCGTTCGCGGGTCGCGCGTACGACGCCTCCTTCATCGGTGACCTGCCCGACGACGTCGACCCTTGCGGCGAGAACGGCGAGTTCCACACATTCGTCCATGCCGGGCCGGGCTTTGCCCAACCGGTTGCGCTCGAGGTCGGCGAGATCGTCGAGCGTGACGGCTTCGTCTTCTGCGACCTCGTGCCCGGCTAGGCGGCGGCGAGCCACCCCGGCTCGGGGCGAACCAGCGCACCCTCCTCGACCAGCCGGTCGAGGAGACCCTGCTCCCAGCGCCAGCGCCACGAAAACCACCGTGCGGGCTCGCGCTCCGGGACGACCACCGCAGCCCGCACAGCGGCGACGACCAGCGGCCCCAGGTCGGGTGCGCCTCGGGCGGGGCGAGTGACGAGCTGGTCCCAGCGGGCGAGGAAGCTCTGTTCGCCCTCCCAGCGGGTGACGACGACGCCGCAGCGCTCGAGCGGCGCGCGGATCGCCTTCAGCTCCTTCCTCGGCAGGCCGAGCTCGACGACGAGGTCGTCCGGTGTCGACGGCCCTGCCTCGGCGAGGTGGGCGAGCACGCGGGCCCAGTCCTCGTCCGCCTCCGTCATCCGGTCGATCTCGTCGCGGACGATCGGATCGACGAGCGCGGCGGTCTCCTCGCTCAGGTAGAGCGTCTTGCCCAGGTGAATCTTCGGCGCCACGACGCCGGGGCGGAGCGCGAGCTCGAAGCTCCACGGCCACTTCGTGCGCGGCCACTCGCCGAACCCGCCTGCACCGGGCTTGTACGGCTCCTCGTGGCAGGCGCCGAACAGGCTCGGCAGCGAGCCGGAGGGGTTGCGCGTCAGCAGGCCCCGGTCGCGGAGGAACGCCTCTGCCTCGTCGAGGGTCCCGAGCGCCCGCTCCGGTATCAGCCTGCACTCGTGGTCGCGCCGCTCCTGGAGCCCGGACAGCACATTCGTATACTCGCCGAGATGTCCAGCGCGGCGCTCGTCACGGTCGGGAACGAGCTCGTTTCCGGCGACGTGGAGAACACGAACGGAAGCTGGCTCGCCCGGCGTCTGGCAGGCCTCGGCGTCGAGGTCGAGCTCATCGCCGTGCTGCCGGACGAGATCGAGCGCGTCGCCGCGTTCGTACGCGAGCAGGCTGCGGCCGCCGATCTCGTGATCGTCACGGGCGGACTCGGCGGCACGCCCGACGACGTCACGCGCGAGGCGATCGCAGCTGCGTTCGGCGTCCCGCAAGTCGAGCAGCCCGAGGTCGCCGACAGCCTCCGTGCGCGCTTCCACCGCGATCCCGAATACGCCGCGCGCTGGGCGCAGCTGCCGGAGGGCAGCCGGGCGCTCGAGAACCCGCTCGGCGGGGCGCCCGGTTTCGCGATCGGCAATGTCTACGTCCTGCCAGGGCTGCCGGCCGAGATGGAGGCGATGTTCGAGACGCTGGCGGCGGAGTTGCAAGCGGGCACGCCGATCGGTTCCTGGCGTCGTACCTACCGGACGACGGAGAGCCGGATCGTCGGAGTGCTCGAGGCGATGGACGAGCTGCACCCCGGGGTCCTGGTCGGCTCGTACCCCAGCTTCGACGAGGGCGGCAGCGAGGTCGAGGTCGTCGTCAAGTCGGCCGACCCCGACCTGCTGGCGTCCGCAGTCGCCTGGATCGAGCCCGAGCTGAAGCGCGTCACCGGGTAGTTCCCGCCAAAAGGGGGTGGGCAAGCCGTCGTGCGGCGCCGATGGCATAGGTATGGCGGTTCGCGTACGCGCGCGCAGATATCTGATCCCATCGGCGATCGCTCTTGCGACGGTCGCCGGGTTCGTCGTGGTCGCCAGGCAGACGGCGGGCGGAGCGGTCAGCGCCGCCACGAGCCCGAACTGGCTCCTGCTCGCCGCCGCCTTCGGCGTCGGCGCCGTCGTTCAGCCCCTTCGCGCGCTGGCGTGGCGCCAGACGCTGGGGACACCCGTCGGGTTCCGCGCGATCTACGTCTCCAGCGCGGTCGGCTCGTTCCTCGACACGGTGTTGCCCGGCCGCCTCGGCGAGGCGTCGAAGCTCGCCGTGCTCAGGGTCGCTGCCGCCGAACGCTGGCCGGGCCTGCCC
>DATCPA010000058.1:0-1540 GCA_036564335.1 Gaiellaceae bacterium
ACGAGCCTCTGGGGCGCCGTCGTCGGCGCGCTCGCGGTGAGCGGCCTCGACTCGTTCCTGAGCCAGGCCGAGCAGGGGGTCCACGTGGGCGTCAAGGTCGACCTACCGAGCGGGACGCGGCTCGTCATCCTGGGCGCGCTGATGACCCTCGTGCTCGTCCTGCGTCCGTCCGGCCTCACCGGCGGACGCGAATTCGGCCTGCCGACTAGGATGCGGAGGTGAGCCCTCCCGCGGCGTACGACGAGCTCCGCAACCGCCTGGCGGAGATCTCCGACCTCGCGGGCATCGGACAGCTCCTCTTCTGGGATCAACAGACGAAGATGCCGATCGCGGCGGCCGGCTCGCGTGCGGAGCACACCGCGACGATCGGCCGGTTGAGCCACCAGCTGTTCGTGGCTGACGAGATCGGGCGCCTGCTCGACGAGCTGCGTCCGTATGAGGAGAGCCTCCCGGAGGAGTCTGACGAGGCCAGCCTGATCCGGGTGGCGCGGCACGACTGGGCGAAGGCGCGTCAGGTCCCGCCGGACCTGACCGCGGAGATGCGACGGAGCGCCTCGCTCGCGCTGCGCGCGTGGGCGGAGGCCCGCCCGAAGTCCGACTACGAGGCGCTCAAGCCCCACCTCGAGCGCAACCTCGGCCTCCGTCGCCGTTACGTCGACTGCTTCGAGACGGGCGACGAGCCGTACGACGTCCTGCTCGACGACTACGAGCGCGGGATGAAGACAGCGGAGGTTCGCGCCGTTTTCGAGCGGCTGAAGGACGGCCTGATCGAGTTGCTGCACGCCGTAGACCCTGCGGACGCGTCGCCAATCGACCGCTCGTTCCCCCAGGAAGGGCAGGAGCGCTTCGCGATGCACGTCCTCGACCGGTTCGGCTTCGACCCGGTGTCGTGGCGGCTCGACCCGACATCCCATCCGTTCATGTCCTCGCCCGGCCACGGCGACATCCGCCTCACCACGCACTACAGCGAGAGCGGCCTGCACTCGCTGTTCGCGACGATGCACGAGTTCGGGCACGGGATCTACGAGCGCGGCATCGACGCGGCGCTCGCGCGCACGCCGCTCGGGACGGGCGCCTCGATGGGCCTGCACGAGTCGCAGAGCCGGATGTGGGAGAACCTCGTGGGCCGCAGCCGCCCGTTCTGGAGCCACTTCTACCCCGAGCTCCTGCGGACCTTCCCGGGCGCCCTCGACGACGTCGACGAGGAGGCGTTCTTCCGTGCGGTCAACGCCGTGAAGCCGTCGCTGATCCGGGTCGACGCCGACGAAGTGACGTACAGCCTCCACATCATCCTCCGCTTCGAGCTCGAGCAGGAGCTGCTGGCGGAAACGCTGTCGCCCGACGACCTGCCTGAGGCGTGGAACGCTCGGATGAAGGAGTACATCGGCATCGAGGTGCCAAACGACGCGGACGGCGTCCTCCAGGACATGCACTGGGCGAGCGGCCACCTCGGGTACTTCCCGACCTACGCGCTCGGGAACGTCATCTCGGTGCAGATCTGGAACGCGGCGCTCGAGGCGATCCCGGAGATTCCGCAGCA
>DATCPA010000077.1:0-5687 GCA_036564335.1 Gaiellaceae bacterium
CGAGCCGCGGGGCGACCACCTGCGGGTCGACTGGACGCAGAACGTGTACCGGCGCGCCCTCCAGCTCAGGATCGAGATCCACCTGCCGCGCTACCAGCCACGCTCGACGCTCCCGCTCGCCGCCTGCCTGTGGGCGGGAGAGCAGGGGCGGCTGCGCGACTTCAAGCATGCGCTGTACGAGGCGTTCTTCTGCGAGGGCGAGGACATCGCCACCGACCGGGAGCTCGCGCGCGCCGCCGGACGCGCCGGGCTCGACCCGGACGGCGCGGTCGCTGCCGCGTACTCGTCCGAGCGCGTCGCCCAGCTGGGCGAGGTCCGCCGAGCCGCGGAGGCGGAGGGAGTCACAGGCGTTCCCTCCCTGTCGACGGACGAAGGCGAGACGCACTGGGGCATGGGCGGCGTCGAGCGACTGCTCGCCGGCGAGCCGCTCGCGCCCAGAACGGCCTAGCCGAGCTCCAGCACGTCCACGATGCGCAACTCGGGCTCGACGCCGACCTGCCGCATCAGCTCCGTCCCGCGCGGGACGGCAGCGGTGGCCAGGTAGGCCTCGAGCGTCTCGCGGTCCTTCCAGAACGCAACGAGCCGGACGAGCTCGCCATCGACGAGCAGCGCGGCGGTGAGCACGCCCTCGGGCCGCGTGGCCCGTCCTTCGCCCATGAGCTCTGCGAGCCGCTCCGCTTGCTCGCGTCCCATCCTGGCCTCGAAAATCGCGGCAACCATCGGCTCAGATCATCGTCTTCGGACACGCGCGCTCAATCCGAGGGCGCGCTCGCAGCGAAGAACCGTGCAGAGGGACGGCGATTCTTCGAGGGGCGACCCTCACCGACCTGAATCGCCGTTCCTCGACCTCGACCCGCGAACCGCTCACGTCGAGATCATCCTCTGGATCGCGCCCCTTGCTCGCCGAGCCGGTGGCTTCGACGCGCTCCACCCGGTTCCCAAATCCGGAGACGTGCGGTCAGGACGAGGAGTCGGCGTGCTGAACAACCTCGCGAACCTCGACGTCCTCCAGCGTCACGCCACCGCCCTCGTTCGACGCCGCGGCACGGATCATCCCGGTCGCCCCTTGTGCCGACTCCTCGGAGTCGAACACGATCATGGCGCGGCCGTTGCTTCCGTCAGAGGAGCGCGTCCAGTACCCGGCCACGAAGCCGGGCGCTTGCTTTACCCGCGGTACAACCTGCTCCTCCAGGTCTTTGCGCGCTGTCTCGAAATCGTTGATCGTCACCTTCACGACAACCGCATGCATAGCTCCTCCAATTCGGGGATAGGCACGGGACGTAGGAAGCCTAGGACAGATCGAGTCGGTCCCGCAGAGCTGCCCTTCCGCTCGACCGCCGGGCGTGGATGGCTACGCCGGAACGGACAACAGGCCGCCCGCGCGTAAAGATCCGTGTCACCGGCGAGTCATGGACAAGGCACCGGCTACCGAGCGTGAGAACACCACATCCCGGATGACCACACGACCGAACCACTGAACGCCTTATGCCCCGCCAAGGCACGAGGAAACCGACCGGTGCTGCTTGGCGCGTGGAACTTGGGCTACGACCTCGTCTGCGTCTTCGACTGCCTGCACGACATGGGCGACCCGGTTGGCGCAGCAGCACATCCATCAAGCGCTCGCCGAGGACGGTACCTCGATGATCGTGGAGCCCAGAGCGGAGCAGGTCGCAAACCCGCTCCGCTCCGTACTTCCCGCTACCCGTCAGCAGGTCAGCCAGAGATCATCTTCTTCTCGATGCCGACGCCGGCTGCGACCGCGCGCTCGTACTCGAGCGGCACGGTGGCCGAGTCCTGGAGGGCGATCCCGGTGGAGTCGAAGACCGTCACGTCGGAGGCTGAGGTCCGGCCCGGCTTCTTGCCGGTCACGACCTCGCCGATCTCGCCGGCGATGTCGTCCTCGGAGATCAGGCCCTGTGCGAGCGGCACGTTGATCTCGCCGTCCGTGCGGCACTGGCGGATGTCGTCGACGAAGATCCGCGCCCGCTGCAGGATCTCGGGGGCGAGCTCCTGATCGCCGCCCTTGTCGGCTCCGACCGCGGCGATGTGCGTCCCCTCTCCGATCCACGCGTCCTCGACGATCGGCCCGCGGGCCGGCGTGAGAGTGACGACCACGTCCGCGCCGCCGACCACCTCGGCCAGGTCGGTTGAAGGCTTCAGCCGGAAGGCGTAGCGGCCGTCGTACTTCGCCGCGAACCCGGCCAGCGTCTCCGTCGAGCGACTCCAGACTCTCACTTCGTCCCAGTCGAAGACCTCGCTGCAGGTCTCGAGCGCTCCCTCGGCCATGTGGCCGGCGCCGACGATCGCCAGTACCTTCGAATCCTCGCGCGCGAGCCACTTGGTCGAAACGGCGGCCGCGGCGCCCGTGCGCATGACCGTGTGGTAGCTCCCGTCGACGATCGCGAGCGGGAAGCCCGTCTCGGGGTGGGTGTAGATCAGGATCGAGAAGACGGTGGGGAGGCCGAAGCGCTCGCGATTCTGCTCGCGGATGGAGACCCACTTGCAGGCGGCGGCTTCTGGCTCCTCGATGTACGAAGGCATCGCCTCCCACTCGCCCGGGTACTTGTCCAGCACGATGTGGCCCTTCGGATCCATGTAGAAGCGGCCCTCGCCGTGCATCCGGTAGGCCTGCTCGACGCACTCGACGTACTCGGCCGGCGTGACGAGGCCCATCATGTCCGTCCGGCTGAGGATCAGCGTCTTGCGGTTATTCCAGCTTTCCTTCGGCATCTGCCGATTCTACGACGGCCTCGACTGCGGCCACCAGCGAGGTGGTGTCCGGATACGGCGCCAGCCGCCGGCGGGCACGCTCGAGCTGGCGTCGCGCCCGGTCGAGCTCGCCGCTCTGAGCCCGATGGCCGGCGGCCGCAAGATGGTGCAGGCCGTGCAGGAGCTCGTCCTCGCCGAGCCCGAAGCCCTCGGCGAGCGACCGCGAAGCGGCCACGAACTCGCTCCGCTCCAGATGCCCTTCGGCACGCCAGACGATCGAGCGCAGGCGCGCCGCTGGCGGGGGCCACTCTTCGTTAGTGTCGTCGGTCATGGTCACGGTCGAGCGTAACGCCAGCTCCAACCGGATCGAGCGCGACATCGAGACGCTGGCCGGCGCGGAGTACACGCTCTCGGAGGAGGCGATCCGCCGCTACGCCTACACGGACGTCTACCGGAACACGCTGGACTACTTCAAGCGGGACCTCCAGACGATCGGCTTCGAGGTCAGCGAGGATCCAGTGGGGACGCTCGTCGCGCGAAACCGCCCGCCCGGGGAGCCCGCATTCGGCATCGGCTCACATTGCGACTCGAATCGGAACGGCGGCAAGTACGACGGGACGATGGGCGTCGTCACCGCACTCGAGGTCTGCCGCCTGAACGAGGAGCTCGGCCTCGGGCTCCCGCTGCAGCTGGTCTCGTTTCTCGAAGAGGAGGGCTCGGGATTCGGGCAGATGCTGCTCGGCAGCCGCATCATCGCCCAGCGGGTGACGGAGGAGGAGCTGCGCGAGACGTTCCGGGCGATCGACGACGGACGCAGCTTCTGGGAGCATGCCGAGGAGGCCGGCTACGAGCCTGCCCGCTGGCGAGAGGCGATTCACGTGCTCGACGGCCTGACCGGCTGGATCGAGATGCACATCGAGCAGGCCCGGGTGCTCCAGGACACGGGCAACCGGATCGGGATCGTCTCGGCGATCGCCGGCTACGTGCACGGCGACGTCGTCGTCCAGGGACGCGGCGACCACGCGGGGGCGACGCCGATGGACCTCCGCCTCGACCCGACCCTGCCGCTGGCCGAGTCGATCGCCGAGCTCGAGCGCCTCGCCACGGCGGCCGGCAAGGGCACCGTCGGCACGGTCGGCGAGATCGACGTCGACCCCGGGCTCATCAACGCGATCGCCACCCGGGTGCGCTTCTCCCTCGACGTCCGCGGCCCCGACGATGCCGCGTTCCAGGGCGTGGCCCGCGACATCGCCGCGTTCGCGCAGGAGTCTGCGCGGCGTCGCGGGATGACCGCGGAGTTCCGGCAGCGCCAGACCCAGCCTTCGACCCCGCTGGACGAGCGGATCGTCGGCGCGCTCGAGGCGGCGGCGAGTGCGACCGGCGAGCCCTGGCTGACGATGCACTCCGGCGCGGCGCACGACACGATGTGCGTGGCCGACTACGTCCCGAGCGCGATGGTGTTCGTGCCGTGCAAGGACGGGATCAGCCACCACCCCGCCGAGGACGCGAGCCCGGCCGACGCGGCCCTCGCGGCCGAGATCATCCTGAACGCGATCCAGGCGCTAGAAGATTGATCGGAACGAGACCAACCTTCTAGTCGAACCGCCGAAACCCGCCGCCAGTGCGAAACGGGCCCTCGCCCCACTCGAGGCTTGATGGAAAATTTCGCAGCCCTGGGTCTTCCCTACTCCGCCATCTCTAGATGATCGATCGACGCCTTTCCGAACGATCATCCAGGCTCGACCCCGAGCTCACGCTCGCTCGGAAGCACGAGCAGTGAGGCAACCCAGAGCGCCGCGACTACCGCGAAGCCGAGCCGGCCGCCGCCGGGCAGTGCAAACGACAGGCCGAGCAGCGGCGTCCCCACGAGAATCACGGCGCTCGCTGCACCGTTCACGAGCCCAACGGCCGCTGCGGGCGCGTCGGGCCGCATCGCTGCTGCACCCGTGAACGCGGGGGCGAACGAGATCCCGGCGCCGATGCCGACGAGCGCGGCGCCAAGCGCCGCGAGCCCCGGCGAGCGCGCGACGGCGAGCAACACCGTGCCGGCTGCACCGGCGCCGAGGCTGACGCCGACGGCGAGGCGGATCGACGCGGGATGGCGGCGCAGGATCCAGCCGCCGAGAGGCCGAGTGGTGATGCCCAGCGCGAGCGTGAGCGAGCCGATCGCGCCGGCCGCCCCCTGGCCCAGCCCGCCGTGCCGGTCGAGCAGGGTGACGACCCAGTTGCCCACCGTCACGCTCAGTCCGAGGGAGGCCCCGTAGAGCCCGGCAAGGCGGTAAAGGCGCGCATCGCGGAGAACGCCCGCCCCGAGCCCCTCCGCGCGCGCGGGCCTCGGGCGTATCTCGTCCGCCGGTGCGATGCCCAGCAGCGCCACCCCCATGAGCGCGACGATGACAGCGCTCGCAAAGGGAGCCCGCCAGCCGATCCAGCTCTCCACCTGCGGCACGACGGCGAGCGCGAGACCGCCACCCGCAAGCCCGACGCCCCCGTACAAGCCCTGAGCGGCCGGCGAGCCGCCGATCGCGCGCACGTAGGCGCTGCCGGCGATGAAGCCCAGGCCTGTGCCGACGCCGGCGAGGGCGCGCATCACGATCGCGAGCCCGGTGACGGGCGCGGCCATCGCCGCGGCGGAGAACACGGCGATCAGGGCGAGCCCGAGCAGCCCGGTGCGGCGCGCACCGAAGCGATCGCTCGTCCGCCCGCCCGGGATCTGCATGACCAGGTGGGTGAGGAAGAGCGCGGTCGTGAAGAGGCCGACTGTCGCCAGCCCTACGCCGTAGCGATGTGCGAGCTGCTGGGCTACCGCACCGGTGTTGGAGACGTTCCAGCCGGTGGCAAGGCCGAGGGCGCAGCCACCGAGGATCGCGCGCCTCAACCGCGCGCGTACGCGATCAGGCCGCCGGCGAGCAGGATCTCGCGCTCGCGCGCAGTCAGCGGCAGCTCGAGTCGCACCGGCCCGTCGAGCTCCGTCGTGC
>DATCPA010000106.1:0-13335 GCA_036564335.1 Gaiellaceae bacterium
CTCGGGCCCGGGCGCTGGCGCGGGCTCGGGCTCGAACGCGGCGGCCGGCGGCGGGCTTGCGGGAGGCGGCACCGGAGGGGTGATCGGCGGCATAAAGACCGGGTCAAAGGCCTGTTCGGCCACGTGCTCGGGTTCGGTTACCGGGGCCTGCTGTGGCACCGTGGGAGGCGGCGGAGGAGTGACCGGCGGCATGAGGATCGGGTCGAAGGCCTGTTCGGCCACAGGCTCGGGCTCGGAGCCCTCGTCCGGGTCGAGGGGCTGCTCGGCGACAGGCTCGGGCTGGGGCTGGGGCTCGGACACTGCGTCCGGTGGAGTCGCCGGCCGAGGCGGGAAGGGAGGGGTGATCGTCGGCAGGTCGAGTGGGTCGAGAGGCTGCAGCAAGTCGGCTACCGACTCGGGCCTCGTCATCTGCTCCAGAATGGGCGGCACGCGGTGGCCTTGCTCCGCCTTGGGCTTCCGCCGGAAGGTGATCTCCTTCTTCCAGACCGAAGTCTCACCGGACTGGGCAGGCGCCTCGTGCGCCTCGTGGCTCTTCTCCGGCTTCGCCTTCCGGAACGTGATCTCCTTTTTCCAGATCGAGGTCTTGTCGGCCGGCTTGCTCATCGTCCGCTCCCCGCCAGTTCGAGGGTCCCAACCGCCGCAGTAACCGGCTCGACGTACCCGGAGCGCTCGAGCAGCCCCATCAGCTGGTCCGGATAGCTCGAGCAGCCGAGTGCGATCTCGAGCGTGATCGTCCCGCGCAGGACGAGCTCGCACAGCGACTGCTCCATTGTCTGCATCCCGCGCGCCGTGCCTGTCTGCATCACGGAATAGATCTGCTCGACCTTGCCCTGGCGGATCAGGTTCCGGACGGCGTCGTCGGGCAGGAGGATCTCGGTCGCCGCCACGCGACCCTGCCCGTCTGCCGTGGGCAGCAGCGACTGCGTGACGACCGCCTGTAGCGCGCCGGCGATCTGGGTGCGCACCTGGCTTTGCTGCTCGCCGGGGAAGACGTCGATGATGCGGTCGATCGTGCTGGCCGCACCGCGCGTGTGGAGAGTGCCGAGCACGAGGTGGCCGGTCTCGGCGGCCGTCAGCGCAGTCGCGATCGTCTCCAGGTCGCGCATCTCGCCGAGGAGAATCACGTCAGGGTCCTGGCGGAGCGCGGCGCGGAGCGCTACGGCGAACCCGGGCGTGTCGGTGCCGATCTCGCGCTGGTTGACGATGCACCGGCGGTGCGGATGGAGAAACTCGATCGGGTCCTCGATCGTGACGATGTGCGCCGCCCGGGTGCGGTTGATCTCGTCGATCATCGATGCGAGCGTCGTCGACTTCCCCGAGCCGGTCGGACCGGTGACCAGCACGAGCCCGCGAGGACGGTCGGTGAGCTCGTGCAGGCTGGGCGGCAGGCCGAGCTCCTCGAGCGTCTTGATCACCTGCGGGACGAGGCGGAAGGCGGCGCCGATCGTGCCCTGGCGGAAGAAGACGTTGATGCGGAAGCGCGCGACGCCGGGGACCGAGTACGAGATGTCGATCTGCCGGTCGACCTCGAGGCGCTTCTGCTGCTCGGTCGACAGGATGCGGTAGAGCAGCTGCTGCGTGTCCTCCTCGGTGAGAGGCGCCATATTCTCGATCGGCCCGAGGTCCCCGCGAACGCGGACCGCCGGCGGAGAGCCCGCAGACAGGTGCAGGTCGGAGGCATCCCACTCCGGCATGCCGGCGAGGAGCTCGTCGATTGAGAAGTCGGCGTCCATTCCCTCGAACGGGCTATCGGCAGGGGGAGCCCTCTTCTTTACGCCTACTGGGAGCAGACCATCCAGCAGCTGTTTCTGCGCAAATCTCCTCGTTTTTGCGCAATCACCCGTTCAGGGCTGCACTTTTCTCCGCCAGCGGCCGATACCCGGGGAGCCACCGTAACTCCGAAAAAGGAGCAACGCATGTTCAGCACGTTGCGTAAGCGCTTGAGGAAAGAGGAGAAGGGTTTCACCCTGATCGAGCTCCTCGTCGTCGTGGTTATCCTCGGCATCCTCACGGCAATCGCGGTTCCGTCCTACCTGAGCCTCAGGGGCCGGTCCGAGAGCGTCAAGAACAAGTCGAACGTCCGCTCGGTCATCCCGACGATCGAGCAGTTCTACGCCGACCAGACCCCCGGCACATACGTGGGCATGACCCTGCCCATTCTCAAGTCGAACTACGACCAGGCCCTCAACCTCAGCACCTACACGATCCCGAGTACAAGCCTCTCGGTCTCGTCCTACTGCGTCCAGAGCCCGCCGACAGGCGGCGACCAGGCCGTGACGTGGCACTACATCCCGGGGACCGGACTCGCCCTGGCCGACTGTCCATAGACCGAAGCTCGAGTCTGGATCTGAAAGGGCGCGGGAGACCGCGCCCTTTCTCTTTGCTCAAGATCGCGGGTCGAGTTGCCGACGAGAACATGGTGAAGCGCGTGCCTGCTCCCTGGCTCGTCGCAATCGTCGGGGCGAGCTTCCTCGTCCGAACGGTTGTCGCCTGGCTGCGAACGACCCCTGTCTTCTTCCCTGACGAATACATCTACGCGGCGCTCAGTCGATCCTTCGCCGAGTCGGGGCGGCCCCTGATCCGCGGCGGATCCGCTCATTTCCCGGCGCTGCTGCAACCGCTCCTCACCGCCCCGGCCTGGCTCATCGGCGATGTCGGCGTCGCGTACCGGCTCGTCCAGGCGATCGGAGCGCTCGCGATGTCGCTGGCGGCGATCCCCGTCTACCTGCTCGCGCTCAGGCTCGGGCTCTCACGGAGGCTCGCACTGGCGCTGGCGGCGCTGGCGGTGCTCGTGCCCGACCTGGTCTACGCGTCATTCGTCGCCTCGGAGCCTTTCGCCTACCCCCTCGTCCTCTCCGCCGTCGCCGCGATGGTCGCAGCGCTCGCGCGCCCGACCAGGCGCGCCCAGCTTGCATTCGTGGCTTTCGCCTGTCTGGCGGCACTGGCTCGCGTGCAGCTCGCGGTGCTCCCGGCCGTGTTCCTCGGCGCGACGCTGCTCACCGGTCTTCGTGAGCGGAGAACAAGGGCTGCGTTGCGCGAGCAGCTGTTTCCTCTGGCGCTGTTCGCGGTTCCGCTCCTCGCCCTGCTCGCCACCGGGCCGGTGCGTGCGCTCGGCCCCTACCGCGCCGTTCTCGGCTTCAACCCCGATCCGATCGAATTGATCCGGTGGGTCGGGTGGGACGCGATGTCGCTCGCCTACGCCTCCGGCTGGATCGTCGTCCCGGGCGCGCTGATCGGCCTCTGGCTCGCGTTGGTCCGTCCGCGCTCCCGCGCGGAAATCGCGTTCGGAGCGGCGACGGTCATGCTTGCGGTCGCGCTGCTCGCCGAGGCCGGGGTGCTCCAGTCGAGCCTGACCGGGATGGGCGAGATCCAGGAGCGCTACGTCTTCTACCTGGTTCCCCTCGCCGCCATCTCGTTCGCCCTCTACGCCGCCCGCGGCTGGCCGCTCCGGCTGCCGCACCTCTTCCTGGCCGCAGCGCTCGTGCTGCTCTCGGTTCGCGTCCCCCTCAGCGGATTCGCAGTCGCCTCCACCCTCAGCGCCTCGCCGATCCTCTACGGCGTGTACTGGCTCGACGCTGAACTGGGCCACGCTTCGTCGGCCGCCGTCGTCGTCGCAGCATTCGTCGCGGTCCTGACGGCGGCCGGGGTTGCGGGATCCCTCCGCCCGCGCCTCGGCACGCCGGTCGCGCTCGCACTCGCGCTCTTTGCGACTGCCGCAGCATCGGCCGGCGCAGTCGCGTTCGACGTCACGAGCACCTCCGCCACGAAACGCGCGTACCTGCCCGCCGATCCCTCATTCGTCGACCGGACCGGGCTCCGGCACGTTGCCCTCCTCCAGAGCTGGGGCGGGCGCCGGGCGCCGACGCTCGAGCACCTCTTCTGGAACCGCTCGATCGACCGCGTCTTGCTGCTGCCGGGCGCCGGCCCGATCGACGCGTTCCACTCCGATCGCGTCACGGTGGGCGAAGACGGCGCGCTGCTCGTTCGCGGCGTGCAGTTCCGCGGCCCCTTGCTCGTCGACGGTTACGGAAGCTACGTGCGCGTGCGGAACGCCAACCTGGTCGCGCAAGGCCCTGTTTCCACACTCTGGGCTCCCACCGGAGCGCCACGACTCGAGCTCTACGCAATCGGCCGTTATTACGACGGCTGGCTCGCCGACGCCGGCGCCGTCTACCTGTGGCCTGCCACGAAGGGCGCGAAGCTTTCGGGTTGGCTCACGATGCGGCTGACTGCACCCAACGGACCGGGAGTAACGCTCCGTTTCGAGCTCCCGGGGGGAAAGAAGACGTCGCTGCGCTTCCCGCCCGGCGCCACTCGGCACTTGAAAGTCGCCGTGTGCAGCAACAACCACGATTGGTACGCAACCTTCAACTCGAGCGGTGCCGCGTTCGTCGGTCTGCGGACGGTAAGCGTGCGGGCCACGGCACCGACGTTCACGCCCGACCCGTCCGCATGCGTAGCGCGCAAGGCCGTCGCGTAGGTCAAGGCGCGGCCCCGTTTTGCCGATAACCGGACCGTGTCAATGACGATGCCGTTCAGCCCGCGCGTCCGCATGTTTCTGGTCGTGATCGTGCTCGCTTGCGCGGCGGTCGGTGCCGGCCTGATCGTGCTCGGGCGCCGACAAAGCGCGTCCGATGCATCTCCCGGCAAGCCGATCCTCCCGGCCGCGCCGCTGAAACGGCCGGCGGCAGCGCGGCCCGCTGTGAAGACTCCCGGCGTGAAAACTCCTGGCTTGAAGACTCCCGCCGCACGCGCGCGCCTGCGCGCTTCGAAGGCTGCGATTGCGAATCAGCTGCCGGCGGCGATCAGGCAGGCACTCGCCGCGAACCAGGTCGTCGTCGTCGCGCTCTTCGACCCGAACGCGAAGATCGACGATACGGCGATGCGCGAGGCGGAAGCCGGCGCGCAGATGACCGGGACGACCTTTGTCTCGGTCGACGTGACGCAGGATGCGATCGAGTCGCTGAACACACGCTACGGGGTCATCCAGGATCCGGCTGTCCTCGTTCTGAAGCCCCCCGGCGACCTCGTCGTCCGGATCGACGGCTTCGCCGACCGCGACACGGTCGCGCAGGCAGCCGCGAACGCGGCTTCATGATCCGATTCGGCGGTCACGAGAGCGTTGCGGAGGCCGAGCATCAGGCGGCGCTCGCCGGCGAGGAGCGCGAGCTCTTCGTCCGCCATGCACGCAAGGACGGCCGGCTCGTCGCAGTGTTGCGCGCAGTCGACCGCGGCGGCTCCTGCGTCGTCGAGGCGGAGGTCTACCCGCAGGGCTCGACGCAGCTGGCCCGCCCCGGCCCGTACACGTTCTCGGACGCGCACAAGGCGAGCGCGTTCGTCACGGAAGCGGTGGCGGCTCTGATGTACCTGGGCTGCGACATCCAGGCCCAGTAGCGGCTAGGTCTAGACCGTAACGCGCGTCAGCTCCTGGATCGACGTCAGCCCGGCGGCGACCTTCGCCATACCGTCGTCCCAGAGCGTGCCCATCCCGCCCGCCATCGCCTCGCGCTCGACCTCTTCGCGGCCCGCCTTGCGGATCGCCAGCTCCCCGAGCGCCTCGGTCATCAGCAGCAGCTGGAAGATGCCGATCCGGCCCCGGTATCCCGTCTGGCCGCAACGGGGGCATCCACGCGGTCGGTACAGGACCATCCCGTCGGAGGCAGCCGCGATGTCGGGAGAGACGCGTGCCTCGATCAGCTCGTCCACGCTCGGCGTGTACATCTCGCAGCAGTGCGAGCAGAGCTTGCGCGCGAGCCGCTGGGCGAGCACCGCCGAGACCGCCGACGAGGTCAGGAACGGCTCGACACCCATCTCGTTCAGCCGGGTGATCGTGCTCGGCGCGTCGTTCGTGTGCAGCGTGGTCAGTACCAGATGGCCGGTGAGAGCGGCCTCGATCGCGATCTTCGCGGTGTCGCCGTCGCGAACCTCGCCGACCATGACCACATCGGGATCCGAGCGGAGAATCGAGCGCAGCGCGTTGGCGAACGTCAGCCCGGCGCGCAGGTTGATCTGAACCTGATTGATGCCCTGGAGCCGGTACTCGACCGGATCCTCGACCGTGACGATGTTGATCTCGGGCCGGTGGATCTGCGCCAGCGCCGCGTAGAGCGTCGTCGACTTTCCCGAGCCGGTCGGTCCGGTGACCAGGATCGCGCCGACCGGCCGGGCGATCAGGGTCGTCAACTTCGCCTGCATCTCGTCCGAGAGCCCGAGCGCCTCGAGTGTCGGCGGGCTCTTCGACTTGTCGAGCAGGCGCATGACCACCGTCTCGCCGACGACCGTCGGCAGCGTCGCCAGGCGGATGTCGAGCAGCCGGCCGGCGGCGGCCGCGCGCAGCGAGATCCGGCCGTCCTGCGGCCGCCGTCGCTCGGCGATGTCCAGCTTCGCCAACACTTTCAGCCGCGTCGTCACCCCCGGTGCCAGGCGCTTCGGGATCCGCTGCACCTCGTGGAGGAGGCCGTCGATTCGGAACCGGACGACGAGACCGTCCTCGTGTGCCTCGAAGTGAATATCGCTGGCTCCGTCCTCGGCCGCCTGGAGGATCACCGGAGTTGACGATGCGGACGATCGGCGCCTCGGAGACGCCGTCCTCCTCTTCGAGGTCTGCAATTCCCGCTCCCTCAACCCCGAGGTCCTCGAGCGAGTCGGCAACGGCCTCGGTGACGCGGCCCATCCGGTCGAGCTCGGCGACGATGTCGTCGCGGGGCGCGACCCCGAGCGAGAGCTGGTGCCGGGTCGCCAGCCGCAGCTCGTCGATCGCGCTCACGTTCTGCGGGTCGGCGATCCCGACGAAGAGGACGTCGCCCTCGAGCCGGTAGGGGAGCGCGGCCGCCCGCCGGAGAACGTGCAGCGGAATCAGCGTGCTCGCATCCGCCGCGACTCCCGTCAGGCGCAGGTCGACGAGCGGCAGCCGGTGACGAGCGGCAAACATCCGAGCGACGCCCTCGCTGGAGGCGAGCCCCTCGGCCGCGAGCGCCTCGGAGAACGATCCCCGGGTGGCACGGCCGCGCACCATGGCGAGCCGGTCGGGCGGAACGAGCCGGGTCGCCTCGATCAGGTCGGCGACGAGTTGGGCCGACTCGTCGACGGCGTACGGCTCGGTCGGGGTAACCGAGGGCGCGACGGTGTCGTCGTCCGTCGTCAGCGGGCGCAGGTTCGGCTGCTCGGGCTCCATATCCCTCGAACGAGGTATCGGCATCCGGGCCCTCGGCCTTGAGCGGGGCGTGGGCTCAGAAGACGGACAGGTATGCGTCGATCAGCGCGTGCCCGGCGAAGAGCGCGACGATGGAGCCGATCGCGAGAAACGGGGCGAACGGGATCGCCATCTTGCGCGCCTTGCCCCCGTGCCGGGCGAAGAGCACCATTGCCGGCACGAGCGCCGCGATCATCCCGAGCAGCAGCGCGACCGTCACCGTCCGGCCGAGCGCCGCGCCCATGAGCAGCGCGAGCTTGACGTCTCCCATCCCCATCCCGGCCGGATAGGCGAGGGCGGCGGCGAGCAGGAAGGCGGAGGCCCCGACCGCACCGATTGCCCACTCGGGGCTCGGGTCGGATGCCGTCATCAGCGCGAGCACAACGGCGGCGGCAGGGAGGACAACCCGGTTGGGAACGATCCGGTGCGTGAGGTCTGTGGCGGTGACGACGACGAGCGCGGCGCAGAAGACCGCAGCGGCTGCGGTTTGCAACGAGAGCCCGAACGCGATGAAACAGCCGGCGAGCAGACCCGCGGTTGCGAGCTCGACCGCCGGATAGACCAACCCGATGCGTGCGCCGCAAGCCCGGCAGCGGCCACGGAGGAGGAGGTAGCTGAGCACGGGCACGTTGTCGTACCAGGCGATCGCGGTCGCGCACGAGCCGCAGGCAGAGCCGGGCCGAACGAGCGAGCGCCGCTCCGGCAACCGCGCTGCGACGACGTTCAGGAAGCTCCCGAGGGCCAGCCCCGGCACGAGCACGAACGCGGCGAGCGCGGCGTCCATCTCAGCCGTCGTAGCCGGTCGGAGGCAGCGGCTGCGCGTACACGATCTTCTGCCCGGGCGCGCCGTTCGGGACGAAGTTGACGAATGGGAACGAGGTGTTCACCGACTGTCCGAGGCTGACGACGTTGCCGACGATCGGCCCGTCGATGGCGGAAGAGGTATCGATTTCGACGTCGTGGGTCGCGTAGACCCCACCCTGGAAGTACCCGCTGACCAGCTGGATGCCGTCGAAGTTCGGCAGGCCGTTGTCGCCGTAGTGGTCGGTGGCGATGATCAGCGCATGATCGTTCGGGTTCCAGTTCGTCGTGTCGCACGCCGTTCCGGCTGGGTTGACGAGCCCGCACAGGATCGCGTTCTTGAGCAGGAACGTGCCGGCGAGGTAGAGCACGCCAGTGCCCGAGTAGCTAAAGACGGCCGGCTTGACGTCGTTCTGGATGTACGCGCTGCCGTCGATGAAGACCGTTCCGTTGACGGTCAGCACTCTGGTGGTCGGGTTCCAGGCGAGCTCGCCGCCGTCCGTCCAGCAGTCGTATGCGGTCAGGGGAGTCAGGTTGACGGCCGGCGTGACGCTGTTGTTCCAGGTCGTGCTGCCCGCCGACTCGAAGGCCGGCCAGGTGCTCGGCGCGCTCGACCGCTCGGGCACGCACGGGAACTTCGGCCCGGGGGCGGCGCCGTTGTACCAGCTGGCAAAGTCGGCCGCCGGAGGATCGCCCAGGTCCGGCTGCACCGTGTCGTACTTGGTCGCGTAGACGTTGTCGGTGTCGCTGCACGGGGAGGCGTGAAGCGCGTTGTTCTGAAGAATGCAGCCGTTGCCGATGTACGACTCGGTGATCCTGTTGACAACGGTGTTACTTCCCTGCTTGGTGGCCCCGACGAAGTTCTGTTGGCTGTTGGCCAGGTGCAGCCTGCCCTTGACGACCAGGGTGGTGCCATGCGGCCCTTGCAAAACCCCTGCGCCGTTGTTGAGACAGAGGTCACCTTCGACGAAGAGGGGTGTCGAGACCTGGACGCTGTTGGTGATAATCATCTCGCACGTGGCGGGATCGCCGTCGTTGGTCTTCTTCGAGTAAATGTAGTTCCAGGCCTGGTTGTTTGCCTGCTGGGACAGGCTCGGCGTGACGTGGACGTTCACCTTCAGCGTCTTCGTCACGGGCGCCGCGCCGCTGGGATTGCTGACCGTCCCCGTCGAGGTGATCGTCCACGTCGCGGTCGACTGGTTGAGCGTCCCGGACCAGCGCGCGGTGCCGCCGGCGTAGGTCGACGTCCTGGGCGTCGCATTACAAGGGGAAGCCGAATCCAGGAGCAGGCACGGCGCAATCGCGTTGTTCGCCGGCAGGTTGAGCACCGAGACCGCCTCGTTCACCCCGGCCTCGGCCAGCGTGTACGCGGACACGCGCGCGCTCTGGTACCGGACGCTGCGCGCGTTGTCGGTCGTGTACGTGAGCATCGCCATCGTGCTGATCGAGAGCACGATCAGGAGCCCGAGCGCCATCACCAGCGCGATGCCGCTTTCCTCTGCGACCAGGCTGCGCCTCATGCTCTCGCGCTGTTCCGCATGACGATGTCGTCCTGAAGCGCGAAGGTTTCGACCGACTTCGCGGGGTTCACGCTTGCAGTGATCACGGCGTGGACCTTCGCGAGGCTCGCGCCGGCGACTGGGGCGACGTACGTGAAGATCGACGACGAGGTCAGGCAGTCGGCGTACTGCTTCGTGAAGGAGTTGAAGGTTCGAGAGAGCGCATAGAGCGTGTAGCCGGTCGCGGTGCAGCTGCTACTTGCCGCCGCGCTCCAGGCGACCGGCCCAGAAGAGGAGCAGCCGCTCAGCGTCATCGTCGCGCCGCTGATCGTGGCCGAGCTCGCGCAGTGGACGTCGCGGCGCAGCCGGTCGAAGGCTCCCGCTGCCTGGATCTGCGCCTGCACCCGCCGGTTCAGGTCGACCTCGGCCTTCGACCCCCCGACGAACGCAGTCGTCAACCCGGCGAGGACCGTCCCCAGGATGACCATGACGACGAGCAACTCCGTCATCGAGTAGCCCGCCTCCGTGCGAACCACCCGGAGCAGCCGCCTCATGTGCCCCTCGGCCGGGCCTTCGTCGCCGCGTCGTCTGCGAGGAGGCCGATCGCGGTGCCTGTGTACGGGGCGTCGTCATCAGGAGTGCCGCGCTCGACGTACGAGGCGCTCCGCTCCAGCATCAGCGTGATCGTGGGCGCGCCCGTATCGAGCACGAGCGAGCCTGCCCGCGGCCGCTGCACGGCGACCCTGTTCACCGCGTAGCCCTGCACCGGCCCGGTGACGTGCCACGCGAAGCCCTGGTCCTGGAGGATCCCTTTCGCGAAGACGTACACCTGGCCGGTGACGTTCGGGACCTTCAGCGTCGCCGGTGCCGCCGGGGCAGCAGCAGGGGAGAGGGTCGGGCGTTGCACGCGGGCGCGGTCGGCTGCGAGCGTCAGCGTTCCGCCGGCGATGAGTAAACCGGCGAACGTCGCGATGACGCCGCGAAGGAGGACCGCTGCGAATCGAAGCATTTCAACGTCTCCATCGGCGGATCGACGCTGAAGCTTGAGACTCCAAAAGGGCAGAGCGAAACCGGCCTCGCCGGGCGGGCCGCGGGCTAATCGGCGGGCTGCTGCGCGATCACGGAGAAGAGCTCGGTGGGTCCCGCCCCCGCCTTCGTCGAGGTCTCGTCCGACCACTGGAAGGCGGTGCCTGCGAAGGCCTGGAACCATTGCTGGTCCTGCGGGTAGGAGTCCGCCGGCTGAAGCTGGAGGTGCAGGTGCGGCCCGGTCGCGTGGCCGGTGTGGCCGACGAGCCCGACAGGAGCGCCCGCCTGCAGCTGAGCACCGTTCACCACTTCGGGGTACAGGTAGGAGAGGTGGCAGTACGTCCAGGTCTGCCCGTCGGACGTCTGCATCGTGAACCCGATCCCGCAGCGGTCGTCCGAGCTCCAGGAGTAGAGGACGATCCCATCCGAGAGCGCATAGAGCGGCGAGCCCTCGGGTGCGGCGATGTCGGCCGCCGGGTAGTCGTGGTGAAAGTGCGAGACCGAGACCACCGAAGGCCCGCCACCGACGGGAAAGACGTACGTGCCGGCGCCCTCGGCCGGCGCGGCCGAGAGGACGCGCCCGGCCGCCTGGTTGAAGGCCGCGGCCTGCACCTGCTCCTGTAGGCCGGCCAGAGTCGCCTGGGCGGCGTCGAGCTCGCCCTTCAGCCGGTCCGCGTCAGTCTGCGCTGTATACGCGTCCGCCCCGGCCTGGGCGGCGGTCTTCTGCGCCTCCAGCCGGTCGGTGAGCAGCGGCAAGGCTTCGATCCGCCCCGCCAGCACCTGCTCTTGTTCGCTGAGCTGCTGCGCCTTCGCCGACGCGGCATCGTAGGCCTCGTTCGCCTTCGTCACCGCCGCCGTCGCGTCGTCGAGCTGCGCCTGGAGCTGGTCGAGCGCGAAGACGGCCGGCTGATCCTGGGCCGGAACGCCGTCCGAGCTGCCGTAGAGCTGGGCCAGCTCGATGACGTCGTTCACGTACCACCAAGCGTGGTTGTAGGAGTAGACGGCCTGCCGGATGTCGCTCGCAGCGCCGGAGGCGGCGAGGTAACGGGCAGCGGAGTAGACGGCGTCGACCGGGTTCCACGGGTCGGCCACGCCGCTGCCGTCGGCGTCTGTCCCCCAGCGCAGCCACGTCGAGGGCATGAACTGCATCCAGCCGATCGCGCCGGCGGAGCTCGGCCCCATGTTGCGGCCGAAGTTCGACTCGACCTTGTTGATTGCCGCGAGCACGTTCCAGGGGACGCCGTAAGCCGCGCCCGCGTTCTGCCAGAGGTTGAGCAGCTGGTCGTACGAGAGCTCGACGGGCTGAGCGGTCGGCGTCATCCAGGTGGGAGCGAGGACGAGGTCGGTGCCGTTCGCGTACTGGGCGCTCGGCAGGGCGGCGGCGCCCGGCACGATCGCGAACGTGTTGCCGTCGCCACGCGCGACCCCGGTTGTGGTGAGGAGGCCGGCGACGAGGAGGAGCAGGAGGCGCTTCATCACTGCCCCGGCCGCACGAGGCGCAGGCCGCTCAGCTCGTCGTCCTTCGCCGCCTCCTCTTCGGCCCGCTCGGCGGCGCGGTCGACGACCTGCTGCTTGAGGGAATGGTCGAGCGCGACGAGGAAGTCGTGCCGGTTGGTGGCGGCGTTGGCCGCGACCTCCCGCTCGACTGCTCCCGAGACGACGAGCTCGATCAGCGCCTGGGTGAACGTCTGCATCTTGAAGAAGGCGCCCTCGGCGATCGCGTCCTCGATCTCGTCGGCGCGGTTCTCGAGGATCAGATCGACGATGCGGGCGTTCGTGACCATCACCTCGACGGCTGCGACGCGCCCGCCGCCGGCCCGCGGGATGAGCCGCTGGCTGACCACGCCGCGCAATACCCCCGCGAGGATCGAGCGCACCTGCTGATGCTTCTCGGCCGGGAAGAACTCGACCATCCGCCCGATGGTCTCGGCCGCGTCGACGGTATGGAGGGTCGAGAGAACGAGGTGGCCGGACTCCGCCGCCTGCATTGCCGTCTGCGCGGTCTCGGCGTCGCGCAGCTCACCGATCAGGATCACGTCGGGGTCGGCGCGAAGTGCTCGCCGCAGCGCCTCGCCGAACGAGGCGGTGTCGAGACCGACCTCTCGCTGGTTGACAATGCACTGCAGGTCGTCGTGGAGGAACTCGATCGGGTCCTCGATCGTGACGATGTGCTCGGAGCGGCTCGCGTTCACGTGACCGACGATCGACGCGAGCGTGGTCGACTTGCCGGAGCCGGTCGCGCCCGTGACCAGCACCAGCCCCCGACGCTCCTCGGCGAGTGCGGCGACGCCCTCCGGAAGCCCGAGCTCGGAGAAGCTCGGAACCTTGGTCGGGATCACGCGGAACGCGAACGAGATCGCTCCCCGCTGGCGGAAGCCGTTGACGCGGAAGCGCGGCAGGCCGGGCGACGTGTAGGCGAGATCGAGCTCACCGGTGGCATCGAACGACTTGCGGCGAGCGGGGTCGTGCGCGGTGACGCTCGAGAGCACGTTGTCGAGGTGCCGCCCTTCGAGCGGAGGCAGGTCATCGATCGTCAGAAGCGCGCCGTCGTGCCGAAAGACAGGCGGCTGGCCGGTCTTCAGGTGCACGTCACTGGCCCCAGCCTGGACGGCGCGCGCCAGCAAGGAGTCGAGGTCCACCCCACCCTGATCGGCAGCCGCGTGGAGTGGCTTTAGAACTCCTTTTCTAGGCCGCGGAGGCTCGCGCGAGACCCGCAAGCGCGGCGATCGCCTTCAAGGGCGGCCGCGCGAGACCTCGTGCTTCGCTCGGCGCACTGATGTCGCCGCGGACGAGCCGCTCGACGACCGGCCACACGAG
>DATCPA010000136.1:0-3596 GCA_036564335.1 Gaiellaceae bacterium
CAAACGAGCCGCCGCAATCGTCGCGCTCATACACGACCAGTCGCACGCCCCCGACGTCCTCTAGCCAGTTGGCGAAGCCAAGTGGCGCGCGTCGCGCCACATGATCAGGGCGTCTTCCCGATTGTCCGTGTAGTAGCCGCGACGGATGCCGCGCCGTTCGAAGCCGAGCTTTTCGTAGAGGCGGATCGCATGGTCGTTGGACACTCTGACCTCGAGCGTGTAGCCGCGCCGCTCGTCGTCGCGCGTCACCTCGAAGAGGCGCTCGAGCAGTGCGGTCGCGATGCCGCGTCCCCGGTGCTCGGGCTCGACGGCGACGTTCATCACGTGCCAGGCGTCGACGTAGCGCGAGTTGATCACATAGCCGACGAGGTCCTCGCCTTCGAAGGCCCCGAGACAGATCGACGTCGGCTTCGCAAGCTCGGAGGCGAACATCGACCGCGACCACGGTGTCGGATACGCGCGCTGCTCGATCGCTTCGATTGCGCTCAGGTCGACGAGGTCGAGCCTGCGGATCTCGACCATCACGGCGGTCACGGCTGGGCCTTCGCGTCGGGGTCACGGACGTAGAGCGGCTCGACGAGGCCGGCGGTGCCGAACGGGCCGGCGCGCTCGACGAGCAGGAGCGGGTCGGGCACGTGCGCGGGATCCTCGTCCGGCGGGATCGTTGCCCCGCGCCCCTCGAACAGCTCGCGGTAGCGGATCGCCCCGTCACCGAGCAGTGTCAGGCCGTCGACCTGGAGCTCGCCGGGCGCGAGGACGCGCGGCCCGGTCGTGAACACCTCGCCGCGTCGGGCGTCGAGCACAGGCAGGCCGCTCGTATAGCCGTCGAGGGTCGAGGCGCCCGCGACGGGGATGCCGAGCGTCAGCGAGAGCGATCGCGCCATCGCGAGGCCGATTCTGATGCTCGTGAAGCTGCCGGGCCCTCGCCCGACGACGATCGCGTCGAGCTGACGAGGGTCCGGAACGAGAGCATTGACCGCTTCGAGTAGGTCGCCTGCACGGGCCGCTCTCCCGCGCGCGCCGGGGGTGACTGCGCAGACGGCCCCGAAGGTCGTCGCGGTGTCAAAGGCCAAGATCGTCGTCACTCGAGATCCTTACGCGACGATGCAACTCGTCAACGTGGTCGAGCGTAACCGCAGCGCGCGCGTGCGGGAGCCAATCGCCGCCGTGCTCGGGCCATTCCACGAAGACGACGGTGCCTTCGAAGTACGGCTCGAGGTCGCCCCAATCCTCCGGGTCGAGGTTCGCGAGGCGGTAGAGGTCGAGGTGGGCGACGGGCGTCGGCGCTTCGTAGCGGTGACCGATCGTGTACGTGGGGCTCGAGACCGGCTCGGTGACGCCGAGCGCCCGGGCGGCGCCGCGGACGAACGTCGTCTTGCCGGCGCCGAGCTCGCCCGAGACGGCGACGACGTCCCCGGCCTGCAACCGGGCCGCGAGCCGGGCGGCGAACGCCTCGGTCTCCTCGGGGGACGAGGTCGTCAACTCCATCGCCCTGACCCTAGTGTCCCGAGGGGCGCTGGGAGCCTAGAAGAGGCCGAGCTGCTGCCCGGCTGCGGGCGCGGGAACGGGCTCGGGCACCGGCTCGGAAACCGGCGTCGCCTCCCGGGCAGGCATCGCGGCGCGGCCGAGCAGCTCCGGGATACGGCGGAAGTCGGCCTCCAGCACCTCGAGCATCCGCGGGGTGTAGAGCGCGGCCGCCGGATGGAAGATCGGATAGAGCGTCACGCTCTGACCGCCGAGCGTCACTTCCTGCTCGCGCCCGTGCACCTGGGTGATCCCGGCCGGCTTGCCCGAGAGGAGCTTCGTGGCGAAATTGCCGAGCGTTGCGACGAGCTTCGGCTGGATCAGCTCGATCTGCCGCCAGAGATGGGCCTCACATGCCTCGATCTCCTCGGGCAGCGGATTGCGATTGCCGGGAGGTCGGCATTTGATGACATTTCCTATGTAGACGTCCTCGCGTTCGATCCCGATGCCGGCGAGCAGCTTCGAGAGCAGCTTCCCGGCCGCGCCGACGAACGGGACGCCTTGCTTGTCCTCGTGGAACCCGGGCGCCTCGCCGACGAACATCAGCTCCGCGGACGGCGAGCCGGCCCCGAAGACGACCTGGGTGCGCCCCTCCGCGAGCGCGCACTTCGTGCACCCGGCGACCACGTCGCCGTAGGCGATCAGGGAAAGCTCAGCAGCTGCCACAGGACCCACCGCAACAGCCGCCTCCGAACGAGGGCTGCGCGGTTGTGCCGTGCGCTGCGAACGACCTGCTGAACTGCTTCGCGACCTTGGTCTTGCCGCAGTCGGGGCAGGCCGGATCGGGATCCGACATGCCGACGAGCTCCTCAAAATGAGACTCGCAGCTCATACAGACGTATTCGTAGATCGGCATCGTGGCAACCCTACCAAGGGACCATGTTCGCCCCCGGCCCGGACGGATCGCGTACGCTTGTGGCAGCCCGGTATCCGCAAGGAACTGGAGCCTCATGTTCGATTCGATCACCGTCATCGGCGCAGGCCGCGCCGGCTCGGCCATCGCAGCGCGACTACGCGAGCGTGGCATCGCCGTGCGCGAGGAAGGCGAGCTCCGACTCCTGTGCGTTCCCGACCGTGCAATCAGCGAGGTTGCCCGCTCGATCGAACCAGGCCCCTGGGTCGCGCATGTCTCGGGCGGCACGCCGCTTTCGGCACTCGACCCGCACACCGCGCGCTTTTCGGTTCATCCGCTGCAAACGCTGACCGCGGCGCGCGGGCCGGAGCAACTCGACGGTGCGTGGGCGGCGGTCACGGCCGAGACGGGCGACGGCCACGCGCGCGCGCAGTGGCTCGCCGAGACTCTCGGTCTGCGGCCGTTCGCACTCGCCGACGACAAACGGGCGCTCTACCACGCGGGAGCGGCGGTCGCCTCGAACTTCCTCGTCACGTTGCACCAGGCGGCCTCGCAACTGCTCGAGGACGCAGGCGCGCCGCCCGAGGCGCTCGTGCCGCTGATGGAGCGCACGATCGAGAACGGGTTCGAGCTGACAGGCCCGATCGCGCGGGGCGACTGGGACACGGTCGAGCGCCACCTCGACGCGATCCGCTCGGAGGCACCGGAGCTCGAACGCGTCTACCGGGCGCTCGCGGAGGCGACGCGGCCGTGAGGGTTGTGACCACGATCGCCGATCTCCACGAGGCGCTTGCGGGCTCCCGCCGCGCGACGGTAGGCCTCGTACCGACGATGGGCGCCCTGCACGAAGGCCATTCCGCGCTCTTCCACGCAGCGCGGCCCGAGTGCGACGTGCTCGTCGCGAGCATCTTCGTGAACCCCGCGCAGTTCTCTGACAACGGCGACCTGAGCTCATACCCGCGCGATCTCGACCGCGACGTGTCGCTTGCCGAGGCTGCCGGCGTCGACCTGCTGTTCGCACCGCCCACCGAGGAGCTGTACCCACCCGGCTTCGCGACGTGGGTCGAGCCGGCGGGCGCCGCAGCCGGGCTCGAGGCGGACTACCGGCCCGGCCACTTTCGCGGGGTCGCCACTGTCTGCCTGAAGCTCTTCAACATCGTCCGGCCACAGATCGCCTGGTTCGGCCGCAAGGACGCGCAGCAGGTGGCCGTGCTGAAAC
>DATCPA010000155.1:0-1592 GCA_036564335.1 Gaiellaceae bacterium
ACGAGCAGATCGAGGTCTTCCGGATCGTGCAGGAGGGGCTCGCGAACGCGCGCAAGCACGCCGGCGCCAAGCATGCCTGGGTGAAGATCGGCGCGCGCTCGGCGAGATGCTTATCGCGGTGGCGATCCTCCTCGCCTTCTCGTGGGGCGTGGCGCATCAGTTGGGCTCCTCTCTGCCGCCGCTCACGGACAGCACCGGCGACGACCAGCCCTTCTTGCTGATGGGCGCGCTCGCGGCGCAGGCGCTGCTCTCGCTGGTCGCAATGGTCGGCTTCGGGCTTCGCTTCCGCTCGCGCCGCAACGACCTCGACCGCTGGCTCGCTCTCGGCGCGACCCTCGCGGTCTTCGCGGAGCTCCACTACGTCTTCACGCCGCTCCTCTCGAGCCGTTACGTCTCGCAGGGCGACTTCCTACGGGTGCTCTCGTACGGCGTCCTGCTCGTAGGCGTTTGGCGGGCCATCCGCTTCGCCGAGTTCGGCCGCGCCGTCGCCGAGGAGCGCGCGCGCGTCGCGCGCGAGATCCACGACGGCCTCGCGCAGTACCTGTTCGCGGTCTCGACGCACGCGAGCATGCTCGAGAGCGGAGGCGACCAAAAGACGACGCTGGCGCGGCTGAAGGAGGCGGCCGCCGCGGCGCAGCAGGAGGCGCGCTTCGCGGTTCTCGCGCTCTCATCGGCCGGCGGCTCGGCGCCGTTCGACTCGGCCCTGCGCCGCTACGTCGACTTTCTCACCGCGGACGGCATGCTCGAGGTCGATCTCGAGATCGAGGACGGCATCCGGCTTGCGCCCGACGAGCAGATCGAGGTCTTCCGGATCGTGCAGGAGGGGCTCGCGAACGCGCGCAAGCACGCCGGCGCGGCGCGGGCGAAGGTGC
Organism: Gaiellaceae bacterium; assembly: GCA_036564335.1. Lineage (GTDB taxonomy): Bacteria > Actinomycetota > Thermoleophilia > Gaiellales > Gaiellaceae > DATBLE01. The sequence continues at coordinate 873 of DATCPA010000155.1, forward strand.
AGATCGCCGAGCGCGCAGGCGAGCGGTTCGTCACGGTCGTGGACGACGGCTCCGGCTTCGACGAGGAAGAGATCGCGGCGGGACAAGGCCTGAAGAACATGCGGGCCCGCGCAGCCTCGATCGGGGGCGGCTTCCGACTCGTCTCGACACCCGGGCGCGGCACCGCGCTCGAGGTTGTGCTCCGTGCCTAGCTAGGAGGGCTTGACGAAACGCCGCGCGGCGCGGGCGATGCCGGACCCGGCAGCCATGACGCCTGCCGTGGCGAGTCCAATCACGTTCGTCGTGAGGCAGGTACGGCAGGCGTTGCAGCAGACGGCGGCGGTAGGGACGTTCTCGCCGTACTTTCCGGCGACCTGAGCGACCCTGCCTGTCCAAATCTCCTTCACAAGCCCACTGTAGCGGCCTGCGGAGCAGCGTCGTGAATCGCCAGGTTAGGGTTGAGCTTGTCGGCCTACGGGACGTTGTAGAGCGAGGCGAAGCCGCAGTTACCGCAGACGTAGACGTTCGCGGTAAAAACCTCGAGGGCCTCCGGCCTCTAGCCCGTTTTTTTATGGCTTAAAGTGCTTTACGCAGCGTGCCAGCTTCCGCGATCTTGGGGGCAACCGCGTCATACACGCCGGCTACGGTCGCACCTTCTCCGAGCTTCTTCAGTTCCTCGATGAACATCTCGTAGCCCAGTCCCTTGATCTTCAAGACACGCTCTTGCGTCCGCGTCTCGCG
>DATCPA010000159.1:0-21366 GCA_036564335.1 Gaiellaceae bacterium
CACAAATCGCGAGCGCGGCCCCCACGACCGCGAGGACGAGGCAGCGCTTCACGACGCGTACCTCCGGGCAACCGGTGACCACAGCACCGAGAAGTGCGGGTTCAGCGCGAGCGCGCGGCCGAACCAGGCGCGTGCGGCGCCGGCACGGCCGAGGCAGCGCTCGATCATCCCGCGGTGGAAGAACTTGAGGGCGTCCTGCGTCCCGAGGCGGAGCGAGCGCTGCGAATACGCGAGTGCCTCCGCGCAGCGCCCGTTCCGGGCGAGCGCCCAGCCGAGCACGTCGTCGCCGTCCACGCTCGGCCGTTCCGCACGCCCGAGCCATGCTCTCGCGAGCGCGTGCCGCAGGGCGATCCCGTGATCGATCTGGAAGAGCGCGATCTCGAGGTCGGTCTTGACCCCGTTGGCCTTCAGCAGCTGCTCGATCGCGCCGATCAGCGCGTACTGGCGCTGCGCGAGCACCGGCCGGCCGGTGACGCGGTAGAGGTCGCCGAGCGCACCGACGTACTGCGGCAAGGGGATCGCCTCCACGGCGCTCCGCTCGAGCGCAATCGCCTGCCGGTAGTCGCCTTTGGCGGCGGTGACCTGGGCCAGGGCGTCGAGTCCGTATGCGTAGCCGGGAAAGACCTGCAGCGCGAGGCGGTACTCGCGTTCGGCGAGGGCGAGCCGGCCGTGGTTCCAGTACAGCTTGCCGAGCTGGACATGCGTCCAGGCGGTCGGCTCGGCGGCGCCGCTGGCGGCGTCGACGGCGAGCCTCATCGCTCGGATCGCAGCCGCGGTGTGGCCGATCAGCTCGCGTCCGTACGAGACACGCGCGTAGGAGGAAAGGCTCGGCCGCAGCTTGTTCATCCGGTCGAATGCGGCGAAGGCTTCGCGGTAGCGGCCGAGCTCGACGTAGGCGTCGCCGATCACGCCGTAGGCGCGGGCGGAGTACGGGTTGAGCTTGCGGGCCTGCTCTCCGAGGGTGAGGGCCTCGCGGAAGCGGTGACGGGAGAGCGCCAGCGAGCCGAGGCCGCTGACGGCGAGATAGTCCTTGGAGTCGAGGGCGAGCGCGCGTCGCAGCACGCCTTCCGACTTGGGGTAGTACGCGGAGTCGCCGGTCTCGCGCGCGCGCTGCTGGTAGGCGAGCCCGAGCAGGACGTATGAGTGCTCGTCCTGCGGATTCGCCTGCAGGCGCGACTGAAGCTCGGCGGCGAGCGAGGCCGTGCTCGCGTTCAGCGAGAAGCCGGCCTTGAAGTCCTCTGCGGCCTGGGCGCCGGCGAGCGCCGCGGAGGCCGGCGTGCCGGAGTTGCGGAAGGCGCCGCCGAAGAGCGCGCCGAAGGCGGCGGCGATCAGGACGGCGGCGGTGATCAGGAGGCGGTTGCGCATGGTTTGCTCGGTGCGGCGAGAGCCCGCCCGGCTGGGCGGGCTCTCGTTCGCGTAGATCCCTACCTGGTCGCCTTCGAGTTGGCGTAGCCCTCGTACGGGGCCGCGACGTAGGGGAAGTGGCCGAGGTTGGCCTTGTCGTTCTGGTTGACGCCGTCGCCGAGCGGGACCTTCTTGCCCATGAGGAAGCCGGCGACCGCCTGCTCCTCGATGTCGATGACGTCGTCGGCGAGCCGGCGCCCATTCGGGAAGCCGGCGTTGTCGCCGCCGAGCACGCCCATGCGGCTCGCCTTCCCTGCCGGGGTGACCGGGATCGCCAGGTTGATCCGGAGCTCATCGGCGAAGGTGTTGCCGGTGAAGGTCACCTTCGGGATGCCCGTGCCGAGCACGGCGACCAGATCGGACCGGCCCGTCTCCGGGACGCCGAGCTTGTACAGCTTGTTCAGCACGGCGGCCAGAATCGGGGTCTCGTAGTACGACTTGAACTGCGCGTCCTGTGCGGGGGTGGTGCGGTTCCAGAGGTCTTTCTTCCCGGTCGGGATGACGACCTCGTTGATCAACGGATTGCCGAGGCGGGAGACCTGCGTCCAGCCGGGGCGCACCTTGCCGTTCACGGTCACGTTCTGGCGGTCCGTGGACGACCAGACGCCGATCGTGTGGCTCTTCGTGTCGACCTTGCTGATCGGGATCTGCATGGCGATCGAGTGGACGTTGTAGCCGGACAGGAAGTCCTTGCCACCGCCCTTGTTGCCCGTCGTGCCCGCCTTGCGGATCGCAACGAGGTCGAAGATCGCGCCGACGTCCGCGAAGAACGGGTCGTCACGCTGGCCGGCGAAGATCTTGACGCCGTGGGCGGTGACGATCGTCTTCTCAGCATCGGCCTCGTAGTTCTTGACGCCGACGAACCCGTTGAAGCGCGGGCCGATGTTGTTGATCGGCGTCTTGCCGGACGCGAACGGCTTGCCGTTGAGAGTCGCCGTCCACGACTGCTGCGTGTTGCCGAGGAAGTACGGACCGGTCGGCGTCTTGAAGCGGAAGCTGTAGGTCAGCTCCGGCTTCCCGTCGCCGGTGCGGTCGACGTAGATGTTGTACTTGGCGCTCTGGGAGAACGTGTAGTAGTTCGGCCCAGCGGCGGGATCCTCACCAGGAATCCAGTTGGAGACGATGCTGAGGGTGTTCGCCTTGTCGGGGCTGCGGAACGCGTAGAGATCCGTGTTGTCCGCAGTCGGATCCTCCGAGATCAGCGGTGCCTCCCGGTGGCTCGACGCAGTGCTCGCGCCGGGGGACAGGCGGGCGACGAAGAGAGCGAGAAGCGCCGCTCCGGCGACCGCCAGCAGAATGAATGCCCAGTGCTTGCGCATTCTTGCGGCTCCTTTCTGACGGCCGGTCGGTTGGGGGTTAGGAGTCGTGGCCGTCGTACGCCGCTCATTCGCCGAAGGCGCCGGACCGGTTCGGTTTGAAGCAGTGTCAGACACCAAAGGTGTCTGACACTGCTCTGGCAAGTCGTCAGCGAAGGCTGAAGACCAGGCTGGCCTTCGAGAAGTCCTTCGCCAGCCACTTGCCGTCGGCGCTCCCGGTCATGCCGGCATAGATGCCGGTGCCGCCGAGGACCGCCTCGTGGATCGACGTCTCCGTGGGCGCGAAGCGGTCACCGGTGATGATGTCGCCCCCGGCGAAGTGGTTGTAGTCCGTGCAGTTGTAGGCCGTGCCTGCTGCGTTTACCTGCATGCAGCTCGCATACACCGTGCCGATCCGTTTGCCGGCCGCGTTCACGTAGAACCCGGGCGAGACAGCGAGGTCGCCGATGCTGGCCTTGCCGTTGCCGTCGACGTCGACCATCGTCAGGCCGGTGTAGAACAGCGTGGCCCTGATCGTCTTCGGCGAGCTGGGCCCGGAGCCGGCGCCGAATGCGACCGCTGCAAACGCGAGCGCGACCGCCGCGGCGACGAGGGTGATCCGATGGAGCTTCATTGCGTGCACCTCCAGTGCGTTGACCGGCTGGAGGCTAGGAGGGGCGTTCCCGCGTTTCGTCAGGGCCTTCCCTGAGCCGCCGCAAGATCAGGGATGCCCATGAGGAAGGCGGGCGCTCGGTGTGAGACCATCGTCACATGGGCGCGACCGTGCTGATCGTCGACGACCACCCGACGTTCCGGAAGTGCAGGCTGCCCTGCGCGAGCTGCGAGAGCTGGCGCGTGGGATCCACCCCGCGGTCTTGACCGATCAGGGCCTCGCAGCAGCCGTCCGGACGTTGGCCGAGCGCGCGCCCTTTCCTGTCGAGGTCAGAGCGACCGCTGATCCCCTCCCGGCCGAGGTCGAGACCGCCGCCTACTTCATAGTCGCCGAGGCGCTCGCGAATGTTGCGAAGCACGCCAACGCGTCACGGGCCACCGTCACCGTCGAACGGCGCGACGGCTTCCTCCATATCGAGGTCGGGGACGACGGGATGGGGGGCGCCGAAGCGTCCCGCGGTTCGGGTCTGGGCGGTCTCGCCGACCGGGCGAGTGCACTGGACGGGCGGCTGCTCGTCGAGAGCCCGCGCGGCGGAGGAACACGCGTGCTCGCGGAGATCCCATGCGCGTCGTGATCGCCGACGACACTGCGCTGCTCCGTCAGGGCCTGGCTCGTCTGCTCACGGAGGCGGGAATCGAGGTCTGCGGCGAGAGCGGCGATGCCGAGAGGCTGCTCGAGCTGGTCGAGGCGGAGAGCCCGGACGTGGCCGTGATCGACATCCGCATGCCGCCGACCCACACCGACGAGGGTCTCGTCGCCGCGGCGGCGATCCGGGAGCGCCGCCCGGCGGTCGGCGTTCTCGTCCTCTCGCAGTACGTCGACGCCTCCTACGCCCTTCGGTTGCTGGAGGGGACCGAGGGCTCCTGCGGCTACCTACTCAAGGACAGGATCACCGACGCCGCGGAGCTGGTCGCGGCGCTCGAGCGGATCGTCGCCGGCGAGGTCGTCGTCGACCGTGAGCTCGTCGACCAGCTCCTTGCGCGGCGCCGCGAGCCCGATCCGCTCGACGAGCTCACAGCTCGCGAGCGGGAGGTGCTCCGGCTGATGGCCGAAGGCCTCACCGACCGCGGCATCGCCGGTCGGCTCTTCGTCGCGCCGAAGACGGTCGAGACGCACGTCCGCCACATCCTCCGGAAGCTCCACCTTCCGGCCGGCGCTGCGTACAACCGCCGCGTGCAGGCCGTTGTCGCGCAGCTGCGCGCCTAGCGGCCCTCGCGGTCGTTCTCCCGCTCGCGTTCCTTCTTCGCCGAGCGCCGGATGAAGTAGCCGAACAGGCCGAGGCCGACGAAGACCAGGCTCGTCTCGGCGATCAGGCCCGGGATGCCCCCGTGGGCAAGGATCAGCCCTGCGACAGGACCCATAGGCCTCCCACCGTGAAGAGCACCATCAGCACGAGCATCGGGTACTGGGTCCACAGCGCCATCCGCGGGGTGCGGAACAGGCCGACGGCGCGGTCGTGGGCCACGGCCAGGCCGGCGATGTGGCCCGTGACGAGCGCGGCCACCTGGACGTACCAGATCGTGTGCGGGGTCAGGAACGTGAAGTTCGGCTGGAAGCTGTGCGTTCCGAACAGGTCCCAGCCCCGGCCCCACGGGTCGGAGAGGAGCCGGTAGCCGACCTCGCCCTGGTAGAGGAGCAGCGAGAAGTAGTGCGCGATCACGTACACGAGCGCGATCGGGATCAGGCTGTCGATGAACTCCTGCGAGAGGCCCTGTCGGTCGGCGATCGATTCCGTTCCGGCAACTGCGAGCCGGAACGCGGTGCCGACGAACGCGACGCAGAGGATCAGGCCGCCCACGGCCATCAACTGCCCGAGCAGGTCGGCGAGCGTCGGGTTGTCGAGGTAATGGACCTGGAGGTCGTAGTAGCGGTTCTGCCAGATGCTCGTCCGGCTGAAGCCGTCGAAGAAGGTGGAGCCGAGCATGACCGCGACGAAGGCGATCGTCCCGGCCGTCGGATCGCTGATCGAGAGGCCCGAGAAGGGCACCCGCGCGACGAGCTGCCCGTCCTCTCGGCGGCCGAGCGGGCTGAGCCGCGAGAGCAGCTGGAAGTAGACCGAGAAGCCGTCGCCGTTCCGGAACCAGGCTTCCGCGCCGAAGCAGGCCGCGCCGAACCACGTGATCGCGCTGTAGATCGCAATCGCCAGGGCGAGCGCGTGCGGATCGGAGGGATTCACGTAGCTCAGCTCCATCGCCGTGAACGACAGCAGCAGCACGGCTGCCGGCCAGCGGCCGAGCCGCTCCGGGTACTCGAACGGCGCCCGGTCGTGGAGCCCCAGCCGCCGCATGATCCAGCCCGTGCCCTCGGCGGCCGCCCGCCACGGGCTCAGCACCGACCAGACGTTCCCGAGCAGGGCGACGACCAGCACCATCCCGACCCAGAAGTAGACGTAGACGAATGTTGGGGTGAAGTTGACGCCGCTGTTGTTCTCTCCGATCAGCGCTCCGAGCCAGAGGAAGACGAGCAGCGCGAACGAGCCCGCGCCGGCGACGACCCGTAACACGGTCGACAGCAGCACCCGTTGCAGGAGGGAAGGCAGCGGTCGGCCGGAGGCCCGCTCGGCCAGCACCGGTTTCCGCCAGAGCACCGCGAGCGCGACGAACGAGACCACGAGCACCCCCGCCGCCCCGTAGAAGAAGACGTAGCGCGGGACCGGGAGGTCGCGAATCCCCCCGATCCCGTGCGCAAGCAGCCAGATCATGGGTTCACTTGACCGCGAGCAGGCCGATGCGGAGGCCGCGTGTCTCCGTCAGGTGCAGCTCGATCTCGAAGACGCCGGTCACCTTCGCGATGAACGCGATGCGGACGTACGCAGTCCTGCTCGTGATCGGCTTCTCGATGTCGTAACCGTGCAGGTGGACGGCCTTGCCGATCGCGCTCTTGACGAGGAGCACGACGTGCCTGTTCTTCCTGACCGTGAACTTCTTCGGGCCGCCGGCGACCCCGTGCTTGCCGACGAGGATGGTCAACGTCACCGGCGGGACGAGCTCGTTCGCGGACGACGCTGGCGCCGCCAGCACGAGCGCACCGGCCGTGAGCAGAAATGCAGCGATGGAACGCATCGAAGAACCTCCGTTCGGATTGATTGCCGAGTCTCTGGTCGAGCTCAGCCGCGCGGAGGTGCCCGGCCGAGCCGGTCGAACGCGAGCTGCGTGCGAGCAAGCGCCGGCACCGCGGCCGGAACGGGCAGCGATCCGGGACGAAGCGTGAAGACGGGCCGTGGCGTGAGCGTCCGGGCGACTGCGTCGGCGCCGCGAAGCAACGCGCGCGCGGCCAGGTAGGCGGCGCAGGCCAGCGGCAACTGGGCCGCGAGCCCCGCATAGACGGCCGGCTCGAAGACGGCGTGGGTGGGCAGGCCGGCGAGCACCCGCTCGAGCAGCTCCTGAACGAGGAAGGCGACCGGTGGAAGCAGCGCGAACGGCCAGGCGGACGGCCGTCCCTGGAACCGGCCGGTGACTCGAAGCGCCAGCGTCAGCGCGACGAGCACCGCGCAGAGGGCGAGGAACTGCGGCGCGTAGCCGAGGTAGCCGTGGATCTGGGCATCCCGGCTGCTCATGCCGACCAGCGCATAGCCCGCTGCGTGACCGCCGAGGCTGCCGGCCGCGGCCACCGGAAGCGAAAGGGCGAGGAGCGCGCGCTTCCTCACGGGTGGAAGCCTACGGCAGCGGCGATAGAGTTGGGACCATGAGCCGCTTTCACGACGCCGTCAACGAGCAGATCGGCTACGAGTTCGGTGCCTCGCAGCAGTACATCGCCATCGCCGTCTACTACGACTCGGAGACGCTCCCGCAGCTCTCTGCGCACTTCTATCGCCAGGCGGTCGAGGAGCGGAACCACGCGATGATGCTCGTCCAGTTCCTGCTCGACGCCGACCAGCCGGTGAAGATCCCCGGCGTCGAGGCGCCGCAGACGGAGTTCAAGGACGCGGTCGCGCCGGTCGCGCTCGCGCTCGACCAGGAGAAGCGCGTCACCTCGCAGATCAGCGCCCTCGCCGCGCTCGCCCGAGAGGAGGGCGACCTCGTCGGCGAGGAGTTCCTGAACTGGTTCCTGAAGGAGCAGCGCGAAGAGGTCGCCTCGATGAGCGATCTGCTCAAGCTCGTCCAGCGCGCGTCGGAGTCGAACCTGCTGCTGGCCGAGGAATCGCTGTCGCGGGTTCCCGTGGGCGATGCGGGCGCCGTTGACCCGTCCGCGCCTCCCGCGGCCGGCGGCGCGCTCTAGTCCTCGAGCAGTTCCGCGTCCGCAGACGCGGCGGCCAACCGCCGGTCGGCCGTGACCAGCACCGAGTCGGTCGCTTCCGCGAGCGCAAGGTACATCGCGTCGTATCCGCTCACGCGGCGTTCTACCGCGATCCCGAGCGCGTCCTCCGCGAGATCAGCGCAGGAGGTCGACTCGAGCGGAAGGTCGGTTACGAACCGCAGCAGAGCCCGAGCTTGATCGGGCGTCCTCTGGCCTGCCCGTACGTACTTGAGCAGCGCGCTCACCACTTCGGCATAGAAGAAGTCGGGGACGGAACCCTCCGATCGGCCGACGGCAACATCCTCGACGTGCAGCGCGGCCGGCCCTCCTTCGGTCAGCCCGCGCACGACCACGCTCGCGTCAATAACTGCGGCCATGATCCGTGTCTCGGTCCTCGCGGATCAGGTCTTCAGGTTTCGGAGCGTCGGGCGGAAGGGGAGGAATGAGCGCTCGCAGCTCACGGAGTCTTCGGTCGAGCTCTTCGGGCGTGGGCCGCGCGAGCTCCTTCTCGACGATGCTCAGCAGCTCCTTGTTGACGGACCGGCCGGCTTTCTTTGCGCGCGCCTGCAGCTTGCCGTAGACCGGCTCGGGAATGTCGCGCAGGTGGAAGTTCGCCACCTGCGAATGATATCAAAATGGTCCTAATGGGACTAGCCTGCGGCCAGGGAGTCGCGGGCGTACTCGGCGACGGCCTCGAGCTCGATCTCGGCGGACGTCAGCTCCTTGAGGATCTCGTCCGCGGTCGGCCGCTGGCCCTCCGACCAGAGCTCGCGCACGAGCGAGCCGGCGTCGCGGCGCGTGAACCAGGTGCTGCCGAACTTCTCGCGGAAGAACCCCTTCAGCTGCGCCTCGAACGCCCAGGCGCGGACGTACTCGGTGCAGTAGAAGCCGGCGTCCACGTCGGCGAGGTAGTCGGTCGGGCTCGGCTCGATCTTCAGTGCGTCGGCGAGGATCTCGACGTACCGCGGCCGCAGCGGCACGGGATCCGGCGCCTGGTGGAGCTCGAGCTCGTAGAGAACCTTGGCGCAGTAGCGGCGGACGAGGTAGAGCAGCCCGGTCGCGCTCTCGGCGACGAACTCGGCGGGTCGCGGCATGTCCAGGCGGCGGTTCAGCCACGCGGCGTCCTGCACGAGGTGCTCCATCAGCATCGCCCAGCCCTCGGTGACCGCATAGTCGCCGAGCCGCCGCTCCTCGACGGAGAGATCGGCGCGCGTGTGCGCGAAGTGCTCCGTGTGGCCGGCTTCGTGGAAGAGCGCGCGCCAGTCGTCGACGCCGCCGATCGGCTGGATCACGAGCACGACGCGCTGCGGCACTTCGATCGGCGCGCAGAACGCCCGCGGCGTCTTGTGCTCGCGCTGCTCGACGTCGAGCTCGACGTTCTCCTGCGCGCGCAGGTCCACGCCGAGGTCGGCGAGCGTCGCCTCGAGTGCCGGGAGCATCCGGTCGGCGGGGAACGAGGGGTCCCATTCCGGAGCGCGGAACATCCGAACGACGTCGTAACGCTGAGCCTCGGCGAGACCGACGCCGACCCGCGCGCGGAGGAGCTTGTCGCCCGCGCTTTCCCACAGCCGCTCGGTCGAGTCGAGGAACGCCCGGCACTGCTCGGCGATCTCCTCGAGCCGGAAGCCGAAGCGGCGGTGCAGCTCGGCGTAGTCCGGCGCTCCGAGCCGGCCGACCGCCTCGCGCTCGACCTGCGCCGCCTCCAGCTGGACGGGCAGCAGGTGCTCCTCGGTCAGCGCGTTCCGGGCGTCTTCGATTCGCGCACGCTTCTTCCGGTCGGGCTCGTTCGCAATCGTCGGCCTGAGCATGCGGAAAGGGATCTCCGCGCCGTCCACGGTTGCGGTCAGCTCGGCTTCCAGCCGGGCAGTCCGCTCGTCGTGCTCGCGGGTCAGATTGCCGAGGTAACCCTGGCAGGCGAAGCGCCACAGCTCGCGGATCCGCCGATTGCCGTCGACGGCCGCGCCGACCCGGTTCGCCTGCTCGAGGCTGGTCAGCTCGGCAAAACGCTCGTAGGTCGGCGCAAGGTCGAGCGATGGCTTGTGCCCGGCGTAGTGGAGGTAATACTCCTCGTCGATCGCCGCGATGAACCGGTCCGCCTGCTCGCGGTAGTCGTCCAGCTCTCTTGGGGTCGGTGCGGCGGCCATCGAGGGTCGCCTAGGATACCGACGTGCACCAGATCTCCATCACGACCGAGCGGAAGACCCAGCTCGTCGACATCACGGAGCAGGTGCAGGCGGCGCTCGAAGGCTCGAACGGCGCGGCCGCGGCGCTCGTCTACGTCCCGCACACGACCGCCGGGGTGACGATCAACGAGGGCGCCGACCCGGCCGTCGCCCGCGATCTCGAGGCGGCGCTCCAGAAGATCGTCGACGACGGCTGGCCCTGGCAGCACGTCGAGGACCCGGACGGCCCGAACGCGCCCTCGCACGTACGCGGCTCCCTGATCGGCCCGCAGGTGCTGGTGCCTATCGACGGAGGCAAGCTCTCGCTGGGCCGCTGGCAGGGGATCTTCTTCTGCGAGTTCGACGGCCCGCGCGAGCGGAACGTCTTCATCACCACGCTCGGCTGAGCACGCTGCCTTCCTTCGAGGTCGTCGCGTAGAGAACAGTCCGCCGGCCCAGACGGCGGCGACGGCGTCTGGGCCTGACTCTTGCCTCCGCGAAATCGCGGAGCCTCGATCCGCGTCCGGCCCGATGCAATCTTGACCACCCTGGTCGACCATCGAGGAATTCCACGACTCGAAGGGGTGACCCAATGTCGAACGACACACTCTCTGTCACTGACAACCGCACGGGGCGCACCTACGAGCTGCCGATCGAGGACGGTGCGATCCGCGCTCCGGACCTCCGCCAGATCAAGGTGTCGGACGACGACTTCGGCCTGATCAGCTACGACCCGGCGTTCCTGAACACGGGTTCATGCCGCAGCTCGATCACCTACATCGACGGCGACAAGGGGATTCTGCGCTACCGCGGGTACCCGATCGAGCAGCTCGCCGAGCACGGCATGTACCTCGAGACCGCCTACCTCCTGATCCACGGCGAGCTGCCGACGGCCGCCGAGCTCGAGGTCTGGACGCACGAGGTCACGTACCACACCCTCGTTCACGAGAACGTCAAACATCTGATGGAGGGCTTCCGCTACGACGCGCACCCGATGGGGATGCTCGTCAGCGTGATCGCCGCGCTCTCGACGTTCTACCCCGAGGCGACGGCGGTGGACGACGAGGACGTCCGCCTCGCCCAGGTCTATCGGCTGATCGCGAAGGTGCCGACGATCGCGGCATGGTCGTACCGTCACAGCCGCGGGCTGCCGTACGTCTACCCGGACAACGATCTCGGCTTCACCGAGAACTTCCTCTCGATGATGTTCAAGGTCGCCGAGGCGCGCTACGAGCCTGACCCGGTGATCGCCCGGGCACTCGAGGTGCTCTTCATCCTTCATGCCGACCACGAGCAGAACTGTTCTGCGAACGCGATGCGCTCGATCGGCTCGAGCAGGGTCGACCCGTACTCGGCGCTCGCCGGCGCCGCCGCCGCCCTCTACGGGCCGCTGCACGGCGGCGCGAACGAGGAGGTGCTGAAGATGCTCGCCGAGATCGGCGACGTCAAGCACGTCCCCGAGTACGTGGAGCGGGTAAAGGGCGGCGAATTCAAGCTGATGGGCTTCGGCCACCGGGTTTACAAGAACTACGACCCGCGGGCGAAGATCATCAAGAAGGTCGCCGACGACGTGTTCGAGGTCACCGGGCGTAACCCGATGCTCGACATCGCTCTCGAGCTGGAGAAGATCGCGCTCGAGGACGAGTACTTCGTCGGCCGCAAGCTGTACCCGAACGTCGATTTCTACTCCGGGATCATCTACCAGGCGCTCGGCCTGCCCGTGGCGATGTTCCCGGTCATGTTCGCGATCCCACGGACGTCCGGCTGGCTCGCCCAGTGGCTGGAGCTGATCGTCGACCCGGAGCAGAAGATCGCCCGGCCGCGGCAGCTGTACACCGGCGCCGCAGAGCGTGACTACATGCCGATCACGAGGCGCAAGGCAGCGAACGACCTGGTCGGCGCCGTGTAGGCGCAAGCTCGGGAGGGGCTACGCTGCAAGGCGTGGCCCCTCCCGTCGCAAAGAACGACGAGCTCGAGCTTCAGGTCGACTCGCTTGCCTACGGCGGCAACGGCGTCGCGCGCCTGAACGGCTTCGTGGTCTTCGTCCGCCGCGGGCTGCCGGGCGACACCGTCCGCGCCCGGGTGACCAAGGTCAAGCGCGGCTACGCCGAGGCGGTTGCGACCGAGGTCGTGCGGGCGGGTGCACCGCGGGTGGATGCACCGTGCGCCCACTACCCCGCCTGCGGCGGCTGCCGCTTCCAGGATCTCGCGTACGACGCGCAGATCGCCTCGAAGGCCGACCAGGTGCGCGATGCGCTCGTCCGGCTCGGCGGCATCGCCGACCCGCCCCTCGAGCCGCTCGTTCCGGCGGAGTCGATCTTCCACTACCGCAACAAGCTCGAGTACTCGTTCACCGATACGCCGAAGGGCGCTGCGCTCGGCTTCCATCGAGCCGGGCGCTGGGACGAGGTGCTCGAGGTCGAGCGCTGCTGGCTGACCACCGACCTCGGCAATGCGATCCGCGAGACCGTGCGTGAGTGGGCTCAGGAGGAGGGCCTGCCCGCGTTCGACCAGGGCACGCAGACCGGCTACCTCCGCCACCTCGTCGTCCGCGAAGCGCGCAACACCGGCCAGGCTCTCGTCCAACTCGTCACCGCCCCCGGCGACCTTCAGGGCGCCGACCACTTCGTCGCCGGGCTGCGCGCGTTCCCCGAGGTGCGCTCGATCCACTGGGCAGTCAACGACTCGCCGGCCGAGGTGACGAACCTGCCGACCAACCTGCTCTGGGGCGAGGAGGCGATCGAGGAGGAGCTGCTCGGGCTCCGCTTCCGCGTGCGCCCGAACGCGTTCCTGCAGACCAACACGGCGATGGCCGAGCGGCTCTACGAGCTGGCAATCGAGTACGCAGGCCTGACGGGCACCGAGACGGTCTACGACCTCTACTGCGGCATCGGCACGATCGGGCTCGCGGCCGCGCGCCACGCGCTGACGGTCTGGGGCGTCGACGTCTCCGAGGAGTCGGTCGCCTGCGCGATCGAGAACGCCGGCCTGAATCAAGTCTCCAACGCAGCCTTCTTCGCCGGCGAGGTCGGCAACTCGCTCGAGGATCTCGCCGAGCGCGCCGGCAAGCCCGACGTGGCCATCGTCGACCCGCCGCGCGCGGGCCTCACTCCCAAGGCGCTGCGCCGGCTCGGCCGGCTCGAGGCGCCGAAGATCGTCTACGTCTCCTGCAACCCGACGACGCTCGCCGGCAACGTGAAGGAGCTCGCCGCCGAGTGGGGCTACCGGGTCGAGCGCGTCCGTCCGGTGGACATGTTCCCGCACACGCCGCACATCGAGAGCGTGGCGCTGTTGGTCCGATGAGGTTCCTCACGTCTCTGGGGCGGCGCTGGCAAAGGAGGCAAGCCCGCGGACGCGAGGACAGTACACGAGGTACGGCCTCGCGGCCGCGGGCGCTGCATCCTGCATTGGTCGGCAAGCACCGCCGGGCAAAGCCCGGCGGTGCGCCCCGGGCATTGGCGCCAGCGTCGTCAGCCTTCTGCGGAGTCCGGCCCAAAGGTGGAGGCGCGTCGGCGGGCTTTGCCCGTCGACGCTGCCAGCTAGCTTCGCCGGGCGGGAGCCGAAGGCGGCCAGGGGCGTGAGGGTTTGCCTGATGATCGAGGGCCAGGAGGGCGTCTCCTGGGAGCAGTGGGTCGCGCTCGCCCGGGCGTGCGAGGAGAGCGGCCTCGAAGGGCTGTTCCGCTCCGACCACTACCAGTCGGTCTTCGACATCCCGGGACGCGGGTCGCTCGATGCCTGGGCGACGCTCGCGGGGCTGGCTGCGGTGACGGAGCGCATCCGCCTCGGGACGATGGTCTCCCCGGCGACGTTCCGCCGGCCGTCCGTGCTCGCGAGGTTGGTCGCGACGGCCGACCACATCTCGGGCGGGCGCATCGAGCTCGGGCTCGGCGCGGGCTGGAACGCCCGCGAGCACGAGGCGCACGGCTTCCCGTTCCCCGACCTCGGCGAGCGGATGGAGATTCTCGAGGAGCAGCTCGAGATCGTGCACCGGCAGTGGACGGAGGAGGAGTTCTCGTTCGACGGCCGTCACTACCGGCTCGAACGCTGCCGCGCCGAGCCGAAGCCGCTCCAGCAGCCGCATCCCCCGCTGATCCTGGGCGGGGCCGCAGGCCCGCGTGGTGCGCGACTCGCCGCGCGGTGGGCCGACGAGTACAACACCACCTTCGCCACGCCCGAGGAGTGCCGTGAGCGGCGAGCCCGGATAGTCGAGGCCTGCGAGCAGGCCGGGCGCGAGCCGATCACCTTCTCGTTGATGACCGTCTGCATCGTCGGCCGCGATTCGCGGGAGGTGCTCGACCGTGCACGACGACGGCTCGAGCTGAGCGGCCGGGACGACGATCCGATCGTGCTCCTCGGCCAGGAGGACAAGCTTGTCGGCACGGTCGAGGAGGTCGTCGCCAGGCTGAAGGAGCACGAGCTCGCCGGCGTCGAGCGTGTCTTCCTCCAGCATCTCGACCACGCCGATCTCGACATGGTCGGTTTGATCGGCAAAGAGCTGGTCCCCGCACTCGCCTGATCTTTCGTAGGGTTCCGGCGTCCGTCACCCGCAAAAGAAGGAGAGCTATGCATCGCAAGTCCCTGCTCGTCCTCTGCCTGGCCCTGGTCGGGGTCTTCGCGCTCGTTGCGGCCGGCTGCGGCGGAGGTGGGAAGAACAGCGCTGAGACCACGACCGAGGCCGTGACCACGGAGGCCGTGACCACGGAGGCCGTCACAACCGAGGCGGCGACGACAGAGGCCGCCACGACCGAGGCGACGCAGACCTCGAGCCTCTCCGGCATCGCCTCGGCGAAGGACTGCCAGGATTTCGCGAACCTCGGCAAGAAGTTCTCCACCGCCTTCAGCGGGAGCGCGAACGGTGCCGACCTGAAGAAGCAGGCGACCCTCTTCAAGGAGCTCGCCGACAAGGCACCGTCGGACATCCGCGCCGATTTCCAGGTGATCGCCTCGTACTTCTCGAAGATCGCCGACGTGGTGGGCAACCTCAAGGCCGGCACCACGCCCGACGCAGCGACGATCGCGAAGCTGCAGAAGCTGTCGACGTCGATCGATCAGACGAAGATCACCCAGGCATCGCAGCACATCTCCGCCTGGGCGCAAAAGAACTGCAAGGCCTAGCAGGTTGATTCGGACCTGCCCCGGTGTCTGACACCGGGGCAGGTCCCTTCAGGCCGTGCCGGGGCGGGGCCGCAGCCGCAGCCAGATCAGGTCGGCGTTCGGCAGGAGGAAGCCGAGCGAGAGTGCCGGGAGCGCGGGCAGGCCGGCGAGGTCGGTCCACTCCGCGATCGCGACGGTCGCTCCCAGGAACGTCACCATCGCGAGCCACGTCCAGCCGGGCCGCAGCCGGTAGTGCACGGCGGCGGCGAGGAACAGCGCGAAGAAGAGCAGGTCGGGCAGGCCCAGCCGAGCGGTCTGGTGGCCGGGAAGCGGGAAGCCGAACGAGAGATTCGTGAAGACGTGCGGATGCTTTTCGACGATCTGGCCGGTCGGGCCCCGGAAGACCGAGTAGGCATCGACCCAGGGGATGATCAGCGCCACGACAACGAGCAGCAGCAGCTCCTGGAACAGGCTGAGGAACCAGAAGGCGAAGAACGTGACCGCGGCCAGCTTCGCGAAGTTGCCCAGGACCTTTACGTCGCCGAGCTCCGCCAGCAATGCGAGCACGCCGAGCCCCAGCGCGAGCGGCAGCAGGCCGCGCGCACGGGCAAGCGGCAGTACGAGCAGGTCGAGCAGGAAGACCGCAGGCATCAGCCCGAGCGCGAGGAGCGTCACGTCCCACCACGTCGGCAGCGCGGGGATCGAGTCGACCGCGTAGTAGTACGCGGTCAGGCCCGCGGCCAGCGCGACGAACGCGACTGCCCGCGGTCTCTTTAGTACGGCGGCAGCTCTGCCCACCAGGAGCCGAGCACCTTGAAGGCGTTCCAGAACGCGGTCTTGGCCGGCTGCTCGTCGAGCGAGGTGTCGATGTCCGGGACGACGAGCGCCTCCACCGTAGGGGTGAACCGCTGGAGCTCGCCGAGCGTCGCCTCCACCGGCTGCGCAAGCGGGAACTCGAGGTCGTTGAGGAACGTGAGCGCGTCCTCGCCCAACGTGACGACCAGCTTCGGCTGGACGATGTGCAGCTCCCGGGTCAGCCAGCCGCGCGCCTCGTCGTCGTCGGCGCCCTCTGCGAACTTGACGCAGTTCGTTCCGTAGACTGCCATCGGATCGACCCGCAACCGTTGCAACGACTTGAGCACGGCCTGGCCGGATCGCCCGTAGAACGCGACACCCTCTTGAGCCTCCGAGGCCTGCGGGCGGTGCTTGAGCAGGAAGATGTCGGCGAGGGGGTGACCGGAGCCCAGCACCGGGATCGCGGCGCCTCCGGCGGCGCGCACGATCTCGTCTCCGAGCTCGTTGATCTCGGAAATCGCTTTTTGCAGGTACTTCTCGTGGATCTCGTCGGCGGGCACGGCAGTCACTGGGGGCACGATCACTGTTCTCCTCTAGCGGACCCTTTCCTTGGCCTGAGCGGCCCATTTCAGGGCCTGCTGAGCGAGCAGCGACTTCGGGCGGCGCAGGATCTCGGCGCCCTGCAGGCTGACCAGGAACTCCTCGGGCCCGGTGAACGCGCGCATCCTGACCGCGCCGGTGCCGACTCCGAGGAGCACGTGGGCGTCGGAGCCGGCGCCCATCGTCAGGTTGTACTTGCGGGCGAAGCGGAGCGCCTCGTCGTTGAAGGACTCACGCAGCAGGCGCGCGTTGTAGACCTCGAACACGTCGATGTCGGCGAGATGCCGGTGCAGAGTGCGGGGGTCGGGGATCGCGTGCATCCGGTCGAAGGGGTGGGGGAGATACACCAGGCCGCCCTGTGCTCGGATCGCGGCGATCGTGTCGGCGAAGGAGAGGCCGCGCGGGATCTCCTCATGGAGGAAGAGGCCGATCACCTCGCCCTGGCCGTCGGTCTTGACCTCCTCGCCGGGGATCACCGTCAGCTTGCGGTTGCGGGCGAGCTCGGCAGCCTCGGCAGCGCCGCCGAACCGGTTGTGGTCGGTGATCGCGATCGCGCCGAGCCCGATCGACGCGGCGTGGTCGAGCAGGTCTCGAACGGGGATCGAGCAGTCGTGCGACCAGGAGGTGTGCATGTGCAGGTCGCAGGTGATCCACGCGCGGTTCGCGAGCGGGTCGCCGTCACGCCGCGCCGTGCGGCGGCGGCGAACGAGACCGCGGTAGAGCGAGTCGAGCTGGCCCGCGACGGCGGCGAAGCTCTGAGCCTCGGCGTGCTTCCGCGCCTCGTCGCCGAGCTTCGTGCGGAGGTGCTCGTTCTCGGCCAGCCGCGCAACCGCAGCGGCGGCGAGCTCGGGCTGGGTGTCGACGCCGGGCGGAGCGGCGGTGGCGGCGCCGGCGGCGTCAGCCTCGAGTGCGAGCCGCGTGCTCCCCTCGAAGGCCGGGACGAAGATCGAGGCCTCGCCCAGGACGGCCGCCCGGGCCGCAGCGTCGCGGCCGAGCCGCGAGCGCACCCGGCCGACGAGGCGGCGCGGCACGTACGGCCGGCCGGAGAGGGGCCGGGTGCGCAGCAGGATGAGCTCCCATCCCGGCAGTTCGTCGAGGATCCGGATCACGGCGCGCGCGAGGGGCCGCTCGTCTCCTCGCCACTCGAGCACGATCAGCTTCCGCTTTCGGCGGGGCCGGTGGAGGGTGGTGTCCACGCCCGGTGAGACAACGCGGTAGTCGCCGGGGAAGCGTTCTACCGCGGCCTCGGCGGTCTCGGGCGAGGCCGCGATCAGAGCATCGACCCGGCCCAGCAGCCGCTCGCGCTGAGCCTTGCCGGGCGGGTAGCCGAGCCGGTCGGGCGAGAAGAAGCTCGCGACCGAGATCGTGTGCGTGTAGCGGAGCGCGAGGTAGGAGAGGCTCGGCAGCCCGGGCTCGAACCCGTGGACGACGTCGTACCCTCCTCGCGAGAGCGCGATCGTCAGGCTTGCGCGTGCGCCTACCGGGACGCCCATGCTGCTCCGCCGTGAGACCGGCACCGAAGGGCCGATCGCGATCACCTCGGCGTCGGCCTCGCTGAGCAATGCCTGCCGACCCGCGAGCAGGTCGGCCGTCCGGCTCGACGGCGCAAGCACCGTGACGGAGTGCCCGAGCACGCGGAGCTCCTTCGCCACACCACTGACGTGGTCGTTGACCTCGTGTGGGACCGACCACGCGAACGGGGTGACCAGGCAGACCCTCATCGAGCAGAGATTAGTGGTGGTGCGCCGGCCGCCGAGCGGCCGGCGCCACCGTTACGCCTTGACCGGCGTCTTCGTCTTCGTGCGTGCGTGCTGCGCGATGAAGTGCTCCGTGTTCTCCCGCGCCTGGTCGTCGCGGATCTGCTTCGGGGGCGACTTCATCAGATACGAGCTCGGTGCCTCGAGTGCGCCTGCGACGCCGTTGTTCAGCGCCAGCTTGGCGAGACGGACGGCGTCGATCACGATCCCGGCGGAGTTCGGCGAGTCCCAGACCTCGAGCTTCAGCTCCAGGTTCAGCGGCACGTCGCCGAACGCCTTCCCCTCCATGCGGATGTAGGCCCACTTGCGGTCGGTCAGCCACGGCACGTAGTCGGACGGGCCGACGTGGACGTTCCCGGGGCCGAGGTCGTAGTCGAGCATCGACGTGACCGCGTTCGTCTTCGAGATCTTCTTCGACTCGAGCCGGTCACGCTCCAGCATGTTGAGGAAGTCGGAGTTGCCGCCGACGTTCAGCTGCATCGTCCGGTCGAGATGGACGCCCCGGTCACGGAAGAGCGTGGTCAGCACGCGGTGCGAGATCGTCGCGCCGACCTGCGACTTGATGTCGTCGCCGATGATCGGCACGCCGGCCTCCTCGAAGCGCCGCTGCCAGTACGGCTCGCGGGCGATGAAGACGGGCATGCAGTTGACCATCGCGCAGCCGGCGTTGAGGACCTGCTCCGTGTACCACTTGGTCGCCTCGTCGGAGCCGACCGGCAGATAGTTGACGACGACGTCGGTCTTCGTCTCCTTGAGGATGCCGACGACGTCGTCGGTCTCCCCGGGCGCCTTCTCGACGACCTCCGAGAGGTACTTGCCGATCCCGTCGTGCGTCATCCCGCGCGAGACCGTGATCCCGGTCTTCGGCACGTCGGAGAACTTGATCGTGTCGTTCGGGTGCGCCCAGATCGCGTCGGCGAGGTCGACGCCGACCTTGCCCTTGACGACGTCGAAGGCGGCCACGAACTCGATGTCGCGGATGTGGTAGCCACCGAGGTCGACGTGCATCAAGCCGGGGACGAAGTCCTCGGGGTCGGCGTCCTTGTAGTACTCGCGGCCCTGGAGCAGCGAGTTGGCGCAGTTGCCCACGCCGACGATGGCGACGCGCACCTTGTCGTTGGCCGGGGTCTTGCCGTTCGTTCTTCCGTTATTGGAAGCCATGGGTTCCTTTCTGGTTCCGCCGACCCGCTCGGAGAGCGTCCCGACAATGAGCTCGTTCACGTTCTGCCTGCGCTCCGCTGCGCGCCTGACGAGGCGATCCTTCAGCTCGGGCGGCATCCGCAGGAGGACGGAGCCGCCCTCCCGCGTCGGTCCGCCCGCCCGGCCGCTCGGCTCGAACGGAACGGCGAGGCTGGCCGCGAGGTGGCCCACGGCCACGTCGTTGAAGCTGCGACCGCTGCTCGCGACCTCGTCGGCGAGCCGGCGCTTCAGCGCAGCCGGCATGCGGACGAAGACATTCTTGCGGCGAGGTGCTAGCACAGTTCTGCTAGCACTATACAGGGAGAGGCCTAAGCCTGTCTTTGGGCTTCGCGGAGCTGCCGGCGCACGTAGAGGACGCGCTGCACGACGGTGAGCCAGGCGGTCGCGGCCAGCACGTAGATCGCCCACTGCAGGCCACCCCACGGAGCGAAGACCAACCCTCCGGTGATCACCACGACACGTTCCGCACGCGAGCCGATGCCGACGTCGCCCTTGAGGCCGAGCGCCTCCGCCTTCGAGCGCGTGTAGCTGACGAGGAACGAGCCGACGAGCGCCGCGAACGTGAACAGCATGCCGGTCTCGTTGCCGTCGCGGACGAGGGCGAGCGCGATCGCACCGAGCATGAACGCCTCGCCGATCCGGTCGGTGGTCGAGTCGAGGAAGGCGCCGAACGGGGTGGACTTGCCGCCTGCCCGCGCGAGCGCTCCGTCGAGAATGTCGAGCACAGAGCCGAGCACGAAGACCGCCGCGCCGGCCCAGAAAAACAGCCACTCGTCGCGGTACTCGAAGTAGACGAGCACCGAGGCGGCCGCGCACAACATCACACCTCCAGCGGTGAGCATCGACGGCGTCACGCGGGTGCGGGCGAGGCTCCCGATCGAACGGGAGGCGAGACGCCTCGCACCGTCGGTGTACGTGGACTTGACGTCGGCCGCGAGCGACTTCACGCGGGCCACGCTAGCGGGCCGTTAGGCCGTCGCGGGGCGGAGCCGCCGCCAGAGTGGACGGCGGTAGGCGACGACCGCGGCGAGGAGCGCGACGACGATGCCGGCGAGGATGTCGAGCCAGAAGTGGTTGCCGGTCGCCATCACGGCGAACCAGACCCAGGCGGGCCAGAGCAGCCAGATCGTCTTCGCCCACCAGCGGCGGCAGACCAGCGCGAGCGTGATCCCGACGATGAGCGCGTCCGCCGCATGCAGGCTGGGCATGGCCGCGTAGGGGTTGGCGGCGAGCTCGACCAGACCGCTCCCGTGGTTGAGGCCACCGAAGTCCGCGAGCGTGTCGGGGAAGCCGAAGGTCGGGAACATGCGCGGCGGGGCCGTCGGGACGACGACGTAGCCGATGAGCCCGATCAGGTTCGCGAGCAGGATCCAGTTGCGGAAACGCGTGAAGGCTTCGTTCCGCCTCAGGTAGACGAAGAGCAGCGTGAGCCCGACGACGGTGAATTCCGAGTTCCAGTAGGTCCACGAGACGAGGAAGACGAGGAAGTGCGAGCCCGAGACGAGGTTGGAGAGCGTGACCTCGAAGAGGTTGCCCACGCGCTCCTCGATGTTGATCACGCCCAGCCCGTTCTCGAACGCCCGCGTCGGGTTGCGGTCGGCTATGCCCCGGACGACCTGGTAGAGGCCGAGGAACCCGAACCAGATCGCAAGCTGGCGCCCGAGGTCGAGCCAGCCCCTCGGCAAGTGTCTACGGCCTGCTGCGACGATTACGGTCAAACGAACGTCCCCCAGATGGGCTCGGCGATTCTAAACGACCTCACGGGTGAATTTCATCCCTCGTTTTCGTCCTTCGGTCTAGCCGCCTATGTAGCTCATCTCGACCTTGGGGAGGTCGGATGTGTTGGCCGAGCGGATTTCCGAGTAGCGGTCGGTCCGGCGGCTCCAGATCCGCCCGATCTCTCCCGCGAGCTCCTGGTCGGAGGCCTGGCCGCGCACGAGCGCGCGCAGGTCATGCCCGCGGAGGCCGAAGAGGCACGTGTAGAGCCGCCCCTCGGCAGAGAGCCGCGCGCGGGTGCAGTCGCCGCAGAACGGCTGCGTGACCGAGGCGATCACGCCGATCTCGCCGCTCCCGTCGCGGTAGCGCCAGCGCCTCGCGACCTCGCCGCGGTAGTTCGGCTCGGCAGGCTCGAGCGGCAGTTCGGCATCCAC
>DATCPA010000046.1:0-14887 GCA_036564335.1 Gaiellaceae bacterium
CTCGGCCTGCGCTTCCGCCGTGATCGGCGGCGGAGGCGCCGCGGCCTGGCCGTCGACGAGGGTCGCATAGGCGACCCCGCCGAGCACGCGCTCGATCCGCACGTTCACCTTCTTGCCGACGAGCTTCGCGGCTCCGCCGACGGCGATCGCCCAGCCGTCGAGCTTGCCGATGCCGGCGGCGGCATCATGGCGGCCGACCTCGACGAGCTTCACCTCGAGGGACTGTCCCTCGGTCACCGGCGCACCGGAGATCGCGAGCTTCTCGAGCGTGCCCTCGTCGAGCACGTTGAAGTGGTCGTGCGGGACGCCGTCCTTGCCCTGGATGAAGAACCGGCGCTTCGTGAAGGCTTCGATCTCCTCGAGCCGGGTCGCTCCGGGCCCGATCAGGAGCTCGGCGACGTGCGCGTTCAGCTCGACCTTGAACGCCTTCGTCCGCGGCTTGGTCGCGGCGAACGCCCGCAGGCGCCGCTCGGCATCCACGACCGCTGTTGCCTCCGAGACGACGACGCCCTCGCCGGCGCACGTGGGGCACTTGCGGGTGAGGATCTCGCGCGGACCGTCCGTCACGTTCTGGCGGGTCATCTCGACGAGCCCGAGCGGCGAGATCTCGACGACGTACGTCTTCGTCCGGTCGCGCTCGAGCTCCTGCTGGAGCGCCACCTCGACCGACGCCCGGTTCTTCGGGTTCGCCATGTCGATGAAGTCGATGACGATGATCCCGCCGATGTCGCGAAGCCGGAGCTGGCGGACGACTTCCTTGACCGCCTCCAGGTTGTTCTTCGTCACCGTGTCCTCGAGGCGTGCGCCCGAGGTCTTCGAGCGTGAGCCGACGAAACGGCCCGTGTTCACGTCGATGACCGTGAACGCCTCGGCGTAGTCGAAGATCAGGTAGCCGCCGGAGGGTAGGTCGACCCTGCGCGAGAGGGTCGAGCGGATCTCCGCGTCGACGCCGTACGCCTCGAACAGCGGAACCTTGTCCCGGTACCGGGAGACGCGCTCCGCCATGTGCGGAGACGTCTTCTTCAGGTAACCCTGGATCCGCTTCAGCGTCAGGTCGTCGTCCACGAGCGCCCGCTCGAAGTCGCCGGTGAAGAGGTCGCGCGTGACGCGCAGCGGCAGCTCGGCCTCCTCGAAGAGGAGCGTCGGCGCCTTCGATTCCTTCGCGCGCGCCTGGATCTGTTTCCAGAGCTTGATCAGGAAGTCGAGGTCCAGCTGGACGTCTTCGGCGGAAGCGGCCTCGGCCGCGGTGCGGATGATCACCCCACCCTGCTTGGGCGCGATCCCCTTGACGATCTCGCGCAGGCGGATGCGCTCGTCCTCCTCGAGCCGCCGCGAGACCCCGAGGCCTTCGCCGCTCGGCACGTACACGACGAAGCGACCGGGCAGCGAGATGTCGGTCG
This sequence comes from Gaiellaceae bacterium, assembly GCA_036564335.1. Taxonomy (GTDB): domain Bacteria; phylum Actinomycetota; class Thermoleophilia; order Gaiellales; family Gaiellaceae; genus DATBLE01. The sequence continues at coordinate 1,401 of DATCPA010000046.1, forward strand.
TCAGGCGCGCGCCCTTCGTCTTCATCGGATCCTTGACCGCCTGGACGAGCACCTCCTCGCCTCGGCTGATCAAGTCCGTGATCCGGCGGCCCCGCGGCCGGCGGCCCTCGAGCTCGGGGCCGACGATCTCGTCCACGAACAGAAATCCGTTCTTCTCGAGGCCGATCTCGACGAACGCGGCCTCCATCCCGGGCAATACGTTGTCGACGACGCCCTTGTAGATGTTCCCGGCGATTGAGCGGCGCTCCGGCCGCTCGAGGTAGACCTCGGCGACGCGATCGTCCTCGAGCACGGCCACGCGCTTCTCGGAGACGTCTACCGAGACGAGCAGCTCCCGCTTTGCGGCCGGCAGGGGCGCCCGCCGTGGGGCCTGGCGGCGCCGGGTATTCGGGCGGCGCTGCCGCTCGGCCGGCTTTGCGTCGTCCTTCGTCCCTTCCTTCTGGGACTTCTGCCGCTGGGGCTGCCTCGATTTCGGCGCGGCTGTCTCGGTCGCGGTCGCCGTCGCGCCGATTGTCCCGGCGGGCGTCTTGCGACGGTTCCGACCGCCGCGGCTGCCGCGACGCCGTCTGCTCTTGGCTGCGCCGTCGCCCTCTGCGGGCGCGGCGGTGGGCTGTTCCGTTCTAGGTGGTGTCTGGACTACGGCAGCCGGCGCCTTCTCGGCGGCGGGCTGCTCCTGCGTCTTCTTGTTCCTGCGAAAAAATGGCAGGGGCAAATGAATTCTCCTTGTCATGCGCGCGCCACGGCATGACCCGCGAGGCGGGTGAACCCCATGAACACGGCATTACCCGCGAAGCGGGTGAAGCCCATGAACACGGCTCAGGCCCTGAAAGCAGGGCGCCGGCGCGCAGCTTGTAGTAGTTGAAAGAGCTCGGCATTGATGCCTCGCTCGTCAGCGTAGCAGGAGGCCCGGAGACCCCCGTCGCACGGCCCGAGGAAGGCTAGGCGGCGGGCCGGAGCTTCGCCCGGCGGGTGCGAATCGCGCGCAGTCGCTGGTTCAAGCGGGCCCACGCCCACGGCTCGACTTCGCGGTAGCGCGTCTCCGACTGGTTACGCGTCGCCTCGAGGTACTCGAACCATGCGTCGGCCTCCTCGATCATGAGCAGCTCCTCCGCCTCGTGCTGGTCGGTCACTGCGAGCACCTCCCGTCGCTGACGGCCGCGATGCTAGGACCTGCGTCGGACGGACCCCTGGCGAAATCCTCTAGCGCGGGAAGATCGTGCGGTCGCCGGCGACCCGCGTGACGGGCGCGCGGCGCTCGAAGTAGCGCATCGCCGCCTCGCCCAGCGCGCGAGTCCCGGCGTACGCAACCGCGCCCTTGATCGCCCAGCCGACAACCGGCACCGCGCCGATCGCCTGCCGGGCGACTGCCCGGAAACCGAGCCCGGAGCCGACCACGCCGAGCACCTCGGGCAGGCGCTCCTTGTCGATCTCGAAGCCGTACGCATCGGCGATGCGGAGCACGAGCCGCACCTGGTTGAGCGTCAGCACGGGCAGGTCGGCGCCGGGGACGAAGACAGCCACGCCGACGATCGCGTTCTGCCGCGAGAACTTGCGGATCAGCTGCTCGCAGACTGCGCGCCGCAACACCGGGAGCCGCGCGGCCAGCGGCGTGCCTGCCTCGCCGAGAGCGCGCGCGAGCCGCCCGGCGATCTCCTCGACCGGAAAGCCGGTGCCGCTCCCGACCCGCACGACGTTCTCGTCGAGCACGTAAGGCACATGCGCGGGTTCCTCCGGGCCGGTCATGACCGCCACGATCGGGATCCGCAACCGCGCCGCCGCCTTCAGCGTCTGCTCGTCGTCGGCGTCTATCGCGCCTGCGAGGACGTGCACGAGTGCAGCGGCCCCTTCGAGCGGCCCCTGCTCGCGGATGGCCGCCCCGACTCCTCCGCGCGCGAGCTCGCGGCGCAACACGCCCACCAGCTCTTTCGCGCCCGAGACAACGAGGGGCTCGTCCCGCTTGGCCGATGCGCGCAGCTCCCTGAGGACGCCGAGGACAGCGGCGGGCTTGACCGGCAGCGACGTCTTCGACACTACCGGCGCCCCGGCCGGCTGCGGCCGCCCCCACGCGCATAGATCGCCTGGAGCACGCCGATCGCCAGCAGATTCGCAACCATCGACGACCCACCGACGCTGACCATCGGCAAGGGAATCCCGGTCACAGGGGCGATCCCGATCGTCATCCCCACGTTGACGAAGATCTGGAAGAGAAACGCGAACACGATGCCGGCGGCCGCGATCGCCGAGAACGCGTCTCGGGCCACCGTCACCACCTTCAATCCCCGCCAGACCACGAGCAGGTACAGCATCAGGAGGAATCCGGCGCCGAGGAACCCCTGCTGCTCCGCGAGCGACGCGAACGCGAAGTCGGTTGCGTGCTCGGGCAGATAGTTGAGGTTCGTCTGGGTCGCCCCCTGCACGCCCCTGCCGTTCGTGCCGCCGGAGCCGACTGCGGTGATCGACTGAGTGACGTTGTACGTCGAGCCCCGCGGATCCTGGTCCGGATGCAGGAAGCCCGTCAGACGGTTCTTCTGGTACGGCTGGAGCACGTCCATGCCCGCTGCCGGCAACAGCCACAGCACCGTGACGATCGCCAGCGCCGTCACCGCCCAGACCACGACGAGGTGTGGCCAGCGTGTGCCCGCGACGAACAGGAGGGCGCCGAGCGCGGCGACGTAGACGAGCGCGGAGCCGATGTCGGGCTGGATGAAGACGAGCACGATCGGTGGGACTGCCAGCCCGATCGCCGCGAGCACGGTCCGTGGATCGTCCAGGCGCCGGTAGCGATCGGCGAGGAATCCTGCCAGGGCCAGGACGACGAGCAGCTTCCCGAACTCGGAGGGCTGGAAGCGGAAGAAGGCGAGGTCGATCCAGCGCCTCGAGCCGCGCGCCACCGCCCCGGAAAGGAAGACGATCAGAAAGAGGATCAGCGTCCCCAGGTAGATGTGCTTCTGGAAGCGGCGGTAGAGCTCGGGGTCGATGACGATGCCGACGACGAGCGCGAGCACGCCGAGCGCGACGAAGACGAACTGTCGGTAGACGTAGTACGTGGAATCGCCGGGAACGTCGTCGCGCGTTATCCCCGAGATCACCCAGAGCCCATAGGCGACGATCCCTGCGACGGCGAGAAGCATCATCCAGTCGAGTCGCGCAAAGAGCGGCGCCGCCTGGACGAGCTCGCGCCGGCGGGCCCGCGCGCGGGACCTGGAGCTGGCGCCGTAGACGACGTCGGCCACGATGGCTCCGGCGACCTTACCGCGCCTCTGGCGAGCGAAAAGCAAGCCAGGGTAGGACGCAGGGAGCACCCGTACTTCCCAGTACGGGTGCGACTGAGGACGACGCCTGGCGCCGCTTTGCAGCCGCCAGAGGTGTGGAGGAGGTTGCCGGAGTCATCGTTAGTCGGAGTAGATCGTCCCGATCGGGGGCGCCTGCGTATGGAAGTAGTGCTCGAAGACCTGGAGGGCGGCAGGCGCCGCGGCGGTGCCGCCGTGACCGCCGTTCTCGATCACGACACAGACGACGAGATCGGGCTTCGGCTTGTCCGCGGGGCCATAGCCGCACCACCACGACTGGTCCTGCAGGAGCGGCTTCGCGTACCCCGGAGGCTGCACGACCTTCTCGGCCGTCCCGGTCTTGCCGGCGATCGAGATCGGGAAGCTGCCAAACACCGACGTCGCCGTCCCGTAGGAGGCGTGGGTCGCGCGGTAGAGGCCGTCACGGACCACGGCCAGCGCGGCTGAGTCCTGGAACACGCGCGGTGGGATCTGCGGGTTGATGGGGTGCGAGCGTGGCGGGTTGCCGGGCTCCTCGATCGCGGCGACGACGTGCGGCGTGACGAGGTAGCCGCCGTTGGCGATCAGCGCGTAGAAGCGCGTCATCTGGAGCGGCGTGACGAGCATGTCTTTCTGGCCGATCGCGAGCTGGATCGAGTCGCCCGGCTTCCAGAGCCGATCGATCTCCCAGCAGCACGGGTCGGTTTTCTTCGTGTAGGTGGCCTTCCGCCAGTCGGGCGTCGGGAGGAGGCCGGCCTGTTCGGGCCCGACGTCGATGCCGGTCTTCTCGCCGAACCCGAATCGGCTCGCCCAGCCCTGCAGCAGCGGCCCCTGGTCGGCAGGCTGCGCGTAGAAGGCGTAGCCGAGGTTGTAGAAGTAGGTGTCGCAGGAGGCGCCGATCGCCTGCGGCAACGTCATCGGCTCGTTGGCGTACGGGTCCCAGTTCTTGAACACCTGGCCGTGCACCTCGAACTTCGGCGTGCACGGGATCGTCTGGTATGGCGAGACGAGGCGCGCCTCCATCGCCGCCAGGGCCGTCACCGGCTTGAAGGTCGAGCCCGGCGGATAGACGCCGGCGACCGCGCGGTTGAGAGCCGGGTAGTTGTCCTTCTTGGCGATCGCCTGGTTGAGGAGCGGCGCGAGCTTCTTGGGGCTCGTCCGGCCGACGAAGATGCTCGGCTTGTAGGTCGGCGCGGAGGCCATGGCCAGGATCGCGCCGTCGTTCGGGTTCATGGCGATGATCGCACCGCCGTCCGCAAGCCAGTGGTTGTCCTGGTGGGCGAGGCGAATCCCGTAATGGAGCGCCCGCTCGGCCGCGCGCTGGAGCGAGATATCGACCGTCAGCCGGATCGCGTTGCCTGGCCGAGCGTCGTCGCGCAGCACGACCGGGGTTCGTCTCACGCCGAGCGAGTCGACCCGAAACTCCTTGGCCCCGGGACAGCCCCGCAGGTACGTGTCGTACTGGGACTCCACACCGGTTTCGCCGATGCGGTCGCCCGCCGTGTACCTGACCGGACCGCCGCCACAGTTGTAGGTCTGCGAGCGCAAGTCCTTCAGCTGACCGGGCGAGATCTCCCCCGTGTAGCCGAGGATGTGGGCGAGCAGCGCCTCGCTGTTGTACTTGCGCAGGTACGTCTGTCTGACCTGCACGCCAGGGAACTCCCGCGCGTGCTCGGAGAGGTACGCGACCTGCGGCTCGTGCACGGCGACCTGGATCGTCACCGGCGTCAGCGGGTCGCCCTTCCGCTGCTCGAGCCGGGCGATGACCCGCGGCAGCGGCACGTTTAGCACTTTCGCGAGCCGCTTCATCTCCGCGTAGCGCCCCTGCTTCGGGAGGTCTGCCAGCAGCACCTCGACGGCGGTGCCGGCGACGTTCGTAACGAGGACCCGGCCCATCCGGTCGAGGATCGGCCCACGCGCGGCTTCGATCTTGACCGTGCGCAGCTGGTTGTTCTGCGCGGCGGCGTAGTACTTCGCGCCGGAGAGGATCTGCAGGGACCAGAGCCGCAGCAGGAGCACGGCGAAGACGACGAGCGCGATCGCTCCGAGGATCGCGATGCGCAGGGCCGTCCTGGGAGTGAAGAGGTACGGCTCCTCGACCCGAGGGTCGGGCGGGAGGAAGCGGCCGGCACGAGAGCCCGGGCTAGCCAATCGCCTGGATCCTCTCGATGCGTTCTCGCCGGTAGAACGGCGGTAACACGATCCGGGTGAGCGCGTACACCGGCCAGGTCAGGATGAGGTTCAGCGCGATCCCCTGGAAGAGCGTGCCCCAGAGGACGGCGCGCGCAGGCGCAGGGTCGCCGAGCACGAAGCGGAACGCCAGCGAGCCGACGGCGTACAGGAGGGTGATCACCGCCACCGAGACGAAGGGCGCGTGCGTGCGCTCGCGACCGGTCGTCTCGCCGTAGCGGCCGATCCAGTACCCCGCGACGCTCAGCAGGAGCGAGGTAACGCCGAGCGTCTCGAGGTTGGCGGTGTCGACGAGCAGACCACCCCAGAAGCCGATCACAGCCCCGGCGATCGACCCGCGTAGGAGCGCGATACAGATGATCACGACCAGCAGCAGGTCGGAGGTCCCGTTCAGGATCGTCACGGTCGAGAACACGGACACCTGCAGGATCGCGGCGACGAAGACGAGCGCGGCGGACTTACCCCAGTCGAGCACTACTTCGCCTCCGGCCTCTTGACGAGCACGATCACGGCCTCGAGCTGCGAGAAGTCAACGAACGAGTCGAGCTGGATCTGCTTGTAGAGATCGGTGTCGCTCTGGCCGACGCTGGTCACGGAGCCGATGGGGATCCCGCGCGGGTAGAGCGAGCTCAGGGCGCCGGAGCGGAAGCCGGAGGTGACGATCACGTCCCCGCGATTGACGATCTGGTCCTTCGTCACGCGGTCCAGCGTGAGCGACGAGCTCGAGCGTCCTCCATGCTGCGCGATCCCCGCCGCGTTGGTGCTGATATCGAGCGCCGAGACCGCGCTCGTCTCGTCGGTGAGTAGCGTGACCTGGGCGACGTTGTTGGCGACCTTCGTCACCTCGCCGACGAGCCCGTCGGCGGTGACCACGGCGTCGTGCTTGGAGATGCCGTCGTTCTTGCCGGCAGAGACGACGATCTGCTGCTCGAACTGGTTCGGCGCGCGGGCGATCACGCGGGCGGCGACCGACCGGTAGTCCTGCGGGAAGCGTGGCCCCTCGAGGTAGTCGAGCAGCGCCTTCAGCTGGGCGTTTTCCCTGACGGCGGACTGGGTGAGGATGATCTGCTGGCGGAGGGCCTCGATCTGCTCTTTCAGCTTCGCGTTCTCGGACTTCGCGTCGATCAGTCCCCCGAACCAGGAGGCGGCGTCGCGGAAGGGCCGCGCGACCCGCTCGGCACCCACCTCGAAGGGACGCAAGATGCTCGCGCCCGTGCTCTGGAAACCGTGCAGCACACCGCCGTCGGACTCGCGGAAGTAGACCGTGACGAGCGCCAGCGAGACGATCGTGAGCAGCGCGACAACGAGTCGCCGTCTGCCGACGGCGCTCGAACGAGCTGACTGCGTGGACGAGCCGGGCCGCTGGACGGGTGAGCCGATCGCCGCCACACGCACTGACCTGTTGCGGGGCACCGAACGCCTTAGTGTAGGCGAGAGCCCGGCGGGTCGCTCAGCGGTGGTTGCTGCTGTACATGGAGTGCCGCGACGCTCTACCTGCCGCAGCACCGCCGGGCAAAGCCCGCCGGTGCGCACCTACTTTCGGTCGCGGCCCCGCTAGGGACGATGGTTGCTGCTGTACATTGAGCGGCCGCGACCCTTGCGCTGCGTGCGGTGGATGACGTCGAACTCCTCGAGGCTCCGGCCCGAGCCGACCGCGACGCACGTCAGCGGCGACTCGGCCAGGTGCATCGGCATGTGCGTCTCGTGGCGCAGCCGCTCGTCGAGGCCGTGGAGCAGCGCGCCGCCGCCGGCGAGGACGATCCCGCGGTCCATGATGTCGGCCGAGAGCTCCGGCGGCGTCTTGTCGAGCGTGGACTTGATCGCATCGATGATCTGGTTGACGGGGTCCTCGAGCGCGTGCCTGACCTCCTCCGACGAGAGGATGATCGTCTTCGGCAGGCCGCTGACGAGGTCGCGCCCACGGACCTCCGCCTGCACCTCCTCGGTCATCCCCCACGCCGAGCCCACCTCGAGCTTGATCTCCTCGGCCGTCTGCAGGCCGATGAGCAGCTTGTACTCACGCTTGACGTAGTTGATGATCGCCTCGTCCATCTCGTCGCCGCCGACGCGCAGGCTCTGCGAGACGACGATGCCGCCCAGCGAGATCACGGCGACCTCGGTGGTGCCGCCGCCGATGTCCACGATCATGTTTCCCGTCGGCTCGCTGATCGGCAGGCCGGCGCCGATCGCGGCGGCCATCGGCTCCTCGATCAGGTAGGCCTGCCGCGCGCCAGCGCTCAGCGTCGCCTCTTCCACGGCGCGCCGCTCGACACCGGTGACGCCGGAGGGCACGCAGACGACCACGCGAGGGTGGGCGAAGCGGTTCTGGTGGACCTTCTGGATGAAGTGACGGAGCATCTGCTCGGTCACGTCGAAGTCGGCGATGACGCCGTCCTTCAGCGGGCGGATTGCGGTGATCGTGCCCGGGGTGCGGCCGAGCATGCGCTTGGCCTCGACTCCCACAGCGTGCACCTCGCCCGTGCGCTGGTCGATCGCGACCACGGAAGGCTCCGAGAGCACGATCCCACGGCCGCGGACGTAGACCAGCGTGTTCGCGGTGCCGAGGTCGACGGCCATGTCGCGACCGCCGAATCCGGTCAGGTGATCGAAGAGACCCACAGGGAACGCCAGTGTACTAGCCGAGTCCGTAAAGCCCTGCAAAGCGTCCGGCCAGCAGGCGGACGAGGAGGGCTGCGGGAAGGCCGACCACATTCAGGTAGTCGCCTTCGATCCGCTGGACGAGCGTGGCGCCGAGGCCCTGGATCGCATACGCACCCGCGCGGTCCTGCCACTCACCCGACCCGACGTACGACGCGATGTCGCGCGCCGTCAGGGGGCGGAACGTCACTCGCGTGATCTCGTGGTCGAGCTCCTCCCAACCGGGGGTGACCAGGCAGAGCCCCGACACGACCTCGTGCGTCGCGCCGGCCAGCGCCTCGAGCATCTCGGCGGCGGCCTCGGGGCCGTTCGCCTTGCCGTAGACGCGGCCGGCGCAGACGACCGTGGTGTCGACTCCGAGCACCGGCCGATCGCCGGCCCCGTCCGCGACGGAGCGAGCCTTGCCGCGGGCATGTTCGCGGACGAGCGACACCGGGTCGGCGTCCGGCGCGTCATGTTCCTCGTAGCGCGGCGCGACGACTTCGAAGGGCAGCCCCAGCTGCTCGAGGATCGCTCGCCGCTGGGGCGAGGTGGAGGCGAGCAGGATCGGCGGCGCGGGCGAGGCGCTCACGGCGCCTTGCACGCCTTCCACATCTCCTCGACGGGCCAGTACTCGTCGCTCGTCCGGTCCCGCTGCGCGCGGTTCCGGAGTGCGTCAGGCGAGCTCATCGCCGAACCAGAGCCCGATCTCGCGCTCCGCGGATTCCGGCGAATCGGAGCCGTGGACGAGGTTGTCCGGCATCGAGAGCGCGAGGTCGCCGCGGATCGTCCCCGGCGCCGAGTCCGCCGGGTTGGTCGCGCCCATCGTCGAGCGGACGACCGCGATTGCGCCCTCGCCCTCGAGGACGAGCGCGAGCGTCGGCGCCGAGGTGATGAAGTCGACCAGCTCTCCGAAGAACGGCTTCTCGCTGTGCTCCGCGTAGTGGCTCTCGGCGAGGTCGCGATCGACGGTGACCAGCTTGCCGGCACGCATGACGAGGCCTCGCGCCTCGAAGCGGTCGAGGATCGCACCGGCCAGTCCGCGCTTGACGGCGTCCGGCTTGATCAGGACGAGAGTCCGCTCGAGCACGCGCCCGAGTCTACTCGGCGGTGCCTTCGCCGACCCGGCGCCGCCGGCGCCGCGGTGCTCGCGGTGTTCGCAGCGGCTCGTCGGAGGTGAGTGCCAACGCCTCGTCGTACACGCCCGTGCGCCGGACGATCGGCGTCTCGCAGAACGGGCAGACCTGCCAGAGCGGCTCGAGCGGGGCCTTGCAGGTGACGCAGGCCTGCTTCAGCTTCGTCGTGCAGACGGGGCAGATCAGGAACTCGGGCTCGACCTCGGCGCGGCAGACGGGACAGTGCAGGTCGCGCCGATCGAGCCGTGCCTCCATCGCGCGGATCTCGAGCTCGCGCTCGCGCACGTCCTCGAGGTACTCCGGCGGCCGGAAGAACATGTAGATGAGCGGCCCGACGAACGGCACTGCGCCGAGCACTGTCGCCATCGCCACCAGCCACGGGTCCGCCACCCGGCGGCGGGCGTCCTTGTAGACCCAGTAGACGCTCGCGAGCCAGAAGACGGCGACGAGGAAGATCGCCAGGTTGCGGATGACAAGCCACGTCCCGGAGTTGAAGAAGTCGTTGACGCCGTTGAATACGCCGTCGTTGGTCGTGGTCGTGGTCGTCGTGTCGGCGAAGAGTAAGTGGGTCATCTCGTCACAGCAGGAGCTTCCCGACGACGTACCCCGCCGCGAACGCGATTCCTGCAAATGCCGTGATCACGATCGCGGCGAAGACGTAGACGCTGAGCCGTCCGCGCCTGATCGTACGTCTTCGGGGAGCCCGGCGAGATCCGCGAGCAGGTACAGGGACCCCGTGACGAGGACGGCGCCGTCCGGGCCCGCGATCGACCGTGCGCGCGCGAGCGCGGCGCCTGGGTCCCGCTCCGTCTCCGTCCTCTCGAACCATCGCCTCGCAAGGGTTGCAAGTTCATCGGCGGACAGCGCGCGGGGTTGAGCCGACGCCGTCGTGACGACAGTGTCGCCGAGAGCGGACAATGCGGCGAGCATGCCCTCGACGTTCTTGTCGCGGAGGATCGACGCAACGACGACGTAGCGGCGGTCGGGGAGGCGCGGGAGCAGCCAACCGACGCCGTCGAGGTTGTGGGCCCCGTCCCAGATCTCGAGCGGTGCCTCGCCGCGGCGCTCGAGGCGGCCCGGTAGCTGGACGGCGTCCGCGCTCGAGGAGTCGACAGGCGCGCCCAGGAAGGTCTCGGCCGCGGAGACGGCCAGGGCGAGATTGCTGCGGCCGGTGAGCACAGTCGTGGCCGCGCCCGACGACCGGGCGAGCGGGTCCCACTCCGCCTCACAGAGGACGACGGCCGCTCCCGTCTGGACGACGGCCAGCTTCTCGGCCGCGATCTCCTCGCGCGTCTCCCCCAGCCACTGCGTGTGCTCGAGGCCGACGTTCGTGAGCACGACGACGGGAGCTCGCAGGACGTTCGTCGCGTCGAGCCGGCCGCCGAGCCCCGCCTCGACCACCGCCGTATCCGCGCCCCGATCGGCGAAGTCGGCGAGCGCCGCCGCGGTCAGGGCCTCGAACTGTGTGGCACCGGTGCATTCGGCCGCGGGCCGCACGCGCGCAACCGCGCGCGCGAAGCCCTCCGCGTCGGTGTCGAGCCGCTCGTGCCAGCCGGCGACGTGCGGCGAGGTGTAGGCGCCCGCACGCAGCCCTTCGCCGCGGAGCAGCGCGGCCGTCAGCCGGGTGGTCGTCGACTTGCCGTTCGTCCCGACGACGTGGATCGCCGGGAAGGCTTCCTGGGGGTCGCCGAGGTCTGCCAGCAGCGCGCGCATCCGCTCGAGCCCGAACTCCTCGGGCCACGGCGCGAGCGAGGCGATCCAGTCAGCCTGAGATGGCATCCAGCTCGCGACGGTAGCGCGCGAGCTTCTCCCGCTCCGCCTCGACGACCGCGGCCGGAGCGCTCTGGACGAAGCGGTCGTTGGCGAGCATCGCCTCTGCCCGGGCGATCTCGCCCTGGAGCCGCTCGCGCTCGGCGTCGGCGTTGCCGTTCGCCTTCTGCCGCTCGGGCTTGACGACGACCTCGAAGATCCGCTCCTCCTCGCCCTCGAGCGGCACGAGCACCCCGCTGCGGCGGAACGTCGCCGCCGCCTCCTGCACCCGCTGCAGCGCACCGGCCTCCCCTTCGTCGCCGGCCTCCGGCCACGGCGCGACGATCAGCCGCGACTCCCGGGCGGGCAGGTTCGTCCAGATCTCCTCGGTCACGTGGGGCATGGCCGGGTGCAGTAGCTTCAGGAGCCGCTCCAGTGCCGCCAGGGCCGTCGCCCGCGCGTCTGCGTCGCCGTCGTAGAGCCGCGGCTTGATCGCCTCCGCGTACCAGTCGCAGAAGTCGTCGAAGGTGAGCCGGTAGAGCTCGAGCACGAGGTGCGAGAAGTCGAACTCGCCCAGCAGCCGCTCGGCGTCGCGCTGGGCCTGCGAGAGCCGCGCGAGGATCCAGCGTTCCTCGAGTGTCTTCGGCCGCTCATCAGGCTCGGCGCCCTCCGCCGCCTGCAGGATCAGTCGCGCCACGTTCCAGAGCTTGTTCGCCAGCTTCCGACCCTCCTCGATCGCTCCCTCCGAGAAGCGGACGTCCTGGGACGAGGCCATCTTCATCAGGCCGTAGCGGGTCGCGTCGGCTCCGTACGTCTCGATCAGTGCGAGCGGGTTCATCCCCGTGCCGAGGCTCTTCGACATTCGGCCACCCGCCGGCGCGTGCACGAGGGAGTGGATGACGACATCGCGGAAGGGAACCTCGCCCATCAGCTCGAGGCCGCTGAAGATCATCCGGTTCTCCCAGAGGCGGATGATGTCGCGGGCGGTCGTGTTGAGGTCGCCCGGGTAGAACGTCCGCAGATCGTCGGTGTCGTCCGGCCAGCCGAGCGTGGCGAAGGGCCACAGCGCCGACGAGAACCAGGTGTCGAGGACGTCCGTCGAGCGTGTCAGCTCACGCGAGCCGCATTCCGCGCAGGCCTCCGGCTCGGTCTCCTCGACGGTCAGATGCCCGTCCGGACACTCCCAGACGGGCAGCTGGTGCCCCCACCAGATCTGCCGGGAGATGTTCCAGTCGGGCGCATCCTCGAGCGACTCGACCGCGAAGCGGTGCTGCGACTCCGGGTGGTAGCGCACGCGGCCCGCGCGCAGCGCCTCGAGCGCCGGTTTCTTCAGCTCGTCCATCGCACACCACCACTGCAGGGAGATGCGCGGCTCGATGCGGGTCTTGCAGCGATCGCAGAGCGCGACCGTGTGGCGATACGACTCGCGCTTCTCCAGCTGCCCGTGCTCCTTCAGCCAGGCGAGCACGCGCTCGTCGGCCTCCTCCTGCGTGAGGCCGGCGAGCTCGCCCGCCTCGTCGTTCATCAGCCCGTCCGCGCCGATCACGGTCAGTTCCGGCAGATCGTGATCGCGGCCGATCTCGTAGTCGAGCGGATCGTGGCCGGGCGTCACCTTCAGCGCCCCGGTGCCGAAGTCCCGCTCGACGCGCTCGTCGGCGATCACCGGCACGCGCCGCTCGACCACCGGCACGATCGCCTCCTTGCCGATCACCTCGCGGTACCGCTCGTCGTCGGGATGAACCGCGACGGCAACGTCGGCCAGGATCGTCGCCGGCCGCACGGTGGCGATCGTGATCGAGCCCGAGCCGTCCGCGAGCGGATAGCGGACGTACGTGAGCACGTCGTCGACGTCCTCGTGGGCGACCTCGAGGTCCGAGAGGGCGGTCTGGTGGAACGGGCACCAGTTGATGATCCGATTCGCACGGTAGATCCACCCCTTGCGGTGCAGATGGACGAAGAAGCGCATCACCGCGCGGACGTACGCATCGTCCATCGTGAAGCGCTCGCGCCGGTAGTCGAGCGAGGCGCCGATCCGCCTGAACTGGAACATGATCTTGCCGCCGTACTCGCGCAGCCACTCCCAGACCAGCTCCACGAACGCCTCGCGCCCGAGATCCTGCCGCGTCTTTCCCTGCGCGGCGAGATGCTTCTCGACCGCGTTCTGGGTTGAGATGCCCGCATGGTCGAACCCGGGCTGGAACAGCACGTTGTAGCCCTGCATTCGCCGCGTACGGACGATCGTGTCCGCGAGCGACAGTTGCAGCGCGTGGCCGAGGTGCAGGTCGCCGGTGACGTTCGGCGGCGGGTGGGCGATCGCGAAGCTCTTCCGCTTCGGATCCGGGTCCGCGTTGTAGTGACCCTCCTCCTCCCAGGTCCGCTGCCAGCGCTCCTCGACTCCTTCCGGCCTGTAGAGAGGCTCCATGACCCGCTCCGACGCCGGGTAAGCCGGCGCCTCCGCTCTTTTTCCCGCTCCGGCGCCGGCGAAGCCGTCGCCACGCTCATGGCC
>DATCPA010000016.1:0-9657 GCA_036564335.1 Gaiellaceae bacterium
CGAATCGCCCGCGCCACCCGAGGTGGAGCTGCTGGCGGAGATCCCCATCTTTGCGCCTCTACCGGAGTCCACGCTCGAACGGCTGGCGGCGCAGCTCGAGCCCCTGAGCGTTCCCGCCGGGACGGTTGTCATCCGGGCAGGGCGACCCCCGGCGACAAGTTCTACATCGTTGCCGAAGGCGAGCTAGAGGTGACGGTGGACGGCGCCCCGACCGCCACGCTCGGCCGCGGCGACGCGTTCGGAGAGATCGCCCTGCTGGGCGACGTGCCACGCACGGCGACGGTCACTGCGAAGACCCCGGCGAGGCTGCTTGCGCTCCGCGAGGCGTTCCTCGAGGCGGTCACGGCCAGCCCACCGAGCGCCCGGGCCGCCGACGCGATGGTCGGCGCGAGGCTCGAGCAGAGCTCAGCCTGATCCCAGCCGACGCTCGCCTGCTTGCACCCGTCACATACACGCGCACGGTCCACATGATTGCTCCGTGGGCAGATTCCGTCTGGCCTGGTGACGTTGCTCTTCACCGACACCGAGGGCTCGACCCGGCTGCTGCACGTCGCCCTAGACTGACGCGCGTGGCGCCTCCGGCCGATCTCCGCGATTGGATCGCGCTGCTCGAGCGCGAGGGCGAGCTCGTCCGCGTCTCGGCCGAGGTCGATCCGCACCTCGAGGTGACCGAGATCGTCGACCGGACGGTCAAGTCCGGGGGGCCCGCGCTCCTGTTCGAGAACCCGAAGGGATCCTCTCACCCGCTGTTGATCAACCAGTTCGGGACGGAGCGGCGCATGTGCCTCGCGTTCGGCGTCCAGGACCTCGACGACGTGGCGACGAAGCTCGAGGACGTGCTCGAGATGCAACCCCCGCAGGGGCTCGTCGAGAAGGTGAAGGGCCTCGCGAAGCTGAAGTCGATCGCCGACTCGATGCCGAAGTCGGTACGCAGCGGACCCTGCCAGGAGATCGTGCTAACCGGAGACGAGGTCGACCTGGACGTCCTGCCGATCCAGACCTGCTGGCCGGGGGACGCGGCGCCGTTCATCACGCTGCCGGCGGTGATCACACGCGATCCGCGTACGGGCAGCCGCAACGTCGGCATGTACCGGATGCAGAAGCGCGACCGCCGGTCGACCTTCATGCACTGGCAGATCCACAAGGACGGGCGGATGGACTACCTCGCCACGGAGGGCCGTCTCGAGGTGGCGGTCGCGCTCGGGCTCGACCCGGTCACGACCTACGCGGCGTCGGCGCCGCTCCCGAAGCACATCGACGAGCTGATGCTCGCCGGCTTCCTGCGCGGCGAGCCGGTCGAGCTCGTCAGGGGGAAGACGATCGAGCTCGAGGTGCCCGCGGCCGCAGAGATCGTGCTCGAGGGCTACGTCGAGGCGGGGAACGAGGGGACCGAGGGCCCCTTCGGCGACCACACCGGCTACTACTCGCCGCCGGAGCCGTTCCCGGTCTTCCACGTCACTGCGCTGACGATGCGCCGTGACGCGATCTATCCGTCGATCGTCGTCGGCAAGCCTCCGGCCGAGGACGCGTGGCTGGCGAAGGCGACCGAGCGGATCTTCCTGCCGGCGGTGCGGATGTCGGTTCCCGAGATCGTCGACTACGACCTGCCGGTCGCGGGCGCGTTTCACAACTGCGTCATCGTCTCGATCCGCAAGGCGTTCCCGGGCCACGCGCAGAAGGTCATGCACGCGGTCTGGGGCCTTGGCCTGCTCAGCCTGACCAAGTGCGTCGTGGTCGTGGACGAGTGGGTGGACGTCCACGACTACGAGGAGGTCTTCTTCCGGGTCTGCGCCAACGTCGATCCGAAGCGCGACGTGCTCCTCTCGGAGGGCCCGCTCGACCACCTCGACCACGCGCCGACGCTCCAGTTTGTCGGCGGAAAGCTCGGTATCGACGCCACCCACAAGGGGCCTGCGGAGGGCACGCGCGAGTGGCCGCCGGAGATCGAGATGAGCGCCGAGGTCAGGGCGCTCGTCGACCGGCGATGGCAGGAGTACGGGCTGGACGCAGATACGTCATAGTTGGCGCCGTTGCGGCAAGTGATACGTCGTTGACACGGCGCACAAGCGAGCGTTTGAATCCACTGGTAAGCGAGTAGGAGGCGTTACGAAGTTGGAATCTCGTCCAGGCGTCGATCGGCCGCATGTTCCCGCTCCGACCCTGTATCCGGTCGGATTCGCCGTCGGCCTCGCCTGCCTGCTCGTCGGCCTGATCGTCAGCTGGCCCGCGGTTGCGGTCGGCGGGGCGATCGCGCTCTTCTTCGGCTTCCTCTGGGTCCGCGACCTCTCCGGCGGCATGTCCCGCGCAGAGCCCCCGCCGCCGCCCGAAGCCGCCGCGGCCGGCGCGGCGACCGCCGCCCCCGTCGAGGCCGAGTCGACGTACTCGGAGCGCTTCCCGCGCAACAAGTTCCTCGAGGGCGCGACCCTCGGGCTCGGAGCCGTGATCGGCGGCGTCGTCACCGTCCCGCCGCTGGGCCTGCTCGTCGCCTCCTCCCTCGAGGGCGCGAAGTTCCAGGACATCGACCTGGGCCCCCTGACCGACTTCCCCTCGGGCAAGTTCGTGATCACGACCTTCGTGGAGGACCCGAAGCAAGGCGAGGTCTCGCGCCGCACCGCGTACATCCGCTACAACGGCCTGCTCACCGGCAAGCCGAGCTTCACGATCCTGTCGAATCGGTGCGCCCACCTCGGCTGCCCCGTCCAGCCGAACGGCCCGGTGGACGCCAAGCCCAGCCGTCTGGTCACGGACAAGGCGGGGATCGAGTTGCTGAAGCTGACCCCGGCGCAGCCGGCCGGCTTCGGCTGCCCGTGCCACGGCGGCCAGTACGACACCGAGGGCAATCGCACCGCCGGCCCGCCGGTGCGCGCGCTCGACCGTTACGAGTACTCGATCAAGAACGGCCGGCTGATCCTCGGCAGCGCGTACAGCGTCGACAAGGTCAAGGGCACGGGCAAGGACGCGCGGATCAAGAAGTACCCGCTGCACAACCCGGGCCAGCACGTCGCCGGCCCCGAGTTCTGGCTCTGGCCGATCCCGGAGATCAGGGCGTAATGGCGAAATCAGCGCGCCGCAAGCAGGTCGAAGGGATGGTGCTCTATCCGCTCGACTGGCTCGAGGAGCGCTCGGGCCTCGTCGGCGGGGTCAAGTACTTCCTCTTCCGCAAGGTGCCGGGCGACACCGGCTGGGCGCACACGCTCGGCTCCGCGACGCTGACCGCCTTCCTCGTGCAGGCGATCACCGGCGTGATCCTGGCGATGTTCTACAAGCCCTCCCCGACCGAGGCCTACAGCTCGATCCAGCACATCACGAACGACGTCGACTTCGGCTGGCTCGTGCGCGGGATGCACCGCTGGGGCGCCAGCGTCTTCATCATCCTGCTCTTCTTCCACATGGCCCGGGTCTTCCTGTACGGCGCCTACAAGTACCCGCGCGAGCTGAACTGGATCGTCGGCGTGATCCTGCTGATCCTCGGCATGTTCGAGGGCTTCACCGGCTACCTGCTGCCCTACGACCAGACGGCCTACTGGGCGACGGTCGTCGGCATGAACATCACTGCGAACGGGCCGTTCGTCGGCTCGATACTCGGAGCGATATTGCAGGGCGGCCCGGCGATCGGGTCGGACTCGCTTGCCCGCTTCTACTCGCTGCACATGCTCGTCGCGCCCGGTCTCATCTTCGCCCTGATCGGCCTGCACCTGTACCTCGTCATCCGCCTCGGCGTCAGCTCGCCGCCCTGGTCGAAGGACGCCGCAGGCGCCGAGCACATCGAGCCCGAGCCGCCGGCGCCGGCGCGGGCGGGACTCATCGCTCCCACCACGCGAGGAAGGCCCGAGGCGTGATCACGAAGCCGAGCGCCAGCCTCCAGGCCCGCCGCGCGCAGTTCGCGAAGTACAAGGAGGACGTCAAGAAGCGCGGGAAGCCGTTCTACCCGTACGCGATGTTCCACGACACGGTGATGAGCCTCGTCGTCGTCGTCGTGATCGTCGCGCTGGCGGTGGTCTGGAAGTGGACGACGCCGGGCGACCACACCGGCACGGGCGCCGGCTGGCTCGGCCCGCTGTACAGCGACCAGGCCGACCCGGGGACGACGAGCTTCGTGCCCCGCCCCGACTGGTACTTCTATTTCCTCTTCTACCTGCTGCGGATCTTCAAATGGCCGGACTCGGTGATCCTGGGAACGGTCGGAATTCCGACGATCATCATGGTGCTGATGCTCGCGCTGCCGTTCCTGGACATGCGGCGCGAGCGGCGGCTCTCGCGGCGGCCGGTGGCGGTGGTGATCACGATCCTGACCGTGGTCGCGATGGGCACACTCACCTACAAAGGCGCGACCGCGAAGGAGGCGCTCGGCTCCGAGCTCATCAACGCCGTGCCGACCTGGGTGAAGAAGGAGGGCCTGCCGGCGAATGCCGTGCCGGGGGCGAAGCTGTTCGCGCAATCAGGGTGCCTTACCTGCCACACGTACCTCGGGACCGGGTCTTCGAACCTGGGAGCGCCCGACCTCTCGAAGGAGGGCGCGAAGGGCAAGGGGATCGCGTTCCAGATCAAGCACTTGAACGATCCGCGGTCGACGACTCCCGGCTCGCCGATGCCGTCGTTCGCGTCGCTCGGCGACGCGAACATCAGGAAGATCGCGACCTTCCTCGAGGCGTCCAAGGGGCCCAAGTAGCTAGAATGAGGTCTCCAGGCACGCCGACGGGCCGCGCCCGGCGGCGTTTGCCAACTAGTGTGGCGTGCCCGTGCGCATCTTTCTCGGCGTAACCGGCGCCTCCGGCGCCCCGTACGCAGCCCGCATTCTCGAAGCCTTGACCGAGGCAGACTGCGAAGTCGGCGTCTGCGCGTCCACCGCGGGGATCGAGGTGCTGGCGACCGAGCTCTACGGCAACGCCCGGCTCTCCCGCGACGAGACGCTGGCGCGCTTCATCGAGCACGCTCGCGGTGAGGTGACCGTCTACGACCCGAACGACTGGAAGGCGCCGTACGCGAGCGGCTCCGCCAAGGTCGACGCCTACGTGATCTGCCCGTGCTCGATGGGCACGCTGGGGACGATCGCCTCGGGAGCGATGTCGAACCTGATCCATCGCGCGGCATCGGTCGCGCTGAAGGAGGGGCGGAAGCTGGTCGTGATGCCACGCGAGACGCCGCTCTCTTCGATCCACCTGGAGAACATGCTGACGCTCCAGCGGGCGGGGGCGACGATCCTCTTCCTCGCGCCCGGCTTCTACCACGGGGCGGAGACGGTGGACGACCTCGTCGACTTCATCGCCGGGCGCGCGCTCGACCAGCTCGGCCTGGAGAACACGCTCGTCAAGCGCTGGGGCCAGTCGTGACAGCCGGCACGCTGCCGGCGAACGAGGTGCGGACGATGTTCGACCGGATCGCTCCGGTCTACGACGTGATGAACCGGGTGATGACGATGGGCCTCGATCTGCGCTGGCGCCGGATCACCGCGCAGGCGGTCGTCCGCTCCGGTGACCGAGTGCTGGACGCGTGCTGCGGCACCGGAGATCTGGCGATCGCCGCGCGGACGGCAGGCGGCACCGTGACCGGGCTCGACTTCTCGCCGGGGATGCTCGAGCGCGCCCGGCGCAAGGCCCCGGACCTGACCTGGGTGGAGGGCGACCTGCTCGCGCTGCCGTTCGAGGACGGCTCCTTCGAGGCGGCCACGGTCGGGTTCGGTGTCCGCAACGTCGCCGATCTCCCGCGTGCGCTCGCCGAGCTGCGCCGCGTTCTCGTCTCCGGAGGCCGTGTCGCCGTGCTCGAGATCACGCAGCCGCGGGGGTTGCTCGCACCGTTCTACCGCCTCTGGTTCGATCGCATCGTGCCGCTCCTCGGGAAGCTGCTGAAGGGCGGCGCCGCCTACTCCTACCTGCCGGCGAGCGTGCGCCGCTTCCCCGGCCCTGACGAGCTGGGGGCGCTGATGCGCGAGGCCGGCTTCGCAGGGGGCGAGTGGCGGACCTTCGCGGGCGGGATCGTCGCGCTGCACACCGGGACGGCGATGAGCCGTAGGCTCGACGGAGGCGACCAAGGAGCGGAGGGGGCGGCTTTGCCGGCGCCGGAGCGGGGATGACCAGTGCCCTTGCGACGATCCGCGAGACGCCGGGGCTGGACGAGTACCTCGAGGAACTCGAGGAACGGCTCGACGAGACAGTCGCCTCCCACGAGGGGGTCGTCGCCGCCGTGTCCCGGGACGCGCTCCACGCCGGCGGCAAGCGTCTGCGGCCGCTGCTCGTCTTCTTCTCGACGCCGCCCGGCGCATCGCCGTCGGTGGCGGCGGGCGTCGCGGTCGAGCTCGTGCACATGGCGACGCTCGTGCACGACGACCTGATCGACGGCGCGGAGTTCCGCCGCGGCCGCGCCTCCGCCTGGTCGGCCTACGGCCCTGCCGCCGCCCGCGCGACCGGCGACTTCCTCTTCGCCCGCGCGTTCGCGGAGCTGGCGGCGACGGGCGACCCACGCGCCGTCTCGCTCCTTGCCGAGGCCGCGCTCTCTCTGGCCCGCGGCGAGGCGATGCAGCGGCGTCAAGCGAACGATCCCGATACGACGGTCGAGGCGTATCTCGCGCGCTGCAGCCTGAAGACCGGGAAGCTGTTCGAGGCGGCCTGCGTGCTCGGTGCCGGCAGGCACGAGCTCGGTGCGTTCGGGCTCGCGCTGGGGATCGCGTTCCAGATCACGGACGACATCCTCGACTGCGCCGGTGAGACGGTCGAGACCGGCAAGATCGCCGGAGTCGACCTCCGGGAGGGAACGCCGACGCTGCCGCTGATCCTCGCCGCCCGCGAAGACGAGGTCGTGCGCCGCGCGCTGGCCGGCGGACCGCAGGAGGGCGCGCTCGTGCGGGTGGCGGCCACCGGCGCGCTCGACCGGTCGCGCGAGCTCGCGCTCGACTACGCGCGCAGGGCGCGCGCGTGCCTGAACGGCGAGCTCCACCGCGAGGAGCTCGAGACCCTGACCCACCTCGTCGTACACCGGGAGTCGTAGCCGTGATCCGCCTCGGCAGGATCTCCTACGCGAACATGGCGCCGGTCTTCTACCGGCTCGAGCACGAGATCGAGGAGGTGACCGGCGTGCCGACCGAGCTGAACGGGCGCCTGATCGCGGGCGAGCTCGACCTGGCGCCGATCTCGTCGATCGAGTGGGCACGGAACGCCGACCGGCTGCAGATCCTCCCGCGGCTGTGCGTCGGCTCGGAGGGTGCGGTCGACTCGATCCAGCTCGTCTCCCGCCGCCCGCTCGAGCGGGTGCGGCGCGTCGCCGTCACTCCCGAGAGCGCGACCTCTGTCGTGCTGACGAAGGTGCTCTTGCCCGAGGCGGAGCACGTGGCGCTCGGCGAGGAGGCTGACGCGACCCTGCTGATCGGCGACTCGGCGCTGAGGAGTGCCTTCGAGGATCCGACGCCGCATTACGACCTCGGCCGGCTCTGGCTCGAGCGCACCGGGCTGCCGATGGTGTTCGCCGTCTTCGCGGCCTCCGAGCCCGTCGCGGTGGGGATGGCCGCGCTGGAGGACGCGCTCGTTGCGTCCGTCAGGCGGGCGCGGGCAGAGCCGGAGCAGCTCGCGTTCGAGGCGAGCGAGCGCTACGGCTACCCGCCCGGCTTCCTCGCCCGGTACTTCGAGAAGCTGCGCTACCGCTTCGGCCCCCGCGAGCGGGCCGGCCTGCTCACCTTCCTGGAGATGGCGCGTGACGTCGGCGAGCTCGGCGAGGTGCCCGAGTTCCGGTTCATCTACGAGGCGGTCACGGCGTGAGCCGCACTGAGCTGGTCGAGTCGCTGATCGAGCGCTTCCCGGGCGTCCCGCCCGAGGCGGTGCTCAAGGAGGACCTGCTGCGGACGGGAATCGCGTTCGACGAGGCGGCGCTGAGCGACAACCTCGACGGCGCCGTGAAGCCGAAGTCGTACTTCATCTTCTCGTTCGACCAGCAGCCGCTCGCGAGCCTCGGCGAGGCCGCGAAGCGGCGTCCGCCGGAGGAGGTCGCGCTCACGGGCGGGCCATACGACCTGCGCCGGACGATCGTCTCCGTCCGGGTGAACCCGAGCTCGCCCTACCGCATGGAGGGGGCGCGGCTCACCCTGGAGGGGCGTCCGGTCGCGGACGTGGAGCTGCCGCCGATGCCGGACTACTACCGGCACACGCTCGCGAACGGAAAGACGGTGATGGAAACGGCGCCGACGATCCAGTGGGGCTACCTGATCTACCTCACCGTGTTGCGGCTCTGCCAGTACTTCGGCGCCAAGGAGGAGTGCCAGTTCTGCGACATCAACCACAACTGGCGAGCTCACAAGCAGGCGGGCCGGCCGTACACGGGGATCAAGCCCGTCGCCGACGTCCTCGAGGCGCTCGCGCTGATCGACGAGCACGACACCGCGAAGGCGAGCCATGCGTACACGCTCACCGGCGGCTCGGTGACGAGCAAGGTCGACGGGCTCGAGGAGGCTGACTTCTACGGCCGCTATGCGCAGGCGATCGAGGAGCGCTTCCCCGGGCGCTGGATCGGCAAGGTCGTCGCCCAGGCGCTGCCACGGGAGGCGGTCCAGCGATACCGCGACTACGGGATCACGATCTACCACCCGAACTACGAGGTCTGGGACGCGCGACTGTTCTCGCTGATCTGTCCCGGCAAGGAGCGCTATGTCGGCCGCGAGGAGTGGCACCGGCGGATCCTCGATGCCGCCGAGGTCTTCGGGCCACGGTACGTGATCCCCAACTTCGTCGCCGGCGTCGAGTTGGCGAAGCCGTTCGGCTTCCGTACCGTGGAGGAGGCGATCCGCAGCACGGTCGAGGGGCTCGACTTCTTCATGAGCCGCGGCATTACGCCGCGCTTCACGACGTGGTGCCCGGAGCCGGCGACGCCGCTCGGCCGCGACAACCCGGAGGGCGCGCCGCTCGAGTACCACGTCCGCTTGCTCGAGGCCTACCGCACGGCGCTCGAGCGCCACGGCCTGCAGCCGCCGCCGGGATACGGCAAGGCCGGAGCGGGCAGCGCGGTCTTCTCCGTCTCCTCGTTCATGGACGTGCTCGAGCCCGCTCAGGAGGCGGTCACGGCGTGAGCCGGATCACCGTCGACGAGGCGCGAGAGCTCTGGCTCAACGCCTCCGACGATGAGCTGAAAGAGCTCGCCCAGGCAGCCCGCGCGCGCTGGCACGAGCCCGACCACGCGACGTACATGGTCATGCGGATCATCAACTACACGAACGTGTGCGTCGCCCAGTGCGACTACTGCGCCTTCTACGTGCTCCCCAACCAGGACGGCGGCTACGTTCTCTCCCGGGAGGACGTCTTCGCCAAGATCGACGAGCTGGTCGAGCTCGGCGGCGACCTGGTCGGCTTCAACGGCGGCTTCAACCCGAGGTTGCCGCTCGACTACTACGCGGATCTGTTTCGGGCGGTGCGCGAGCGCTACGGCGACCGCGTCGAGTTCTATGCGCTGACGGTCGCCGAGTTCGTCTTCCTCGCCGACCGCGCCGGGCTCAGCTATGCCGAGGCCGCGACGCGGCTGCGCGACGCCGGCGTGTACTGGATCACCGGCGGCGGCAGCGAGATCCTCACGGAGGACTTCCGCAAGCGGCACGCCAAGTGGAAGTACACGGTGCAGGACTACTTCGAGGCCCAGCGGGCGATCGTCGAGGCGGGTCTGCGGACGACGGCGACGATGGTGATC
>DATCPA010000067.1:0-31894 GCA_036564335.1 Gaiellaceae bacterium
GCACAAGACCGCCGACGAGATCCTCGACAACCTCGCAGCATATTGCTCGCGAATCTCCGACTCAGGACACTAGGCGCAGAACTCGGACGCGACGGCGAGAAACACGGAAGCGCAGCGTTCCACGTCCGCGATCGACACCCACTCGACGTCCGCGTGCGCGCCCTCACCGCCCGGGCCGAACACGACCGTGGGAACCTCGAGCTCCGCGATCAGCGCCGCATCCGTCCAGTAGCTCTCACCGACGACCTCGCCGGCACCCGAGTGCTTTCGGATGAGCCGAACGATCTCGTCGTCCTCCGAGGCCTCGAACGGGTGCCGCGCGGCTACCACCCGCCACTTCCCCTGGAGCTGGGGGTCGTTGCGGCCAAGGCCGTCGAGGAGGCCCTGCAGCTCCTGCTCCGCCTGGTGCACCGACTCGCCCGGCACCGTCCGGCGCTCGCCCTGGAGCAGACAGCGGGCGGGGTACGTCGAGTACTCGGTACCGCCCGCGATCACCCCCGCGTGCACCGAGCCGCTGCCCAGTAGCGCGTGGGCCGAGCGCTCGCGCAGCGTCCGGTCGAGCGCGTCGAGCCCGACGAGGACGTGGCCCATCTTGGCGATCGCGTCGACCCCGAGGTCGGGGCGCGAGCCGTGGGCCGCGCGGCCGGTCGTCTCGAGCTCGAAGCCGACGAAGCCCTTGTGTGCGATGCACACGTGCATCCCGGTCGGCTCGGCGACGATCGCGGCATCGGCCCTGATCTGCTTCAGGATCGATTGGGTTCCGATCGATGCCGCCTCCTCGTCGACGACAGCGGTCACGACGAGGTCTCCGCGGAGACCGAGCCGGGCCGCCTCCGCGGCTGCGACGAGGCACGCGGCGAGCCCGCCCTTCATGTCGTACGACCCGCGGCCGAACAGCCGCCCCTCGTGCACGCGCGGGACGAGCGGGTCGGCCATGTCGCCGTGCCCGACCGTGTCCGTGTGCGCGTTCAGCATGAGCGTTCGGCCGGCGCCGGCCCCGTGCGCGGTCGCGATCACGTTCGGGCGGCCCGGAGCCGCCTCGGCCAGCTCGACCTCGAGCCCCGCACCACGCCCCCACTCGGCGACGAACGCTGCGATCTCGGCCTCACCTGCGCCGCCCAACCCCGGGTTGACCGAATCGATCGAGACCAGCCGCTCGAGCAGCGGGAGGACGTCCACCGCGGCGAGCCTATACTCGGGCAATGTTGCCCGCTCTGGCACCGGCAAAGCCGGCGCCTCCGCTCTCCTCTCGCTCCAGTGCCGGCAAAGCCGGCACCTCCGCTCATTGCCGGCTCCGTCGAGCCTTCGCCGGCTGTCGCCTCCGTCTAGCCTACGGCGATGGACGTCTCCGCCTACCGGGACCGTTTCCCGATCCTCGAGGAGACCACGTACCTGATCAACCACTCGCTGGCGGCGATGCCGGCCGCGGCGGAGGACCGCCTCGCGGAGTACGCCCACATGTGGAAGACGCGCGGCATCCGCGCGTGGGGCGAGGGCTGGTGGGACCTGCCGCTCACGGTGGGCGACCAGGTCGGTCGGATCGTCGGCGCACCCGCCGGCACCGTCTGCATGCACCAGAACGTGACGGTTGCCGTTGCGGTCGTCCTGTCCTGCTTACGGCTCGAGCCCCAAAAAAAGACGACAGAGCGGAACCGGATCGTCTACGTCGAGGGCGAGTTCCCGTCGGTGCGTTATCTGCTCCAGGCGCAGCCGGGGGCGGAGATCGAGGTCGTGCCCGACATCGAGGCGCTGCTCGAGGCGATCGACGAGCGGACGCTGCTCGTGCCCCTCAGCCACGTCCTCTACAAGACGGCCGAGCTGCAGGACGTCGAGGCGGTCCAGCGCCGAGCGGCCGAGGTCGGCGCCCACGTAATCCTCGACGCGTACCAGTCGGCGGGCGCCGTACCGCTCGACGTAACCTCGCTCGGCGTGGCGTTCGCGACCGGCGGCTCGGTCAAGTGGCTGTGCGGCGGCCCCGGGGCGAGCTGGCTGTACGTGCGGCCGGACCTGATCGACCAGCTCGAGCCCACCCTGGTCGGATGGCAGGGCCACGCTCGCCCGTTCGCCTTCGAGACCGAGCTCGAGTACGCCGATGGCATCGCCCGCTTCCTGACGGGGACGCCGAACGTACCCGCGCTCTACGCCGCGACCGCCGGCTACGACGTGATCGAGGAGGTCGGCGTCGACCGCATCCGCGAACGGTCGCTCGCGCTCACCGACCTGCTGATCGGCCTCGCGGACGAGGCCGGCTTCGAGGTGACGAGCCAGCGCGATCAGGCACGTCGTGGCGCCAGCGCGACCCTGCGGACGCCGGGGTTCGAGGGCGTCCACGCGGAGCTCGCCGAGCGGCAGATTCTGTGCGACTTCCGGCCGGAGGTGGGGCTGCGCCTGGGCCCGCACTTCTTCAACACCGAGGCCGAGGTCGAGTACGCGATCGGCCAGATCGCTGAGATCGTGTCGTCAGGCGTCCATGAGTGTCACCTGGGCGCTGCGGCGCGTTTCTAAAACCCGCCCGGCCGGTCATACTGCGCGCATGGCGTATTTCAGTCGGACGCGCGGACGTGTGTGGGGCGGACCAGGCCTTCTGGGGACGATCTACCTGATCGTAGGCGTCATCATCGCGGCAACTCACGACTACTTCGTCAACGTGAACACGATCAAGGAGATCCTGTCGGCGGTGCTGGCTGTGCTGCTCTGGCCGCTGCTGCTGATCGGTATCAGTCTGCACGTTCACTGACCGCGGCGAGCAGCTCGAGCAATCGCGCTGCGTACGCCGGTGCGTTCGGCTCGTCCTCGTGCTTGAAGTAGGCATAGACCCGCTTGCCCTCGTCGAGGAGAGGACGGAGCCGCTCGGCCCACCCGCGCAACGCGGCCTCGCCGTAGGGCGGCTCGCGCAGGCGCAGGTAGCGGAACGGCGCGTCGCCCGCGAGCGAGTTCACGAGCTGGACGCCTTCCACTCCTGCCCATGAATCGTTCCGGAACTCGAACGCATACTCGAGCTCGGGGTCGAGCGAGGCGCGCATCAGCTCGAGCCAGCCGTCGTCGCGCGGCCGGGTCGGCGGCAGTTGCACGAGGATCGGGCCGAGCCGCTCGCCGAGCACCCGCACGCGCTCGCAGAAGGTGCCGACAACGGAGAGGTTGCCGAAGTGCGTCGCCCGGCGGTTCATTTTCACTGCGAAGCGAAAGTCCGGTGGCGTCTGCTCGGCCCAGGCGCGCAACTGCTCCTCGGAGGGCAGCTGGTAGAAGGTCGTGTTCAGCTCGACCGAGGGCAGGCGCTCGGCGTAGACGCGCAGGAACTCCTTCTGCGGCGTCCCTGCGGGGTAGAAGCCGGGCTTCCAGGGGGGATACGAGAATCCGGAGGTTCCGACGTACAGCGGTCTCGTCATTCGTCCAGAGCAGCCGACCTCAGAGGCCACCCTGCGCCTCTGCGAAGGCCGTCGCCTCGTCCAGCGTCGGCATGAAGTTCGCGCACCCGTGCTTCGTGACGACGATCGCGCCGCAGGCGTTGCCGAGCCGCGCGGACTCGTACCAACCCCAGCCGTTGACGTAGCCGTAGAGGAAGCCGGCGGCGAACGCGTCACCCGCGCCGAGGATGTTCTGCACCTCGACCTCGAAGCCCGGCACGTCGATCGGTTCGCCGCCGCGCGGCCAGACCCGTGCACCCAGATGGCCGCGCTTCTCGACGACCGCCTGTGGCCCCAGCTCGAGCAGCCGCGAGACCGCGGTCTCGACGTCGCCGGCCACTCGTGCGTCCGAGACCTGGCCGTGCTCGACGACCACCTGCTCGGCATCGGCAAGCACGGACGCGTTGACCTCGTCCACGGTTCCGAGCACCAGATCGGCATGAGCCAGCGCGGACCGGATCTCCTCGCCGAACGCGCGCGGGTCGTCCCACTGGTCCGGACGGAAGTCGAGGTCGAGCACGACACGCGCGCCCGACTTCCCGGCGTGCTCGGCCGCGAACAGCGTCGCGCTCCGGCTCGGCTCACGGCTGAGATTGGTGCCGGCGAACTGGAAGACGTCGACCTCGTCCATGGGCACGGCTTGAACGTCCTCGACGGTCAGCTCGACGTCCGCGCAGTTGTCACGGTAGAATACGAGCGGAAATCGATCCGGCGGTTCGATGCCGAGCAGAACCGCGCTGGTCCGGTGTCCGGGCTTGCGGACCACGTAGGCGGTCTCGACCCCCTCGCGCTCCAGAAAGCTCAGGACGAAATCGCCGACCGGATCCTCGCCGATCCCGGTCAGCAGGGCACTGCGGAGGCCGAGGCGCCGTGCTCCCACGCTGATGTTCGTCGGCGAGCCACCGACGTACGCGGCGAAGCTGGTGATCTCCGGGAAGGGTGCCCCGATGTCGTTCGAGTAGAGGTCGATCGACGACCGGCCCATGTGCAGCGTGTCGTACGGCACCGGCTATTGCGTCGCCGTCAGGCCGCCGTCGAGCGTGAGGACCTGTCCGGTCACGAACGACGAGGCATCCGAGCAGAAGAAGAGCGCCGCGCCGACGAGATCGTCAGGCTCGGCGATGCGGCCGAGCGGGATTCGGGCGAGCAGCCCCTGCCGGAACGACTCGTCGGCGAGCAGGCTCTCGACCTGCGGTGTGCGCACGAACGTCGGCGAGATCGCGTTCACGGTGATGCTGTGCTTCGCCCATTCGGTCGCGTGCTGCCGCGTCAGCGCATTCATTGCTCCCTTCGCCGCAACGTAGGCGGAGTACCCGAGGCGCACGCCCAGCTGGCCGCGGACAGAGGAGATGTTCAGGATCCGCCCGCCGCGTCCGCCGGCGATCATCGTCCGCGCCGCGGCGCGCGACATGAGGAACTGGGAGCGCAGGTTCAGGTCCATGATCCAGTCCCAGTCCTCGACGGGATAGTTCTCGGCGTCGTGAAGCGCGGCGCCCGCCCCGCCTCCGACCGCGTTGACGAGGATGTCGAGGCGACCGAGGGTGCGCGCCGTTTCCTCAACCGCTCGCTCGGCGTCCTCCTCCTTCGTCGCGTCTGCTGCGAGCACGAGCGCCTCCGATCCGGCCTCCTCGACGGCGGCGCGCGCGTCCTGAAGGCGTTCCTCGGAGCGCCCGAGGATCGCGACCTTTGCGCCCATGCCGGCAAGCGCCCCGCAGAGGCGGATGCCGATCCCTCCCGATCCGCCGGCGACTAGCGCCACGCGCCCGTCCAGCTGGAAACGGCTCAGCTCGTCCACACTTCCTCCTTTCGTCCCGCCGCGAGCAGGACCGCTTCGATGATCTTCACGTATGACCCGCAGCGGCAGAGGTTGCCCGACATGGCCACCCGGACGTCCGCCTCGCTCGGCTGCGGCTGCTCCTCGAGCAGCCGCGCCGCCGTCAGGATCATCCCCGGGGTGCAGTAGCCGCACTGGAAGCCGCGCGCCTGCTCGAAGGCGCGCTGTACCGGATGGTCGCCGCCGAGCCCTTCCACGGTCGTCAGCTCCCGTCCCTCAGCGAGCGGCGCCAGCAGCAGGCAGCCCGACATCGGCGCCCCGTCGACGAGCACCGTGCACGCCCCGCACACGCCGATTCCGCAGGTCTCGCGCACGCTGAGCAGGCCGAGCTCGCGGCGCAGGACATCCAGCAGGGACTCGTCGGTGCGGGCCTCGACCTCGTGTGGCTCGCCGTTGACGTGCAGCGTCAGCCTCATCCGAGCACCGCCTCGGGGGTCATCGGCAGGTCCGTCAGCGAGCGGCCGAGCGAGGCGAGCGCGTTCCCGATCGCGGGCGGTACCGGCGGCAGCGCCGTCTCGCCGAGCCCGTGGATCTCCGCTCCCTCGCGCTCGATCAGCTCGCAGGTCAGCGCGCCCGGCAGGTCCGCGAAGGCGGGCACCGGGTAGTCAGAGAGGTTCGCGTTCACGACGTGGCCGTCGCGGTAGACGACCTCTTCGAAGAGCGCCGTCCCGAGGCCCATGATCATCGCGCCCTCCGTCTGTAGCTCCGCGGCTGCCTGATCGACAACGCGGCCCGCGTAGATCGAGGAGTGCAGGCGGACGATCTCGAGCTTGCCGGTCTCCTCGTCGACACGCACCTCGGCCCCTGCGGCGCCCTGGTGCCAGTGCGTCGACGCAATGCCCTGCCCCGTATGCGGGTCGAGCCCGCCCTCGTCGACGACCTCGCCGAAGCCGCGCTTGCCGTTCCGGCGGAGATCGGCGGCGGCAGCCTCGAGCGCGCGGCTCATCATGTACGTCGAGCGACTGGAGGTCGTGCGCGTGTCGTAGGGGACGATCGCGGTGTCCGGATCGGGGAAGCGGATCGCGGTCGGCTCGACGCCGAGCAGCTCCGCCGCGACGAGTGAGAGCGCGTGCTTCGCGCCCTGTCCCATCTCCGTCGTCGCGCACCGCAGCGTGTAGATCCCGTCGTCCCCCGCCTCGATCGCGACCGAGGCGCGGCTCGGCGTCTGCATCCCCTTCAGGATCACGCTCAGCCCCTTGCCGCGCCGGTCCTCGTGCCAGCCGATCGCTCGGGCGGCCGACTCGAGGCACTCGGCGAAGTGGACGTCGTGCATCGTCTCGCCCGTGCAGTAGCGGTCGCCTTCGCGGAGCAGGTTGCGTAGCCGCAGCTCGAGCGGGTCGAGGCCGAGCCGTTCGGCGAGCAGGTCCATCGCGCGCTCGGAGGCCCACGAGGTCTGCATCTGGCCGTAGCCGCGGAAGGCACCGTTCGGCGGCAGATTCGTGTACACGCAATAGGAGTCGACCCAGACGTTGGGGATCCGGTAGGGCCCGGGCGCGGCGAAGCCCATCTTCTGCGCAACGCCGGGGCCGCAATCCGCGTAGGCCCCGGTGTCGGCGTAGCAGGTCACGCGTTTCGCGACGAGCGTGCCGTCGGCGCGTGCGCCCAGCTTCACCTCGATCGTCGCGGCGTGTCGGTTGATCGTCACCCACTCCTCGCTGCGCGGGACGACGAGCTTCACCGGCCGGCCCACCTTGCGCGCCAGCGCAGCCGCGATCGCCTCGGTGCGGAGGAACGTCTTCGCTCCGAACGAGCCGCCCATCGGCGGGCAAACGACCCGGATCCGTTCCTCCGGGATCTCGAAGACCCGCGCGAGGTCCTCTCGCAGGTTGAACGGCGTCTGCGTCCCCGTCCAGATCTCGAGCGCGTCGCCGTTCCAGTGGGCGACCGTCGCGTGCGGCTCCATGTGCGCGTGGTGGGCGGCCGCGGTGCGGAACGTCTCCTCGACGACGACCTCCGCGTCTGCGAAGCCCGCGTCGACGTCGCCGTGACGGATCGAGAACGTGTGACAGATATTCGTGCCCGCCTGCGGGCGAAGCGCGAAGTACGCGGCTGCGCCGCCGGAAGCCGTGTGCTGCTCGTGGACGAGCGTCGCACTCGGCGCCGCGGCCTCGACCGCGTCGAAGACGGCGGGCAGCTCCTCGTAGTCGACCTCGACGAGCGCGGCAGCCTCTTCGGCCTCGCGCTCGGTCTCTGCCGCGACGGCTGCCACGGGATCGCCGGCGAAGCGGGCGCGGTCCACCGCGAGCACGGTCGAGTCCTGGATCTGGCAGCCGTACCGGCCCAGCCCCCGCACGTCGTCGGGCGTGAGCGCGACGACCCCGTCGGGCACGGTCACGGAGAGGACGCGGGCGTGCGGGTAGAGCGAGCGGACGATGCGCGCGTGCAGCAGCCCGGGCAGCTCGACGTCCTCCGCATAGCGGGAAGCACCCGTGACCCGCGGATCGGTCACGTAGCGAGCTCCTCGAGCGCGCGGCGGACCTCGACGGCGATCACGCGGCGGCGGTAGTCGGACGAGCCGGCGAAGTCGGAGAGCGGGTCGATCGCGGCGGCGTAGGCCCGTGCGACCTCCGCCGGTGCCGCCGCTGCATCGCACAGCGCCGGGAAGTACTGCGGCCGGTCGGCGACGGCGCCGACGGCCACGCGCAGCTCGGGCCCGCGCCGGCAGGTTGCCACGCCGACGCACGGCCGGTCCTCGTGCGAACGGGTGCGGAACTTGCGGTAGGCGGCGCGGTGCTCTCCGCCCGGCACGCGTACCTCGACGATCAGCTCGTCCGCCGCGAGCGAGGTCTCGTAATGGCCGACGATCAGCTCCTCGATCGGGATCTCTCGCTCGCCGCGAACGCTGCGCGCGATGACGCGTGCGCCGAGGGCGAGGAGCATCGACGGCGGATCCGAGGCGTAGTCGGCGTCGGCGAGCACGCCGCCTACCGTCGCCTGGTTGCGCACGCGTGGGCTCGCGACGACGGAAAACGCAGCGGCGAGCGCCGGCCACCGCTCACGCACGAGCGGCGACAACTCCACGGCGCGATGCGTCGTCATCGCCCCGAGCCGCAGCTCGTCCCCGGCCTCGACGTACGCGAGACCCGGCACGCGCCCGAGGCTGAGGAACGCTGACGGGACCAGCAGCCGCTGGTTGACGAGGATGCCGACGAACGTGCCACCGGCGACGACGGTCGCGTCCTCCCGCTCGGCTTTGAGCCGGAGGGCATCGTCGAGCGACTCCGGCGCGAGCCACTCGGGGCCGAACCTAGGCTGCAAGGCTCAGGACCCGCTCGTAGAGCGGCCGCGCGAGCTCTCGCGCCCGCGGGACGCGGATCCGCTCATACATCCAGCGGTGTTGGTCGACACCGCGCTCAAAGCTGCACTTGCCCTCCGCCGCCCAGCGCGCCGGCAGGTCGACGTTCGTCTCGATGAACGAGATCGAGTCCGCGGCGTGAACCAGATCCTCGTCATGCGTGCCGCCGACCTCGTGCGCCCGGATCAGCCGCTCGACCTCCGCCACGAGCTCCTCGTCTGCACCCTCACCGCGGAGCCAGTCGCCGACGATCGCGGCCGAGCGCTCGGAGTGCAGCCGCCGGTACTCCATGTCGCCCTCGGGCGGCGCGGCAAGGTTCTGCTGAGGGCTCCCTTCGGGGAAGTGCCGCTCCATGTCGTGCGTGAGCGCCGCCAGCCGCAGCGCTTCGGACGCGTCGGGCTCCAGCTCCAGCAGCCAGTCGCGCGTGCGGCGCAGGTGCTCCGCGTTCCAGTACGGCACGATCCACACTTCCGCTCGCTCCTCCAGCGTCAAAGCGCAGTCACCGGCCTCGATTGCAAGAGAAAGATCTGGCCGTCCGCGATCGCCCACTCGATGTCCTGCGGGCCGCCGAAGCGCTCCTCGAGCAAGCGGCCGAGCCGGGCGAGGGCGACGAGCTCGTCGCCCTCGAGGACGCCGTCGGTGACGAGACGCTCGCGCTTGCAGCCGCCGTCGCGGTCGAGCACGTAGTGATCCGGTGTCACCTCGCCGGAGACCACCTGCTCGCCGAGCCCGAAGGTCGCCTCGACGATCATCTGGTCGCGCCGCCGCTGCACCGGGTCGACTGTGAGGAGGACGCCGGACTTGTGCGGCGCAACCATCCGCTGAACGACGACGGCCATGCGCAGATCCTCGAGCGAGCCCTTCTTCGACCGGTAGAAGAGCGCGCGCTCGGAGAAGAACGAAGCCCAGCAGTCGACGACGCGGGCGCACACGTCCTCCGCCCCCGACACCTGCAAGTACGTCTCCTGCTGGCCCGCGTAGCTCGCGGCCTCCGAGTCCTCCGCGCACGCAGACGAGCGTACAGCCACCTCGCCGCCGACCTGCGCGTACGCCTCCGAGATCGCCTGCCGCGGCGGCTCGGCCGCCCGTACGAGCGCCACCGCCGCCTCGTGATCCAGGGCGGCCGCGTGCGCGCGCAGCGCGTCCTCGTCGACCGACCCTGCGAGCACCCACGACGGGATCACGAACCCGGGCGGCACGGGCAGGCCCGCCGCCGTCATCGCCGCAAGGCTGGCGCCCTTGCCGCCCGAGCACGCGACGTCGCTGCAGCGCTCGTCCGCGAACCAGATGACCTCACTCATCCAGGATCGCGACCGCCCGCACGGGCGCGGCCGTCGTGCCCGTCCACTTGACCGGGAACACGGCAAGCTTGAAACCGTGGGAGGGCAGCTGGTCGAGGTTCATCAGATTCTCGAGGTGCCAGTAGTCGTCCTCGTTCATGACCAGATGCGCCTCCCAGAAGTGCTTTTGCTCGAACATCGCCCACACCGGTGGGTCGAACGTGATCGCATCGCAGCCCATCATCCGCACGCCCTTCGAGATCAGGTGGCGCGTCGCCTCTGCGGTCATCCCCGGGAAGTCGGTCTTGTAGCGCTCCTCCGTGTTGTAGGCGCCGGCGCCGGTATGGATGAGGACGATGTCGCGCTCCTTCAGCTCGTAGTCGATCTTCGCGAGCGCCTCGTCGATCTCGTCCGGGAAGATGCGCGTGCCCTTCTCCTTGTGACGGAAATCGAGCCTGACGCCGTCGGAGAAGCAGTACTCGAGCGGGATGCCCTCGACCCCCGGAGCCTCGGGTCCGCGGATGTGCTTGACCGCGTCCATGTGAGTCCCGACGTGATCGTTCTGGACGACGACGTAGCTCGCCGTGAGGGAAGTCGCGCCGAACTCCGCGGCGCCGATCCGCTCCGCGAACTGGGTCCAGCTCTCGTAGAGCATCAGCATCGGCGGCGGCACGCGCGGGAAGGTGAGCATGTCCGGGTGTACCGGCATCGAGAGGTCGACGAGTCGGCTCATTCGGTCTGGGCTCCTTTCAAGAGCTCTCCGTACTGCTCGACGTGACGGCGGAGGGCGGTGCCGGCGGCGTCCGGATCATGGGCCCGCAGCGCCTCCAGCACGGGCCGGTGGCGCTCGGCGATCTCGTGACCGTCGAGCCCGCTGCGGAGTGCAGTGACGATCGTGCGCGGACCGATCCCGAGCGAGAGCCACGTCTCGAGCAGGATCGTGTTGCCGGAGGCTTCGACGATCAGCCGGTGGAAGGTGACGTCGTGCTCGACCTGCGCGTGGAGGTCGTTCTCGTCCGCCGCCCGGTGCATGGCGTCGAGCTCCGCCTCGAGCGCGTCCACGTCGCCGTCGAGCCGCGTCGCCGCCTCACGCGCCGCGACCTCCTCGATCGCCGCCCGCACCGGGTAGATCTCGATCAGCTCCTCCTCGGAGATCTCGCGCACACGCGAGCCTCGGAAGGGCTCGGACTCGACGAAACGCAGGATCTCCAGGTCCCGCAGCGCCTCGCGCACCGGCGCCTGGCTCGTCCCGAGCTCGGCCGCGATCCTCGTCTCGACGAGCCGCTCGCCCGATTCGTAGGTGCCGTTGAGTATCCGCTCGAGAATGAGCTCCTTGACCTGCTCGCGCAGGACCACCCGTGTGACGGACGAGCTCAACGAAGTACCTCGACGATGCCGCTCGTCCCGTTGACGCGGACGCGGTCGCCGTTCTTGATCCGGTCGGTCGCAATCGAGGTGCCGACGACTGCGGGGATCCCGAACTCGCGGGCGACCACTGCCGGGTGCGAGGCGATTCCACCTGCGTCGGTGACGAGGCCGCCGATCTTGGTGAAGAGGACGACCCAGGCCGGGTTCGTCATCTGGCAGATGAGGATCTCGCCCTCCTTCACCTGGTCGAACTCGTCGAGCGAGGCGACCGTGCGCGCCGTCCCCTCGACAACGCCGGGCGACGCGCCGAGCCCGTGCACCTCGTCCATCTTCTCCGGCGGCTGGCGGTAGAACTTTTCGGGAAAGCCCCAGAGCGAGAGGTACGGGAAGGCGAGCGCCTCCTCGGTCGCGGTGCCGACCCACTCGGGCGGACGGCGGAGCGCCTGCCGCTCGCGCTCGTCGCGGCGATCGGAGACGCGCCGGCGCGCGTCGAACGCCTCCGGGTTGGCCATGAGGACGCGCAGCTCGTTGTAGCGGAGGTAGACGGCATCCTCAGGGTCGTCGAACAGCCCGGCTTCGGTGAGCTTGCGGCCGATCGCGATCGCGACGAGCCGCAGCCGCGCGTTCGTGCCCTGGTCGATGTAGAAGTGGTGGTCGGGAGTCAGCGGGTTCATCCGCAGCGACGCGTCGAGCGCGGCCTGGAGGCGGTCGCGATCCTCGCCCTCCGGCACCCCGTCCATCAGCTCGGCGATCGCGCCTTCGAGGTCCTGCTTCACCGCGCCGATCGCGGCCGGGTAGTCATAGTCGGTCTCGAGGTAGCCACGGATCGCCTCGATGATCGGCGCCGGGTTCTCCCGCCAGGTCCGGAAGACGAACTCGTGCGACCAGATCGCCTTGTAGCCGAACTCTTCCTGGTAGGGCTGGAGCCGGCCGCGGACGAAGGCCTGCCCGCTCTCGCTCGATTCGAGCCGGCGGAGAACGTCGGCGGCGGTGTCGCCGGTGAACGCCTCGCGCAGGTCGTCGTCGCCCTTGATCTCCTCCTTCATCTTCCAGAGCGCCTCGATCGAGTCCCAGTTACGGTCCTCGACCGAGCTCTGGAGGCGACCCATCAGCGACGGATCCGCCGACTCGTTCGTCTGCTCGATCGTCGCGTTCAGCGCCATCGTCGCCGAGAACTGCGCGAAGTTGATCATCCAGTGGATCTTCCAGTGCCGGTCGTGGACGTCGATTGCGTCCTCGAGCAGGACGGCGAGCTCGACAAGCGATGCGTTCTCGGTGTCGTAGCCGTCGAGGTAGGCGAAGTTCCGCTCGATCTCGGGGCGCAGCCGGTCGCGCCACCAGTCGAGGAAGTTCGCCGCGTAGTGCGGCAGCGCGAAGCCGAGGTAGGCACCGATCGACGCTGCGTGCTCCTGGTCGTGCGGCACGCGGGGCACATACCGGGCCTGGTACTCGTTGGCCTCGGGGCGGGCGCTCGGGTCAGCCGGGATCGCGGCGGTGTAGAGGTACCCGTTGACGTTCTTGGCGATCCAGTCGCACGCGAACGGCGTCCCGAAGCGCCGGAACATGTGGTCGCAGGTCAGCCACCAGCCGCCGAGGTCGAAGAAGAGCGGCGAGAGCGGATTCGGGCAGTGCAGGTCGTCGAGCACCCAGAACAGGTCCTGCTCTCCCTCGGCCCACTCGATGGGGAACGACTCGTCTCCGTGGAACGTGGCGAGCACGTTCGACTCCTGAACCGCCATTGCGCCTCCTCCATCCGGCTGACCCGGACGATGATCGATGATCGATTAGGGGCCTGTCAAGCGCGGCAGGCTCTGCCGCCATAGGCTAGCCCGCTACCGAAGAGGAGCCAGATGAGCAGCACCGTTACACCTGATCTTGCAGCGAGCCTGGAGCGCCTCGGAACCGAGACGGCCTTCAGCGTGCTCGCGGAGGCGAGGGCGCTCGAGCGGGACGGTCGCTCCATCATCCACCTCGAGATCGGTGAGCCCGACTTCGACACGCCGCTCCATATCTGCGAGGCAGCGGGCGAAGCGATGCGCGCCGGGCAAACGCACTACTGCCCCGCGGCCGGCATCCCCGAGTTCCGCGAGGCGGCAGCGGACTACCTGTCGCGGAGCCGTGGCATCTCCGTCAAGCCGGAGAACATCCTCGTCGGGACCGGCGCGAAGCCTTTCCTCTTCTTCACCATCCTCGCCACCTGCAACCCGGGCGATGAGGTCGTCTACCTCGACCCGGGCTTCCCGATCTACGAGTCGGTGATCCGTTGGGCGGGCGCAACTCCGGTGCCGCTGCCGCTCCTCGAGGAGCGGGAGTTCGTCTTCTCGCTCGATGACCTCGCCTTCCGGCTCGGGCCGCGGACGAAGCTCGTCATCTTG
This sequence comes from Gaiellaceae bacterium, assembly GCA_036564335.1. Classification (GTDB taxonomy): domain Bacteria; phylum Actinomycetota; class Thermoleophilia; order Gaiellales; family Gaiellaceae; genus DATBLE01. The sequence continues at coordinate 13,557 of DATCPA010000067.1, forward strand.
AACTCGCCGCACAACCCCACCGGCAGCGTCGTCGGCCCGGAGGAGACCGCCGAGGCGGCCCGACTACTCGCGGATTGCCCGGCCTGGGTGCTCTCGGACGAGGTGTACTCGCAGATGCTCTACGAGGGCGAGTTCGCGAGCGTCGCCTCGCATCCCGGCTTGCTCGAGCGGACGATCCTCCTCGACGGCCTCTCGAAGACCTACGCAATGACCGGCTGGCGCTGCGGCTTCGCCGCCGTGCCAGAGCCGCTCGTCGACCCGCTCGTGCGCTTCTTCGTCAACTCGACGTCGTGTGTGCCGCCGTTCGTCCAGCTTGCGGGCGTGGCGGCGCTCACCGGCCCGCAGGACGAGCCCCGGGCGATGGTCGAGGAGTTTCGCCGCCGCCGCGATCTCATCGTCGCCGGGCTGAACGAGCTCCCGGGCGTCTCCTGCGTCGAGCCGCGCGGTGCCTTCTACGCCTTCCCGAACGTGAGCCAGGTTCCGATCCCCGCAGAGGAGCTCGCCACCAGACTGCTCTACGAAGCCGGCGTCGCCGTCCTCGCGGGCTCCGCGTTCGGGCAGGTCGGCAAGGACAACTTGCGCTTGTCGTACGCGAACTCCCAGGAGAACCTCACGCGCGCACTCGAGCGGATGCGCGAGCTGCTGGAAACCTTGTGAAGTGCCACGCTCTGCCTGATCGGGCGGCTCGCCGGCGATAGCCTGTGCTACGTCGAATGGCCAGATCAATCGCCGACATCCGGATCCACCCCATCTCCGTGCCGCTCGAGCGCGCGTTCTGGATGTCGCTCGAGCCCTACACGGTCGCGGCCGAGATCGTCGTCGAGATCGAGACCGACGACGGCCTCGTCGGCATCGGCGAGATCCACGGGCGCCCGCAGGGCGAGATCGCGGGCATCCTCGAGTCGGCGTTCAAGCCGCTGCTGATCGGAGAGGACCCTCTCGACCACGAGCGGCTCTGGGAACTGCTCTTTCGCCTGACCTTCAGCCGCGCCGCTGCGCGCTTCGCGGCCGCGGACGGGCAGCCGCACTTCGGCGCGGGCGGCAAGCCGCAGCTGATGGCCGCGATCGCCGGCATCGACATCGCGCTCTGGGACATCAAGGCGCAGGCGGCCGGACTCCCGCTCTACAAGCTGCTCGGCGCGAGCCGCGCCTCGGTCCAGGCCTACGCGAGCGGCGGCTACTACGGTCCCGACGGAGAGGCCGACACCGACAGCCTCGTCGCGGAGATGACGGGCTACGCCGAGCTCGGCTACAAGGCCGTCAAGATGAAGGTCGGCGGGCTCGCCCTCGATGAAGACGTCGCGCGCGTCCGCGCGGTGCGCGAGGCGCTACCCGACGTCGGGATCATGCTCGACGCGAACTCCGCCTACGACGTCCCGGCGGCGATCGAGGCCGCCCGCGCGTTCGAGCCGCTCGACATCTACTGGCTGGAGGAGCCGACGGCCTGGTTCGATCCCGTCTTCGGCCTCGCCCGCGTCGGGGCCGCGACGACGATTCCGCTCGCCAGCGGGGAGCGCGAGCCGCACCGATTCGGCTGTCGCGATCTCGTCGACCACACGCCAATTCGCTTCCTCCAGTTCGACTGCACGCGGGCCGGCGGCGTCACGGAATGGCTTCGCGTGGCCGCCTACGCGTCGGCGCACGGGGTGCTGATGGCGCCGCACCACGATCCGCAGATCCACGGCCATCTGCTCGCGGCAGTCTCGAACGGCCACATCCAGGAGGTCTTCCCCAACCCGGTGCGCGACCCGCTCTGGAGCCGGCTCTTCGTCGAGCAGCCGCAGGTGCTCGACGGCGAGCTCGTCCTCGGCCAGGCGCCGGGCCTCGGCGTTACGCTCGACAGAGACGTTCTCGAGCACTACTCGACGAAGGTGGGGTGACAGATGAGCACGATCGTCCAGCAGGAGCTGATCCTCGCCGGCCGGCGGGAGCCCGGGGGCGGCGAGCCCATCGAGGTCGTCTTCCCCTACACCGGCGAGGTGGTCGCCCGCGTGGCGGCGGCGAGCCGCGCCGAGGTGGAGCGGGCGATCGAGGCTGCGCAGGACGCGTTCCGCCTCTATCGCGACGAGCCCGCACACCGGCGCTCGGCACTGTTGCATCTCGTCTCAGCGAGGATCGCGGAGCGGCGCGAGGAGCTGGCCCGCGACATCACCTACGAGACCGGCAAGGCGATCTGGGAGAGCCGCCTCGAGTGCGACCGCGCGGTCACGACCTTCCGGATCGCGGCCGAGGAGGCGACCCGGATCGACGGCGAGATCGTCCCCCTCGACGGGGTCCCCGCCGGGCAAGGCCGGCTCGGTGAGGTCCGTCGCTTCCCGATCGGCCCGGTCGCGGCGATCACGCCGTTCAACTCGCCCTTCAACCTGGTGGCGCACAAGGTCGCGCCCGCGCTTGCGGCCGGCAACACGATCGTCGTCAAGCCTGCCTCCGCCACGCCTCTCAGCGGGCTCAACGTCGGAGCGCTCGTGACGGAGGCCGCCGCCGAGCTCGGGCTGCCACCCGGCCTGATCAGCGTCCTCCCGTGCTCCCCCACCGCGGCGGAGCCACTCGTCACCGACCCGCGGATCAAAGGCCTCTCCTTCACGGGCTCGAGCCCGGTCGGCTGGGACCTGCGCGCCCGCGCCGGCCGGAAGAAGGTCTCGCTCGAGCTCGGCGGCAACGGCGCTGTCATCGTGCACCACGACGGCGACGTTGCGCTCGCCGCCGAACGCGTCTCCTTCGGCGGCTACCTGCTGGCCGGGCAGGTTTGCTCCTCTGTTCAGCGCGTCTACGTCCACCAGGACGTCGCGGACGAGTTCACGGCGGCGCTGGTCGAGCGGGCGGCCGCTATCCGAGTCGGCGACCCCTTCGACGAGGAGACGACGATGGGGCCGATGCTGACCGAGCAGGCGGCCGAGCAGGCCGAGCGCTGGCTCGAGGAGGCGGTCGAGGGCGGGGCGCGGATCGTCGCCGGCGGCACGCGCGAGGGCGCCCTCTTCCAGCCGACGGTGATCACCGACACCCGGCCCGAGATGCGCGTCGCCTGCGAGGAGATCTTCGCCCCGGTCGTCGTCGTCGAGCGCTACAAGGATCTCGACGACGCGCTCTCGGCCGCCAACGCGACCGAGTACGGCCTTCAGGCCGGGATCTTCAGCAGCGACCTGCAGGTCGTCTACAAGGCCTACCGCGAGCTCGACGTCGGCGGAGTGATCGTCAACGACGTCAACATCTGGCGCGTCGACTCGATGCCCTACGGAGGGGTCAAGTCCTCCGGCTACGGCCGGGAGGGCCTGCGCTACGCCATCCGCGAGCAGACAGAGCCGAAGCTGCTCGTGCTCAACCTCGACTACCGGCCGGGCGCATGATCACCGGCGTCAACCACTTCTCGATCTCGTGCTCCGACGCCGACCGGTCGCTCGCGTTCTATCGCGACCTCTTCGGCCTCGAGCTCCTCTCGGATCGCGAGGTCGAGGGACACGGCTTCGTCGAGCAGGTGACGGGCGTCCCTGTCGCGCGCGTCCGCATCGTCCACCTCCAGGGCCACGGCATGAACTTCGAGCTGCTCGAGTTCAAGGAGCCGCGCGGAGACCCCCGCGCCCGCGGCCTTCACGAAGCGGGCAGCGCGCACCTCTGCTTCGTCGCCGACGACCTCGACGCCGAGTACGAGCGTCTGAAGGCGCTGGGCGCCAGCTGCCGCTCGCCCGGGCCGGTAACCGTGGTCGGCGGGCCGAACGACGGCGGCAAGGGCCTCTACGTCGACGACCCGGACGGGAACGGCGTCGAAATCATCCAGCTCGCGCGCCCCTGGCCCTCCGTTTCGATCTTGCAGAGCGCGCAGACGCCGTAGGATCGGCTCACCGAAGGAAAGGAGCAAACCAGATGGCTTTTACTGCGACAAAGGACCTGATGCTGCCGGCGACCGTCACGGGCTCGTGGCCGCGCCCGCGCTGGTACACGATGAACATGTGGGGCCGGCCGCTGGACACGGCCATGATGGACCCGTGGTACCGCGAGCAGTTCACGGACGCGCACGCGATCGTCGTCTCCGACCAGGAGCGCGCCGGGCTCGACATCATGACCACGGGCGACTACCACCTCGACGAGGACGTCGCCGGCCGCTCGTGGCACCACTACCCGCTCCAGCGCTGGAAGGGGCTCGAGCACGAGGAGCTCCAGACCGAGAAGACGCGCTCCCCGCTCCTCTCCTATCCGGTCGGGACGATGCTCGACTCGATCTACAAGACGTGGCGCTGGCCACGCGTCGTCGACAAGGTCGAGCACGATCCGAGGAACCCGCTCGAGTACGCGAAGATCTGGCGGATCGCGCAGCAGAGCGCGGCCTCCAGCAAGCCGGTCAAGTTCGGGACGTGCTCCGCGCAGGTGCTCGCCTTCTTCCTCGACAGCCACACCGGCAAGTACGACCTCGAAGACAAGAAGCAGCTGACCTGGGACATGGCCGAGGCGATGAACCTCGAGCTGCGCCAGCTCGCCGCGTCCGGCTGCCCCGCGATCCAGATCGAGGAGCCGACGCTCCACTTCATCGCGCGCTACTACCCCGAGGAGACCGAGCTGATCGACTTCCTCGTCGACTGCTGGAACCGCGAGGTCGAGGGGCTCGACGACGTCGAGATCTGGATCCACACGTGCTGGGGCAACCCGAACATGCAGAAGGTCTTCTCCGACGAGTCCTACGCGAACTCGATGGAGATCTACCTCGAGCGCCTCAAGGGTGACGTGTGGACGATCGAGGCGACCGAGAACGACCTCGCGGAGCTGCCGCTCTTCGCGCCCTACAAGGACTCGCTGAAGAAGAAGGTGGCGGTCGGCGTCGTCAGCCACCGTAGGCTCCAGGCCGACTTCCCGGAAGTGGTCGCCGACCGGATCCGCCGCGCTCTCGAGTACATCCCGGCGGACAAGCTGGTGCTCTCGACCGATTGCGGCTTCGGGCGGCAGGGCTTCAACCGGCACGTCGCCTTCTACAAGGCGACGGCGATCCCACAGGCGCGCAACATCGTGCTCGAGGAGCTCGGGCTCGAGGAGCGCTACGTACCGGCCGCGGACGAGAAGCTCGCCTGGGACTGGCTGCCCGACGAGGAGCAGTTCACGCATCTAAAGCCACTTCGGTAAATGGAGACAGGCCTGGCCGGCAAGACGGCGGTCGTCACCGGGGCCGCGAGCGGGATCGGCCTCGCCTGCTCGCGCGCGCTCGCGGCGGAGGGGGCGACCGTCGTCCTCGCCGACCTGAACGAGACGGCGGCGCAGGAAGCCGCTCGCGAGGTGGGCGGCTATGCGGTCGCGGTCGACGTCACGAAGCCCGAGGATGCGCGGCGGGTTGTCGAGGAGGCGGTCGCTCACGGCGGCGCGCTCGACATCCTCGTCGCCTGCGCGGGCGCGTTCCACGCGACTCCGCTCGACCGGATCGAGCCTGACGAATGGGACCGGATCCAGGCCGTGAACCTGCGGGGAGTTTTTCTGGTCGCGCAGGCGGCGCTCGAGGTGATGATTCCGCGGCGCAGCGGCCGGATCGTGACGATCGCCTCGCTCGCCGGGCAGACCGGCGGCCTGGCCGCCGGCGCGAGCTACGCCGCCTCGAAGGCCGGCGTCGCGGCATTGACGAAGTCGATCGCCCGCTTCGCGGGGCCGCACGGGATCACGGCCAACTGCGTCAATCCGGGAATCATCGACACGCCGCTGATAGCGGGGTGGCCGGCTGAGGTTCTGGAACGGACGGTTGCGCAGACGCCGCTCGGACGCGTGGGCCGGCCGGAAGAGGTGGCGGCGGTCGTCGTCATGCTCGCCTCCGACGCCGCGAGCTTCATGCACGGCGCGCACGTGGACGTCAACGGCGGCCTGTTCATGGACTAGTGCCCCCGAGAGGGCGGCGTACGGTAGATGATTGGTCATTGATCATCGAGGAGGAGGGCACATGAACAACACTGCGAAGGTCTGTCGAGGGACCTGGTGCATGGCTTTCGGGTTCGACCCGCCTGCGACGATGGAGCAGGTTGCACCGGTGCTGTCGGCGTTCGGCTACGACGGGATCGAGCTCGGCGGGTTCTATGACCACGCGACGGTCGAGCGCTTCCCGGACAAGAAGAGCCGCGTGAAGCTGCGGAGCTGGCTCAACGACGAGCTAGGTCTCGAGATCGCCGGCATCGCGCCAGGCCCCTACGGCGACCTCTTCCGGCTGCCGTGGGCCACCGGTTCCCAGGAGGTCTACGACGAATACCTCGAGTACTTCAAGGGTTACCTCCAGCTGGCCGCGGACATGGAGATCCCGGGCATGCGAGTCGACCCCGGAGCGGCCGGGCCACTGCCCTACGACGCCGACTACAACGAGGTCTGGGACCGAGTCGTCCGCACCTTCCAGCATCACGCGGAGAAGGGCGCCGAAGTCGGCTGCGCGATGCTCTGGGAGCTCGAGTCGCTGCAGCCGTTCAACAAGCCCTCCGAGACGGTGAAGATGCTGGAGGACGTCGGGAATCCGAACTTCAAGCTGATGTACGACACGGGCCACTTCCAGGCCTGCTCCGTGATCGGCCACAACCACGTGCAGCCGGCGGAGACGCTCCCGAACCAGATCGAGTTCATCAAGATGCTGCCGGAGGACTCGATCGGCCACATCCATCTCTGCGACACCGACATGAACACGCACCTGAACATGTTCGGGACGAAGTGCAACTTCGGCGAGGGGATCATCGACTTCGAGGAGCTGATGCCCGTGCTGGCCGAGGCGTACAACGGCGAGTGGTGGGCGGTCGACTCGATTCCGATGGGCTCGAAGGCCTGGCAGGACACCTGGGACGGCCTCCCGTTCCTGAACGACCTCCTCGACCGGCACGTCCGTCAGCCGGCGGCGGTCGCGCGATGAAGGCGGCCGTCTTCTACGAGCCGGAGGACCTGCGGCTCGAGGACGTGCCCGAGCCGGAGGCAGGTCCCGACGAGATCGTCGTCCGCGTGCTCGCCTGCGGCTTCTGCGGTTCGGACATCGAGTACTACTACGGCAAGAGCCCTCTCGGCACGCCCGACGGGAAGGGCCCGCTCGTGCTCGGCCACGAGCTCTGCGGCGAGATCGTCCAGGCAGGCAAGCTGGCGGACAGCTACGGGCTCGCGGAAGGCGACCGGGTCGCCGTCAACCCCGTACAGAGCTGCAACGCCTGCAACTTCTGCAGGGCCGGGAAGGTCGCCTTTTGCCAGAACCTGACGGTCCTGGGCGTGACGATGAACGGCGGCTTCGCGGAGTTCGCCAAGACGAAGATCGCGCACGCCTACAAGCTCCCTGACTCGCTGAGCAACGAGCAGGGCGCGTTCGTGGAGATGCTCTCCTCTGCGGTGTACGCCACGAAGCGGGCCGAGGTCGAGCCGGGCAACTTCGCGGTCGTCTACGGGCCCGGGCCCGTGGGCCTCTCGATGGTCCAGCTGCTGCGCAACGAAGGAGCCCGCGTCGCGCTCGTCGGCACGCGTGACTACCGGCTCGAGGTCGGCAAGCAGCTCGGCGCGGAGCACGTCTGGAACACGAGTGACGAGTCCTCGCCGTACTGGGTGCCGGACCTCGCGGCGGCGATCCAGGAGGCGAACGGCGGCCGGCTGGCCGACCGCGTGCTCGTCGCCACGGCGAACGTCGCTGCGAACCAGCAGGCGATCGAGATCTCGGGACCGGGCTCGATCGTCGTCCTGATGGGGCTTGCCGGGCCGAACGACACGATCTCGGTGCCGCTCCTCTCGAACCTGGCTCAGGACAAGACGATCAGGTTCTCGTGGCTCTACCCCTTGCAATGGCCGACGACGATCAGGATCCTGGAGACCCAGAAGATCGACACGGGCCCGATCATCACGCACTCGGCCTCGCTCGACGGGATCAGCTCCGCGATCGAGCGGGTGCTCCAGCGCGAGGACGAGGTCGTCAAGACCGTGATCACGCCGTGACCGGCGAGCCGCTTTTCTCGGTCTCGGAGATCACGACCTTCCACCAGACGTACGGCGACGACCTTCGCGTGTATCGCGAGGCGGGTGCCCAGGGCATCGGCGTCTGGGAGTTCAAGCTGCCCGAAGGGCAGGACAAGGAGTCGGTGGCGAAGCTCCGTGACAGCGGCCTCACCGCGACGACCTGCATCCCCGGGACGCTGTCGATCTACCCGGTGCCCTTCCCGGGCCCTCAGGATCCCGAGGAGCGGACGCAGGGGCTCTGCGCGGCGATCGAGCGCTTCGCGGCTTTCGAGCCCGAAGTGATTCTCTGCCTCACGGGCCATCCCGGGGACACGCCTGCCGCCGAAGCAAGGAAGACCGTGGTCGAGGGCCTGCGACGAGCGGCGCGCGTCGCCGGCGAGCACGGGCTTCGGCTCGGGCTCGAGCCCTTGCACCGAAACGTCTACAGCACGTGGACGATGGTCACCACGATCCCCGAGACGCTCGACCTGATCGACGAGGTGGGCGAGCCGAACGTCGGGGTCCTCTTCGACGTCTACCACCTCTGGGATACGGACGACGTGCTCGAGGACATCCGGCGGAACGCGGGCCGGTTCGGCCCCTCCGTCCACATCTGCGACTGGCGCGAGGACACGCGGAACGACTTCGACCGGGCTCTGCCGGGCGAGGGGATCATGGACCTGCCGGCGCTCTTCGGCGCGCTCGAGGACGGCGGATTCGACGGTTGGTACGACCTCGAGATCTTCTCGGACGACGGGTCGTTCACCGATCGGGACTTCGAGGACTCGCTCTGGAAGCAGGACCCGCTCGAGGTCGTGCGGCGCGCCAAAGCCGGCTTCCTGAAGGCCTGGGAGGCGAGGAAGACATCGGGCTGAGGAAGACATCGCGCTGATGGGTCGTCTCGACCGGAAGGTCGCGCTCGTCACAGGGGCCGCGCACGAGCGTGGAATCGGACGCGGGATCGTGCGGGAGCTGGCGGCGGAGGGGGCGCGGGTCGCCGTCGCCGACGTCGCGCACGAGCAGATGGGCGAAGAGCTGGCGCGGGAGGTCGACGGGCGCTTCTACCGCGCCGATGTCTCCGACCGCGCTCAGGTGGACGAGCTCGTGCGGCGGGTCGAGTCGGATCTCGGGCCGCTCGACGTCGTCGCCTCGAACGCAGGCGTTGCGGACTGGCAGCCGTACACGGAGATCACGGACGCCAGCTTCGACCGGATCGTCGGCGTCAACCTGACCGGCGCGTTCAACGTCGGCCAGGCGGCGGCGCGCGCGATGGTCGCGCGGGGCGCGGGCGGCCGGATCGTCTTCACCTCGTCGGTTCACGTGCAGATGCCGTTCGCGACGATGGCCGTGTACGGCGCCACGAAGCAGGGGGTCCGCGCGCTCTGCGAGGCGATGGCGATCGAGCTCGCCCCGCACGGGATCACGGTCAACCACATCGGGCCGGGCTGGGTGCTCTCCGCGCTCAACGACCCCTCGCCGGCGCTCGAGGACGATCAATTGCTGCGCGACTCGCTCGCGCAGATTCCGCTCGGCGGCCGTCCGGCCGATCCACGGGAGCTCGGCCGCGCCGTCGTCTATCTCGCCTCGCCGGACGGCGACTACGTGACGGGCGAGTACCTCCGCGTCGACGGCGGCTTCGCCGTGGGGAAATTTGCGTGATGAGTGTGCCGGCATGAAGGGCGCCTTCGTCGCCGGGCCGGTGCAGGCCGAACGCATGCCGTTCCTGGAGCTGAGCCAGGACGCCTGGGAGCGGATGATCGGCGAGGTTCGCAAGGCGTTCCTCGGGGCCCGGGACTACGCGCGGGAGCAGGAGAGCCCCGGCCGGATCGTCTTCATCTCGGCCGCGGCCGCCGCTCGCCCGATCGCCGGAGCGACCCTCGAGGGCGTCGCGGGCGCCTTTCTGACGACGGCGGCTCAGGTGGCGGCGGTCGAGCTGGCGGAGCGCGGGATCACGGCGAACGTCGTGGTGCCGGCGCTCGAGCCCGACGAGCAGACGGTCTCGGCGGTCGTCGACTTCCTGCTCTCCGACGCCGCGCAGGGCGTCTCGGGCGCGGTGATTGCCGCCGACGGCGGCTTCTCCGTCACCAAGGAAGGAAAGCCGAGCCCGCTTCTGTGAGGCTCGCCTGCGCCGACGACAGCTTCCGGCTGCTGCGCCCGCACCGGGCCGCACTCGAGCTCGTCGCCGCACTCGGCGTCGAGGGTGTCGACCTCTTCCTCGCGGGCAACCGCTCGATCGTCCGTCCCGAAGACATCCGCGACGATCTCGCCGGCGCAGCGGCGCGCATCTCGCGTGACGTGCAGGACGTGGGCCTGACCGTCAGCGATCTGTTCGTGATCCCCTGGACCGATCTGGAGACGATGGCGCCGAACAATCCCGACCCCGAGCAGCGCGAAGCGTCCCGGGCGCTCTTCCTCGACATGCTGGAGCTCGCGACTCGCGTCGGCGCGCCGGGGATGACGGCGCTGCCCGGCATCCACTGGCCTGCCGAGAGCTACGAGGACTCGTTCGGGCGCGCGAGCGAGGAGCTGGGCTGGCGGGCGGAGCGCGCGCGCGGCGAGGGACTGGGGTTCTCGGTCGAGCCACACGTCGGTTCGATCGTGCCGACCCCGGAGCAGGCGCTGCAGCTCGTCGAGCTGACGCCGGGCCTCCAGATCACCCTCGACTACAGCCACTTCGTCTGCCAGGACATCGCAGAGGAGAGTGCGGACGTCCTCATTCCATTCGCCCGTCACGTGCACGTCCGCGGGGCGACCCCGGCACGCGTCCAGGCCCCCGTCCGGGACAGTTCGATCGACTTCGAGCGGATGCTCCGCGCGCTCGAGGCGGGCGGATACGACGGCTACTTGACGCTCGAATACGTGTGGCTGCAGTGGGAGGGCTGCCACGAGTGCGACAACCTCGCTGAGACCATCCTGCTGCGCGACCGGCTGCTGGCGGCACTCGCCGGCCGGGAATGGGTCTATCCGGACGTGGGCTGAGCGCGGGCAGCCGATCAGGCGGAGGCCGCGTGAACCGAGAAAAGGTTCGCGCCCGCCGCGGAAAGGACGGTGTCGCCGTCTTCCTTGAACACGTGCAGGCGCAGGGGGTCGAGCGAGACCCGCACGGGGGCATCCTGGACGAGATCGATGGAGGGTGGCGCCAGCGCCTTGACGACCCGATCGCCGAGCCGAAGGTCGACAACCGTCTCGCCGCCGAGCGGCTCCGTCACGTAGACGGTCGCCGGGAAGCCCTCTCCGCCGCCCGTCCCCACGCGGATGTCCTCCGGCCGGATGCCGAGCAGGCACGGCGCCCCCTCGGTCAGGCTTTCTCGGATGGAGAGGCCTTCGCCCGTGAGCTCAACCTCGAACAGCGAATGCCGCACGCTGAGCGTTCCGTTCCGAGCGGCGACGGTGCACGGAATGAAGTTCATCGGGGGGCTGCCGAACACCGTCGCCACGAACTGGTTGAGGGGCCGGTGGTAGATGTTCTCCGGCGTGTCCACCTGCTGGACGACGCCCTCCCGCAGGACGGCGACCCGGTCCGGCATGCTCATGGCCTCGACCTGGTCGTGCGTGACGTAGACGAGCGTCCGGCCGAGATCGCGCTGCAGGTGCTTCAGCTCCGCGCGCATCTCGAGGCGCAGCAGCGCGTCGAGGGCCGAAAGCGGCTCGTCGAACAGGTAGGCCTGTGGATCGCGGACGAGCGCGCGCCCGAGCGCGACCCGCTGGCGCTCGCCTCCGGAGAGCTTGGCCGGCTTCCGGTCGAGCAGGTGCTCGATGTGCAGGGTCTCCGCCGTCCGGCTGACGCGCTTGCGGATCTCCTTTCTGGGAACCTTCGACTGCCGGAGCGGAAAGGCCAGGTTGCCGAAGACGGTCTTGTCGGGATAGAGCGCGAGGTTCTGGAACACGATCGCGATGTCGCGGTCGCCCGGATAGACGTCGGTGATCCGCTCGCCGTCCGCGTAGACGTCGCCCTCGTCCGGCTTCTCGAGCCCGACGATCGTCCGCAGCAGCGTCGTCTTGCCGGCCCCGGGCGGGCCGAGCACCGCAAAGAACTCGCCGTCCTCGATCTCGAGTGAGACGTTGTTGAGCGCGGTCACCTGGCCGAACCGCTTCGTGACACCTTCGAGGCGCAGGGAAGCCATTACCGCACTGCCTCGCCGGTCTCGTCGTCGAACACGAGCAGCCGCTGCCGGTCGAAGGCGATCCCGACCTGGTCGCCGATCCGGGGCCGCAGGCCAGGCGTGGCGATCACGCGGAGGTCCTGGTGATCGATCGTCACGTGGACGACGTCCTTCGCTCCGAGCGGCTCGACGAGGTTCACCTTGGCCTTCAGCGTCGCATCGGCCGAATCGGGCGCGACGAGCGAGAGATTCTCCGGCCGGACGCCCACCGTGACCGAACGCCCGTTGCGGGCCTGCGCGGGCAGCTCGATCGGGACCTCCTGCGCGGGCAGGAAGTTCATCTGCGTGGAGCCGACGAAGCCCGCTACGAAGCGGTTGGTCGGCGAGTTGTAGATCTCCTGGGGCGTCCCGAATTGCTGCAGGACACCGAGGTTCATGACCGCGATCTGGTCGGCCATGCTCATCGCCTCGACCTGGTCGTGCGTGACGTAGACCATCGTCTGCCCGACCTCGCTCTGGATTCGCTTCAGCTCGGCGCGCATGTAGGCGCGGAAGGCCGCATCGAGGTTCGAGAACGGCTCGTCGAGGAGGAAGATCGCGGGCGACACGATCATGCTGCGGCCGAGCGCGACCTTCTGCATGTCGTTGACGGATAGCCGGCCCGCCTTGCGCTCGAGGATCCCCGCGACCCCCACGATCTCCGCGACGCGCTGCACCTCGCGATCGGTCTCTGCCTTGTCCGGGCGCGGCTTGCGCACGCGGAGCCCGAAGGCGAGGTTGTCGTAGACCCGCATGTGCGTGAAGATCGCGTAGTTCTGAAAGACGAAGCCGACGTTCCGCCGCCCGGGATCGACGCGGCTCATCGCGCGGTCGTCGAAGTAGATCTCGCCGGTCGTCGGCCGCTCGAGCCCGGAGATCATGTTCATGGTCGTGGTCTTGCCGCAGCCCGACGGGCCGAGCAGCGCCGTGAACGACCCATCCGGCACCGTCAGCTGCAGGTCGCGGACGGCGACGAGCGAGCCAAAGTCCTTCGTCAGCTGCTCGAGGCGAATCTCCGCCATTACCGCTTGATCGCGCCGAAGGTGAGCCCGCGAACGAGGTAGCGCTGGATCGACAGGCCGAAGATCGCCGGCGGCATGATCAGGATCATGGCAAGCGCCGCCTGCTTTCCGTACTCCTGGCCGGAGGAGCCGGACTGGAGCGCCTGCAGGTAGACGGGCGCCGTCTGGGAGTGGTCCTGCGACATGACGAGCGCGATCAGGAAGTCGCTCCAGTTGAGGATGAACACGAAGAGGGCCGTCGCGGCGAGCCCGCCTTTCGCCTGGGGCAGGACCGCCTTGAAAAAGGCCCCCCAGTGGGTGCAGCCGTCGACGATCGCTGCCTCCGAGATCTCCCGCGGCACCTCCTGGAAGAAGCTCCGCATCAGCCAGACGACGAACGGGAACGTGACGGCGGCGTACAGGATGATCAGGCCCTGGAGCGTGTCCCAGAGGCCGAGATAGACCCACATGAAGAGCAGCGGGATGATGATCGCGATCGGCGGGAACATGCGCAGCTGGAGGATCTGGAAGGGGAGCAACCTGCCACCCGCTCTGAAGCGTGCAATCCCGTAGGCCGCGAAGACACCGACGAGCAGGGCGAGCGCGGTGCCGGAGCCGGCCGCGATCAGGCTGTGGTAGATCGGCGTCAGGGCCGAGCGGGAGCGCCCGCTGAAGAAGATGTTGCTTGCGTGGGCGATACCGAGGATATCGGTGAAGTTCGAGACCGTCGGCTGGTGGGGGAACCAGAAGATCTTGCCGGGCGGATTCCACTCGTCCTGCGGCTTGAACGACATCGTGACCGTCCAGTAGAGGGGGAATCCGAACGTGCCCGCCATCAGCAGGATCGCCAGCCACCGGGCGATCCGCTTCAGAAGCCGGAGCGGCGATCGCCGAACCACGGCGGCGCTGCCGGCCGTGACGCGGGCAGTGGCGGGCACAGTTGCCATCAGACGGACGCCTCCGCCGCGATCGCGTCCTCGACGCGTTGCTGTTCGCCCTCGGTGTCGCCGCCGACGAGCTCCTCGAGCGTCTCCTCCTGCGCCTGCTCGATCGGGCGGACGGCGAAGACTCCGGCGAAGCTGACGATGATCAGAACGATGATGGCCGCCGCGCTCGCGAAGCCCCAGCGCGTGTTGATGATCACCTCTCTGTAGAGCCAGACGGAGATCGTCGTCGACGCGTCGCCCGGACCGCCCTGTGTGAGGAGATACGGCGCGTCGAATACCTTGAAGACCTCGATTGACCTGATGATCAGCGCGATCAGGATGATCGGCTTCAGCATCGGCAGCATCAGGTAGAGGAACCGGTGCCGGAAGCCGGCGCCGAGGATTCTCGCCTGGTTCAGCTGGTCCTCCGGTAGTGCGACGAGCCCGGAGAGGAGGATCAGGAACATCAGCGGCGTCCACTGCCAGATGTCGACCGTGATCGCCGACCACATGACGAGGCTCGGATCCTCGAGCCACTGGATCTGCACGGTGTGCCCGAGGATGGCCGCGAGTCCCTGGTTCAGCGGACCGTCCACCTGGAAGATCATGAAGAAGATGAAGCCGGAGACGGCAGGCACGACCATCATCGGCAGGAGGAAGTAGAGGGTGACGAGGCCCCGGCCGCGGAACTCCTTGAGGAAGAGGAGGGCAAGCGTGAAGCCGAGCACGAACTCGACACCGACGGCGACGCCGGTGAACCACACCGTCAGCCACATCGCGTGCCAGAAGCTGCCGCTCGTCAGCGCTTCCCAGTAGCCGTCGAACCAGTGCCAGTAGTGGTAGGCGCCCCAGACGTTGTCGCCGCTCGTCGGCGTCCACTCCGTGAAGCCGATGTAGATCGCCAGCGCCGCCGGGAAGGCGACGATGAACAGCATCAGGAGCTGGCCCGGTGCGATCGTCAGGCGCGAGACGACTGCCGCCGAACGACCCCCGAAGTCCGGCAGGCGCCTTCTGGGCGCCTGCCGGACCTGCTGTTCCGCTTCGATCCCCGTCATGCGAACGAGCGGTGCGTTGCCCTAGACGATCGGCTTGTCCGGGCCGTAGCGACCCTTCGGGGGGAACGAGGCATAGCTGGCCTTGATCGCCTTGACCTGCTTCGCGGTGCCGAGTCGCTTCGTGATCTGGTTCCAGCGGCGCTCGACGTTGGCCATCGCC
Source organism: Gaiellaceae bacterium (assembly GCA_036564335.1). Taxonomy (GTDB): domain Bacteria; phylum Actinomycetota; class Thermoleophilia; order Gaiellales; family Gaiellaceae; genus DATBLE01. Next base: position 28,746 of record DATCPA010000067.1, read on the forward strand.
TTCTCCGGCGACTGCTGCTTCGTCAGCATCTTCTGCAGCTCCTGGTCGAGTGCCTGGTTGTACGCGGGGCCGCCGCGCAGCGCGATCGGCGGAGCGCTCCGCGGAACGATCTCGGTCAGGGCCCTGATCGGCTCCGCGCCGTACGAGGCGATCACGAGCGGGTCGTGGAACGAGATCGTGTGGTGCGGATCCTGGTAGCCGCCCGGGTTGGCCGTCAGGTAGGTGAACATCCGCGCCCCGCCTGCCCACTGCAGGAAGAGGTACGCGGCCTCGTGACGGGACTTCGGCGCGAACGCGTTCACGCCGTACGAGATGTTGTAGAAGATGACCGTCCGCCGGACGAGCTTGCCGTTGATCATCCGCCCCGGCTGCACGTCCGTGCGCAGGTACTTGCCGAAGCCCTTGTCGAAGGCCTTGTTGGCGGGAACGACGAGCTTCGTCACGTTCGAGAACGTGCCGCCCATGACGCCGTTGCCGGCGCCGAAGGTCTGGTACTGAGAGATCCAGTCCTTCGAGAGCGCGCCCGGCTCCGACCATCCCAGCGAGCGCAGGTGCTCGGTGGCGGCGCGGATGCCGGCCGTGTTATTGACGTTCGCCGACCCGTCCGGCTTGAAGTAGTACATGTTCGGGTCGGCCGAGCAGACGAAGCGGTGCTGCCAGTTGACGATCCCCCAGAACGGGGCCTTGCGCTCGACCGAGCCGTAGAGCGGCGTCGGGGCGTCGGGCCGGTTGAAGAACGCGGCGATCTTCGCCTGATCGTCCCACGTCTTCGGGAACTCGAGCGGCTGGCCGTACTTGTCCTCGAACGCAACCTTCTCTTTCGGATCGTTGAAGAGATCCGAGCGGTAGACGAACGGCTGGGTGTCGTTGTCGAAGCCGACCCAGTACGTGTTGCCGTTGTACTGCGTGAAGAGCTGCACGGTCGGACGGCCGCCGAGGTAGCCGTACTTCGGATCGTTCCAGCTCGGCTTGTACTTGGCGACGTAGTCGTCCAGCGGCCGCAGGAGGCCTGCCTCCGCGTAATCGCCGGTGTCCTCGATCGCCCCGGTGACGAGGTCGAAGCTGCCGTTCTTCGTCGACGCGTTGCGGATGTTCGTCTGGTACTCCGACGCAGGGTTCGTCTCGACGAACTTGAGCTTGATCCCCGTCTCCTTCTCGAAGATACCGGCGATCGACAGCGTCGCGCCCGCGGGGAACTTGTTCTCGAACTGCGGGCGCGCGAAGTTGAGCGCCTGCACGACGAGCGTGTCGGGGGCCTTGCCGGCCTTTTTCAGAGCCTTCAGGCCGAGGATCGCGCGGCCCTCTTCGGAGTTCGCCGGGTACTGGTAGCGCTCAGCGCCCTTGAAGCCGACCGGTCCCCCGATCATCCCTGGCGCCAACCCACTCTTCAGCGCCTTGTTCCTCGACTGCGGCGTCCAACCCTTCGCCATCGCGGGCACGCCTCCGAGCGCGAGGCCCGCTCCGGCGACGCCCGCGCCGGCGATGAACTTGCCGCGGGTGAGGCGCTTCTCGCTGCCGTCTCCCGACGCCTCGTGAACCTCCGGAGGAATGTCGTTCCCCTCCAGGTTGCCCTTGCTCATCCCAGCTCCTCCCTTCGAGAGCACGGCGCCTCCCTGGTGCTGCTTCGCCGCGTAGACACGTGCACCGTCCTATGCTGCTCGACTGATCCGAACACGGGAGGTGCGCGACGTATATCAGGGTGCGGGGGCTTTGTCTAGCCGCGTGCATTGACCGGCGGCGACCTGGCTGATAGCTTCCCGCGCGCTGTGTTCCGAACAGTGGAACGGTTGTGGCTCTGAAGCCCGCACGTCGCCCGAACCTGCCGGCGACGATCGCGAGCAATCTTCGAGCGCAGATCATGAGTGGCGACCTCCCGGCCGGGGTGCAGCTGCCGGGGCATCGAGATCTCGCCTCCATGTACTCCGTCAGCGTCGGCTCCGTCCGGGAGGCGATCAGCATGCTGATCAGCAACGGCCTGATCGAGACCCGCGCCGGGCGGGGGACGTACGTCTCCGCGGCGCCTCCCCAGGCGGAGTTCGCACGCGCCACGCTACCCCTCCAGCGACACGAGGTGGAGGAGCTGACCGAGGCACGGCGCGTCATCGAGGTGCAGCTGGCCGCGCTGGCGGCCGAGCGGGCGACCCCCGAGCAGGTCGAGGCTCTCGAGCGGGCGACCGAGAGGTTGGAGGCGGCGGCCGCCAACCCGTACGACTATCCCGAGGCCGACGTGGAGTTCCATCTCGTTCTCGCCGAGGCAGCGGGGAACCGCTACCTGCTCCAGGCGATGCTCGACATCCGCTCGCTTCTGAAGCAGGACATGGAGCTCGGCGCGGAGGCTGCGATCCGCCGCTTCGGCGACCTCCGGATCAGCGTCGAGTCACATCGCCGGCTGCTCGAGGCGATCGCAGACCGCGACCCGGGGCGGGCCGCTCACGAGGCCGGCGAGATCGTCAATCGCAACCAGAAGTTCGTGCTCGGCCTGTACGCGCTCGGCGCGGACGGAAGCGGCTAGCCCAGATGCCGTGGGACAGCGTGCATCCGTTCGAGTGCCCGACCCGGGTGTTCTACGGACGGGGCGCCTCCCACGCCGTCGGCGAGCGCCTGCACGAGCTGGGAGTCGCGCACGCGCTGATCGTCTCCGACCCCGGCGTCGCCGGCGCGGGGATCGTGGATTCGATCGTCGAGCGCCTCCGAGAGGCGGGCGTCGAGGCGTCCGTCTACGCCGGCACCCAGCCGAACCCGACCACCACGAACGTGGCGGAGGCCGCCGCCCTGTACCGCGAGCACGGGTGCGACGGGCTGGTCGGCCTCGGCGGCGGCAGCTCGATGGACTGCGCCAAGGGCGCCGGGATCGAGGTCGCGAACGGCGGCGACGTCGCCCGGTTCACCGGGCGGGACAACGTCCCCAACGAGCTGCCTCCGCTGCTCTGTATCCCGACGACCTGCGGCACGGGGTCGGAGGTCACGTTCAACGCGGTGATCACCGATCCCGATGCGCACTTCAAGCTCGTCTACGTGTCGCGGAAGCTCGCGCCGGCGGTTGCCCTCGTGGATCCTGCCCTGGTCGAGACCGCTCCCTCCGCGGTGATTGCAGCCACGGCTGCCGACGCGCTCGCCCACGCGGTCGAGTCCTACGTGAACAACGGCAG
>DATCPA010000109.1:0-3528 GCA_036564335.1 Gaiellaceae bacterium
ATCCACCGCGACGACGACGGCCTCTATCGCGACACGAATCACGCCGGTGGAATCGAAGCCGGCGTCTCCAACGGCGAGGAGGTCGTCGTACGCGCGGCGATGAAGCCGCTGCCGACGTTGATGCAGCCGCTCCAGTCCGTCGATCTCCAGACGGGGCAGCCGGCAGAGGCGCTCGTCGAGCGCAGCGACACGGCTGCGGTGGAAGCGCTGGCGGTGGTGGCCGAGGCGTCCGTCGCGTTCGAGCTCGCCCGTGCGGCGCGGGAGAAGTTCGGTGGCGACGCACTCGTCGATTTCGTCGGGGCGTACAACGCGTACCGCGAGCGCATCGATTGGCAACCGCGCTAGGCAAGCACATCGCCCTCGTCGGCTTCATGGGCGCGGGCAAGACGACGCTCGGGCTCGAGGTCGCGCAGCGCCTGGAACGCGAGTTCGTCGACGTCGACCAGGAGATCGAGCGGGGACTCGGCCTGTCGATCGCTGAGATCTTTGCCGCGCAAGGGGAGGCCGAGTTCCGGGTCCTCGAGCAGGCGGCCGCGCTGGACACCCTCCGTCGGGAGAGGCCTGCCGTGGTCGCCCTCGGAGGTGGGGCGGTCGGAAGCTCGATCATCCGCTCCGCTCTCGCCGAGCACGCTCTCACGGTGTACGTCGAGGTCGACCCGGGCGTCGCCTGGAGCCGGGTCAGGGATACGGATCGGCCACTTGCTCAGAGCGGCGAGGGATCCTTCAGTGCGCTGCTCGCCGAGCGCGAGCCCGTGTACCTGGATGTCGCCGACGCCGTCGCGGGCGACGTTGACGACATCGCACTGGCAGCCGCGGGCGTTCATGTCGGCCTCGGCGCGCTGGAGCTGCTCGACGAGCTCGTGCCGGACGGGCCCGTAGCCCTGGTCGCAGATGCGCACGTGGCGGGGATCCTCGGTGCCGATGCCCAGCTCGCGCTCGGCGGGCGCGTGACGTCCACCCACGAGGTCGCGGGGAAGTCGGCGGCCGATCTGGAGGCGCTTTGGCGCTCCCTGCGTCTCGACCGCGGCGGGACGATCGTCGCGCTCGGGGGCGGGACGACCACCGACCTCGCGGGCTTCGCGGCAGCGACATACATGCGCGGCGTCGAGTGGGTCGCCGTCCCCACCAGCCTGGTCGGACAGGTGGATGCGGCGATCGGAGGCAAGACTGCGATCGATCTTCCGGAGGCGAAGAACCTCGTCGGCGCGTTCCACTGGCCCGTGCGAACGGTGATCGACCCCGCGCTGCTGACGACGCTCCCCGAGGAGGAGCGGCGAAACGGACTCGCCGAGGTGGTGAAGACGGGACTGCTTGCGGGCGAGCGCCTGTGGGATCTCCCCGAGCCGGAGCTCGTCCGCCGCTGCGCTGCCTACAAGGCGGCGCTTTGCCTTCGCGACCCGCACGACCGAGGCCCGCGCCACGCGCTCAACCTGGGCCACACCTTTGGCCACGCACTCGAAGCCGCCTCCGGGTACGAGCTCCAGCACGGACGGGCCGTCGCGCTGGGCCTGCTCGCGGCGCTGCGGCTCTCCGGTCGCGAGACTTCGCCGGTGGAAGACGCGCTGGCCCCCGAGCCCGTGCGCGTCGACCGCGAGCGCGCGTGGGAGGCGCTGCTCCGCGACAAGAAAGGCCGCCTGCGGATCGTCCTCCTCGGAGACGACGGAGCCTATGAAGAGGAGCTGCCCGAGTCCGACGTGCGCACCGCTCTCGACGCGCTGATCGCCGAGTAATGTCCCGTCGGTGAACGTCCACGTGCTGAACGGAGTGAACCTCGACGTCCTCGGGCGTCGCGACCCCGACCTGTACGGCGGACTGACGATGGACGAGCTCGAGACGAAGATCTACGAATGGGGCAGAGAGCTGAGCGTCCGCGTCCGCTGCCGCCAGACCAACCACGAGGGCCAGTTCGTCGACTGGTGCCACGAGGCGCTCGACTCGGCGGACGGCGTGATCGTCAACCCGGCCGCCTGGACCCACTACAGCTACGCGATCCGCGACGCGGTGGAACTGCTCTCCGTGCCCGTCGTCGAGGTCCACCTCTCGAACGTGGACGAGCGCGAGGACTGGCGGCGGGTCTCGCTGATCGCCGATCTGGCGGCGAAGCGCGTGATGGGCAAAGGCCCCGACGGCTACCGGGAGGCGCTCGAGTTCCTCGCCGGACGGACGTGACCGGGCGCGTCGAGCGCGTGCGGGCGCTGATCGAGGCGCCGCTGCTCGTCACGAAGCCGGTCAACATCGCCTACCTGACCGGGCTCGACAGCTCGAACGCGGCACTTCTCATCGAGCCCGATCGGTTGCGGCTCTTCACCGACTTCCGCTACGTCGAGAAGGCGAGCCTGCTCGGCCTGGAGGTGACCGCGGTCTCGCGAAACCTGTTCGCGGGGCTCGTGGAGCACCTACCGGCCCGGATCGAGTTCGAAGCCGAGACGCTGTCCTACGCGGCCTGGGCCACGCTACAGGTGGGCGGGATCGACCTCGTGCCGCGCTCCGAGCTGCTCGAGGGTGTCAGGGCCGTCAAGGAGCCGGGCGAGCTCGACGCGATTCGCCGGGCGACGGCGATCACCAACGAGTGTTTCGCTCGACTGGCCGAGCAACAGTTCACCGAGCGTCAGGAGCGGGAGCTCGCCTGGTGGATCGAGTCGCTGATGCACGAGCTCGGCGCCGACGGGCCCGCGTTCCCCGTGATCGTCGCGGCGGGCGCGAACGGCGCCTCGCCCCATGCGAGCTCGGGCAAGCGGGCGATCGAGCCCGGGACCACGGTCGTCGTCGACGCGGCCGCGCAGCTCGACGGCTACTGCTCCGACTGCACGCGGACCTTCGCCACCGGCGACCTGCCGGAGGAGCTGGCGCGCTCCTATGCGGTCTGCCTGCGTGGGCAGGAGGCCGGGCTGGCCGCCGTGCAGCCGGGCGCGTCCGGCCGTGACGTGGATGCGGTCGCGCGCGACGTGATCGCGGCCGAGGGCCTCGGCGAGCTGTTCGGGCATGGGCTCGGCCACGGAGTGGGCATGGCAATCCACGAGCTACCGCGGCTTCGCCCGGAGAGCGACGACGTGCTCGCCGCGGGCGGCGTGGTCACGGTCGAGCCGGGCATCTACCACCCGGGCCTGGGCGGGATCCGGATCGAGGACCTCGTGATCATCGGCGACGACGGCCCCGAGATCCTGACGACGTTCACGAAGGAGCTCGTCACCGTCGCGTGAAAGACGACGTCCTCGAGCGTCTGGCGTTCGTTTGGTCTGGAGGAATCTCTCCGCTTTATCGTCCTCCGGACTGGTGGGGCGATCCCGGCCCCGGTCTTGGGGCGCTCACAGGAGGACCGAGACAGCTGCCGTGGCAAGCAGTCGTCTCGGCCTCCGCGCCTAACCTCGAGGGGAGCGAGCATCGGTTCGCGGTCACGAAAGACCGGCGCATCGTCACCGCCGACTCGATCCCAGCGGAGGCCGTCAAACCGCTTGTCGCTGCCATCGAAAACGAGATTGAGCCGCCCTTCTCTGCGGTGGCTGTTCACGACGAAGGTGACGTCTGGGT
>DATCPA010000099.1:0-1758 GCA_036564335.1 Gaiellaceae bacterium
CGGGTCGGCAGGCCGGAGGGCTCGACGCGCAGGGCGTCACCGGGCGAGATCGAGCCCGACCAGAGCGTGCCGGTGACGACGGTGCCGACGCCGTCGATCGTGAACGCCCGGTCGACGTACAGCCTCGTAGCTCCGGCGCGCTCGCGTGGCTGCACGACGTCGGCGGCGCGGCCGAGGGCGGCGCGCAGCTCGTCGAGCCCGGCGCCGGTCTTGGCGCTGACCGGGACCGCCTCGGCCTCGGGCACGAGCTCGCGCGCCTCGGCCAGCGCGAGCTCGAGCGCCTCCGGTTCCACCGCGTCCGCCTTCGTCACCGCCACGACGCCGCGCTCGATCCCGAGCAGGCGCAGGATCGCGAGGTGCTCGAGCGTCTGCGGGCGCGCGCCCTCGGCGGCGTCGATCACGAGCAGGAAGAGGTCGATCCCGGTCGCACCGGCGACCATCGTGCGCACGAACCGCTCGTGGCCGGGCACGTCGATGACGGAGAGCCGCCGCCCGTCGGGAAGCTCCAGCGGCGCATAGCCGAGCTCGATCGAGATCCCGCGCTCCTGCTCCTCGGGCAGCCGGTCGGTGTCCTTGCCGGTCAGCGCCTTGACGAGCCAGGTCTTGCCGTGGTCGATGTGCCCCGCCGTGCCAACCGTCAGCGGCATGCGAACGCCCCCCTTAGTAACAGACTGTTACTTGAGGCTCTTCGCCCCGAACCCGGTCTCCGACGGCGTTTCAACCAACCAAATAACAGACTGTTACTTGGCACGGGCGGCTTGGATCGACGCGGCGGCTTCGTCGGCTTCGGCGTCGCTCAGGGTGCGGCAGTCGAGGAGCAGGCGCCCGTCGCGCAGGACGCCGATGACGGGCGGGTCGGTCTCGCGCAACGGTGCAGCGAGCTCCTCCTCGACCGCGCAGGCGAAGCTCGGCAGCTCGCTGAGCGGCAGTGCGCCCCCGCCGACGCGGCCGATCGTCTCCTCGACCTCGCCGCCCACCCCCGCGGCGAGCCGCTCGGCCCGCGCTCGCACGGCTTCCAGCGGCTCGTGCAACATCCGCAGCACGGGCACCTCGCGCAACGCGCGCGCCGGATCGAGGTAGAGGCCGAGCGTTCCCTCGAGCGCCGCCAGCGTCAGCTTGTCCGCCCGCAAGGCGCGCTGGAGCGGGTGCCGTCGCAGCTTCTCGACGAGATCCGCCCGCCCGACCACGATTCCGGCCTGAGGCCCGCCGAGGAGCTTGTCGCCGGAGAACGACACGAGGTCGGCCCCCGCCGCGAGGCTCTCCTTCGCGGAGGGCTCGTCCTCGAGGTGCACGAGCACGCCGGAGCCGAGGTCGTCCACCAGCGGCAGCTCATGACGCCGCGCAACCGCGGCGAGCTCCTCCACCGAGGCCTGTTCGGTGAAGCCCACAACGCGAAAGTTCGACTGGTGCACACGCAGCAGCACCGCGGTCTCAGGCCCGATCGCGCGCTCGTAGTCGGCGGCACGCGTGCGGTTTGTGGTGCCGACCTCGCGCAACCGCGCGCCCGAGCGCGCGAGCACGTCGGGAATCCGAAAGCCGTCGCCGATCTCGATCAGCTCGCCGCGCGAGACGAGCACCTCGCGCCCCTCGGCCAAGGCGGCCAGCGCGAGCAGCACGGCCGCCGCGTTGTTGTTCACGACGAGCGCGCCCTCCGCGCCGGTCAGCCGCCGCAGGATCGAGGCGACGTGATCCTGCCGCGAGCCGCGGCCCCCCGCTGAGAGGTCGTACTCGAGGTTCGAGTAGCCGCGCCCGATCTCC
>DATCPA010000101.1:0-10054 GCA_036564335.1 Gaiellaceae bacterium
CCTCGACTCGGTGCGGCCCCGGCTGCTACGCGGCCACGCTGCCCCTGCCGGCGCCGCCGCGACGGATCGACGTCTCCCTCTCGGGCCTCGGCCGCCGGCCGGCGACGGTGCCCTTCACGCTCCCTACGCGCTGGCCCGCGCCGCCGGCCCGCGCGCTCGTCGCTCGGGCCGACCGTGCCTTCCGGAGCCTGCGCACGCTCGTCATCCACGAGCACCTGGCCTCGAGCGCCCGCAACGCGATCGACACGACCTACCGCGTTCAAGCTCCGAACCGCCTCGCCTACCGGATCGCCGGCGGTCCGCAGGCGGTGATCATCGGCGGCACGCGGTGGGATCGGTTGCCGGGTGGGAAGTGGGAGCGCTCCGAGCAGGAGCCGCTGACGCAGCCGGAGCCCTTCTGGGGCGCCGATCCGGTTCGCAACGCGCGTCTCCTCGGCACGGGCCGCCTCGGCGGCCGTTCGGTGTGGCTCGCCTCGTTCTACGACCCGAAGCTGCCCGCGTGGTTCGAGCTCTCGATCGACCAGAGGACGTCCCGCCTGCTCGCCCTGCGGATGACCGCCCAGGCGCACTTCATGCGGCACCGCTACGGCGGCTTCGACCGGCCGTTCGAGATCGTCCCGCCTCGCGCAACACAGCCTTAACGCAGGCACTATCGAGCCTTAAGACGGGCTGGATATAAGGAACACGGTGGCAGGACGCTCCCGCATCCTCCTCGGCGCGGCCGGGCTGCTCGTGGCGGCCGTCCTCGGGGCCGGGCTTGCCCTCGGCGGCGCCGCGCTGTTCGGCGACCTCGGCAAGACGACGACGATCCGGGAAATCCAGGCTGCGGCCTCGCCTGCGGCGTCGACCGCGATCAGTTTGAACGGGGCCCGCCCCTCGATCAACGACATCTACAAGCGGGCGGCGCCTGGCGTCGTCCAGGTGACGTCGACGACGATCGTCAACGTCCCGCCCGATCCGTTCTTCGGCAACCCGCTCGTCCCGCAACAGCAGCGCCAGCAGTCGCTCGGCTCGGGCTTCGTCGTCGACAAGGCCGGTCACATCGTCACGAACTTCCACGTCGTCGACGGGGCGAAGCAGGTGCGCGTCAGCTTCTCGAACGGCGCGAGCATGAAGGCCACCGTCGTCGGCACCGATCCGTCCAGCGATCTCGCGGTTCTCAAGATCGACGCGAGCTCGCGCGCGCTGACGCCGTTGCCCCTGGGCGACTCCGACCAGATGAAGGTCGGCGACGCGGTCGTCGCGATCGGCAACCCGTTCGGGCTCGACCGGACGGTCACGTCGGGGATCGTCAGCGCGATTCAGCGGGCGATCACCGCGCCCAACGGCTACACGATCGACCACGTCATCCAGACCGACGCGTCGATCAACCACGGCAACTCGGGCGGGCCGCTCCTCAACGGGCGCGGCGAGGTGATCGGCGTGAACTCGCAGATCGAGACGGGCGATTCCAGCGGCGGCGGCAATGTCGGGATTGGCTTCGCCGTCCCGTCGAACACGGTCAAGACGGTGATCGCGCAGCTGATCCGCCAGGGCCGGATCGACCGCGCGTTTATCGGGATCAGCGCCGTTCCGATCACGCGCGACCTGGCCCGGGTCTTCCGGTTGCCGGTGTCGAAGGGCCTCCTCGTCCAGAGCGTGCAGCCGGGCAGCGGCGCCGCCAAGGCCGGTCTGAAGGCCGGGACGACGCAGGTCGTGCTCGCGGGAGAGAGCTACAACCTGGGCGGAGACATCATCGTCGGGGCCGGCGGCGCCCCGGTGGTCACCCTCGACCGCCTGCGTGACGTGGTCGCGGCCAAGAAGCCCGGCGACAAGCTTCAGCTCAAGGTCTACCGCGGCAGCAAGCAGACGAGCATCGCGGTCGAGCTCGGACGGCAACCGGCGGCGGCCGGATGACCTGACCGTCCAGCAGAACCCCCTCTACCCCGGGGGGTAAGTGCCGCCGCCAGCCGCCTTTCGCCGGCGCGGCGCGGCGGACAAGACGAAGGCCCCCGATCGCCTGCCCGGGGGCCTTCGCTCTTTCCGGGGCTAGCCTACGCGCGTGGAGATCGAGGGACCGCAACCGGGCCGGGTGCTGCTGGAAGAGGACGAGCTGCTCCTGGACGAGGAGCTCTGGCGCGACGACGGCTCGGATGATCATGCCGGCTGGCACTGTGTCGCCACCAATCCATTCCCGTGCCCGGCAGCAGGCTGTGCCTTCGTGGCCGAGTTCATGACCGCCGCGCACCTGATCCTCGTCTGGGAGGAGCGGGACGACCCGAACCTCCTCCGCCACGCCGAGCGTGCGAAGCAGGTCGGGCGCAACCCACGGGTCGTCTCGTACCAGCCGGCGCACGGTCCGAGCGCCTCGTACTACGCCTGGGAGGCGGCAGGCAGGCCTGTGCACGGAGTGCGCGGCAAGTCGTGAAGCATCGGTTCGGCGCAGCCCCGCCGGGGTCGCTCGGAATCGAGGAAGAGGTGATTCTCGTCGACGCAGCCACGTTGGAGACGGCGCCCGCCTTCTCCCGCCTGTTCGGCGTCTCGCGCCCGTTCTTCAAGCCGGAGGTGTTCGAATGCCTCGTCGAGCTGACCACGCCGGTCGTGCCGGACGCGGAGGCTGCGCTCGGGGAGCTCCGGCGGCTGCGCGCGGAGCTCGCCGCACTGGTCGAGGCCCGGGGCATTCGCCTCCACGCTGCCGGCTCGCACGCACTCGCACATGGAACCGGTCAGCCGATCGTGCCGACCGAGCGGTACAAACGGCTGTCGGCAGCTCTCGGCCCCCGGATCTACCGCCAGCTCGTCTGCGGGCTGCACGTCCACGTCTCGGTGCCGGACCCCGACACCTGCCTGGAGGCCTTCGAGGCGGTCGTACCGTGGCTGCCGACGCTGCTCGCTCTGTCGGCGAACTCCCCGTTCGCCGAGGGGAAGGAAACGGGGCGTCGCTCGGAGCGCGCCGAGCGGCTGCTCGAGCTGCCCACCGGGGGCACGCCCCCGGTTCTCCGCAGCTGGGACGACTGGACGTCCGCGACGCAGGGGGATGAGACCCGTCGTCACTGGGACGCGTGGCCGCGGCCCGAGTACGGCACGCTCGAAGTGCGCGTGATGGACATGCAGACCGACGTCCGCCGGTCGGCCGGGCTGGCGGCGATCGTCCAGGCGCTGGTCGCGGCGGCCGCCGGCGGTGTTCCACCGGATACGTACGACCGCGAGCTCTACGCGCAACGGCGATCGCGGGCCGCCGCCGCCGCGCCTGACCCTGACGAGATCGCGGCTCTCGCCGCGGCCGCCGCCCCCCGGCTCGCCGGAGGCGCTGCGCGGCTCGCGGAGCTCGTCCTCAACGGCCGTCCGGAGGCAGAGCGGCAGCTCGAGGTCGCGGCCGCCGAAGGCATTGCTGCGGTCCCCCGTGACGTGATCGAGCGGACGGTAGCCTTCGGTTGATGGCTCTCCAGACGGAGACGATCCAGGTCACCGGCATCCGTTGCGAGCGGTGTGTGAACCGGCTCGCGGCGGCACTGGGCGGTCACGACGGGCTCGAAGCGGCGAACGCGAACCTGATGGGCCAGGTCACGCTGACCTGGGACGACGAACAGACGGACCGGACCGAGCTCACCGCCAGGCTGGCGAAAGCCGGGTTCCGGGAGCTCAGTCCTCTCTAGGAGGCCTGCGCAAGCCCGTAGTGGAGCGCCGCCTTCTGCAGGTCGAAATTTCCGCGCCGGTCGACCTCGGGTGCATCCTGGAGGATCCGCCGCGGGACCGTGACGAAGGCCCTCGCCGCCCCGTCCACGACGTGGACGAACTCTCGGGGCACCGGGCGCCGCAGCTTCCGCATTCGCCCCGACGCGACGATCAGGTAGCCGTCCTTGACTTCGACGACCCGGCCCATCGCGCGCCTGTCACTGGCGACCAGCTCGTACCCTCTCACCGTAGCCTCCTCGATAGGTCGAGCAGCGTGATACCCACCGGGACCGATTCGTAACGGGAATAGGCCTCGAGAGCGCTTCGTTGCAGCGTTTCAGAGGCCGCTGCTAGGGTGGCGCGGTGAGCGAGGTGACGCCCACCGAGCCCCGGCGACTGGCGGCGGAAGCGCGCGATCGTGTGCGGTTCGAGGAGGAAGCGTTGGAGCTCGCGGATCAGGTCTATCGGGTGGCGAGGCGACTCGTCGGCAGTCGCGAGGAGGCCGAGGACCTCGTTCAGGACACCTACGCGCGCGCCTTTCGCAGCTGGCAGTCCTACACGCCGGGAACGAACCTCCGCGCCTGGCTCCTGCGCATCCTCACGAACCTGAACATCGACCGCGGCCGCCGCAAGCAGCGGGCGCCCGAGATGCAGCCGCTGGAGGAAGGCGACTACTACCTCTACAACAAACTGGAGGAGTCGTCGCGCGAGCCGGCCTCGGACCAGGACGCTGTCGTCGAGCGGCTCTCGCAGGACGACGTCGTCTCTGCGCTCTCGTCCGTCCCGCACGACTTCCGCGACGTCGTCGTGCTCGTCGACATCGGTGACTTCACCTACCAGGACGCGGCCCAGATTCTCGACATCCCGATCGGCACTGTCATGTCGCGGCTCCACCGCGGCCGTCGTATCCTGAAGAGCGCGCTCGCCGAGGAAGCGGTCGGAGGTAGCTGATGATGTTCGAACTGGATCCGTGCGAGAAGTGCGAAGAGTGGATGCAGCCCTACCTCGACCGGGAGCTGAACGACGCCGAGCGGGCAGAGGCCGAGCTGCACCTCGACGGGTGCGGCTACTGCCGTAAGCGCTACCGCTTCGAGGAAACCCTGCGCGTGTTCGTCAGAGACGTCTGCTCCGAGCAGATGCCGCTCGAGCTGAAACAGAAGCTCGCGTCCCTGCGCACGCCGCTCTAGCCTTAGCGCAGCCGCTCCGGCAGGTCTTCCGGTCGATCGACGTCCCCGGGCGGGTCAAGGTCGTCGCACGGGACCAGCACAGGCTGGAGCGCTCGGGCGCCCTCATCGGGGACGCTCGCCCAGGCGGACCGGCCGAGCACGACCGGGTGCCCCCGTGATCCCCCGTAGGAGGCTGCGACCACGTCGCCCGCCCCCGCCCGCCAGGCGGCGACCACCCGGTCGACCGCGGCCGGCGACAGGTCGGGCCCGTCGGCGAGAATGACGACCGCGGCGGAAGTGTCACGGTGTAGCGCCTCCAGGCCGCAGCGGAGCGATGCTCCCGGCCCGCGCTCCCAGTCCGGGCACGCAACAACGCGAGCGTCTGTGTCGACGTCGTAGGCGCCCGTTACGACCACGACCTCGCCGATCTCGGTGCTTCCGCTCAGGCGGTCGAGCACCTCGGCCAGCAGCAGGCGCTGCTTGGGCGAGCCGTACCGGGTCGCCGCGCCTGCGGCCAGCACCACGGCGCCTACCTGCGCAGCAATCCGTGGCCGCATCGAGGCGCCATCGTACCCGCGTTCGCCGCGCATGTATCCCTCGATCGAGGGAGCCCCAAACGAGGGACTGCGTTCGAGGGATGGAGGTGAGGTCGGCATGGGTCGATTCCTCTTGTGTCGAGCCGTATCTGACGGCTCACCCGATTCGACCAGGAGGTCGTCCTGTCTTCCCGCTTCATCCCCGCGCTCGCGGCAGCGCTCGCCGCCGCTTGCTGCACTGTTTCGCCTGCGCAGGCGAGAACGTCGTGCGGACCGGCCGGTTTTGCGTACGCGGGCCTGCAGGCGAACCAGAACGGCGATGGGATCTCGGCGGTACTGACCTCACTGGCGCAACCGGCGGTCGAGAGCGGACACGTTGCCGGGTGGGTCGGCGTGGGCGCCCCGGGGCAGGGCCCGGGCGGCAGCGACGAGTGGATCCAGGTCGGTCTGAACAGCCTGCCGGGCACGGGGAACACGCTCTACTACGAGGTCATGCGTCCGGGCGGCGGCGCCAGTTACGGGGAAGTGGCGACGAACGTCGACAACGGCCGCCCGGTCCGCGTCGCGGTGCTCGAGACCGCGAGCCAACGCAATGCCTGGCGGTCTGGGTCGACGGCCGGGCCGTGACACCGCCGATCACACTCGTCGGGAGCCATCGAGCGCTGACTCCGATGGCGATGGGCGAGAGCTGGGACGGCGGGCGTCCTGCGTGCAACCGCTTCAGCTACCGCTTCGAAGGGGTTTCCGTCGCCGGGGCACCCGGCGGCTCCTGGCAGGCAGCGAACGACGCCGCCGTGCTCCAGGATCCGGGCTACCGCGTCACCAGGGGTGCCTCGGCCTCGTTCGACGCCTCGGCCACCCGGCCGCTGCCGGCCGCCCCACGGGCAAGCTCAGGCGTCGCGCAGACACCGCCGATCGTGATGTGAGTTGACTACCCGGCCGACGGTGTGACGGCGAGAATGTCCGCCAGGTGGATCAGGCGAAAGGTCTGCCGGACGGCGCGCATCCGGTCGGCATCGTCCTCGATCTCCGGAAATGCCCGCCAGAGGTCGCGGGCGCACAGGAGCAGGTCTCTGATCCTCGCGAGGTCATCGTTCCCGGTGCCGTTCCGCTCCTCGCACGCGTTCAGCGCGAGCCCGAGCACGCCGACCGTGTCGGCCTGGCGCGTCCACAGAAGCGGGGTCGCCATCGACAGGTACTGGTGGATGCGGGCGAGCACCATCGGCTGGGTGAACGTCTCGCTGCCCTTCGCCTCGGTCGGCTGAAGCGGGGGCTCGCCGCCGGCGATCCGGTTCGCGTTGCCGGCGAGCATCCCGCGCACCTGCGCGTCGTCGAGCCCGGCTACGCGGGCGGTCCTCAGCGCGATCAGCAGCGACGAGGGTTGTTGGCCGTAGGGATAGTCGGACGCATACAGCACCTGCTCCGGCGATGCTCTCCGGAAGAAGTCGAGCAGATCGATCGGGCTCCAGGCAGACGTGTCGAAGAACACCCCCGCCTGCCCCCCGAAGTGCCCCGTCAGGGCGTCGAGGTCGGCGATTCCGGCGTGGGCGATGATCAGGTGGGCCTCGGGGTAGGCGTCGACGAGGCGCGCCAGGTCGTCCGCGATCGGCGGTAGGCCGCGACCTCCGTGGATGAGGATCGGCACGCGCCGCTCGGCGGCCAGCGCGAACACCGGCGCCAGCCGCTCGTCATTGAGGAGGAAGCGTTGCGCCCGCGGGTGCAGCTTGATCCCCCGCGCTCCGCGGTCGAGGCACCGCACCGCCTCTTCGATCGGCTCCTCGGCGAGGTCGAGCCGGACAAAGGGAATCAGCCGCCCCTCCGAGCGAGCGGCGTACGCGAGCGTCCGGTCGTTCGGCGCCCGGAACCCCGGGTGCCGGTCCGGCTCGTCCATGCAGAACATGAACGCGCGCGAGATGCCGTAGTGCTCCATGACCCTGGCGAGCTCGTCGTAGTCACCGACCATCCCGTCGATGTCGTTGCCGAGGTGGAGGTGGGCGTCGAAGATGTCGGCCCCGTCTGGAAGCTCCCGGCGGAGCTCCTCGTCCCACTCTGCGACCAGTTCCTGGGCGCGCTCGATCGCTTCGTCCACTGCCCGAGTCTATGCGCGAGTGCCGGGCCGGAGGAGCCGGTGGAGGTCGTCGATCCGTTCGAGATCGTGCCCCGGGAGGAGCAGCCTGAGCCGCTCCTCCGAGACGTCGTCGTGGATCTCGACGACGATGCTCACGGGCGCGCCGTCGAGGAGACCGGCCGCGCCCTCGATGATCGGCACCTCGACGCCCTCGGCATCGATCTTGATCACGTCGGGTGGGCCGAGCTCGTCCCAGAGATCGGCAACGGTCCGGACCTCGACCGTGCTTCCCGGGCCGTGCCTCGGTCGGAGCGTCGCCTGGGCCGACCGGCCGACGTCGTGGAGGACGCCCTCGGTGCGCTCGCCGCCGACGGCACACGGATGTACCTGAACGTTCCGGCAGCCGTTCAGCTCTATCGTCCGCTCGAGACGGGCGCGGGTCACGGGTCCCGGCTCGAACGCGTGCACGCGACCGGACGGCCCCACCCGCCGGCTGCAAAGCGCGGTGAAGAAGCCGGTGTGGGCACCGACGTCCCACACCGTCATGCCCGGCCTGAGCACGGCAACCAGCGCCTTCTGCACCGCGGGCTCGTGCGTGCCCATCCAGTAGGACTTTTCACGTTGCGGCTCGATCACGATCTTCAGCCCCCGGGAGGGGCCCAGGAGCACTTTCACCGCGATCGGGTGCGTCGGGAGGGCGGCGTTCAGCAGGGGCCGCAGAATCCTCCTGACCCGACTCACGAGCGGCACGAGGGTCAGGCTACCCATTACGATTTGCCGGCCTTGGCAGACGTCCTGATCTTCGCCGACACCGGCCGTTCGCCCGAGCTTCGCCACGAGGTTCCGATCGTGATCCCCGATCCGTTCCTCTACATCGAGCGCAACGGCTCGCGTCACGTCGTGGTCACCTCGTTCGAGCTCGATCGCGTTCGCGGGCTCGAGGGCGGGTTCCACGCGCATCCGTACGAGGAGTTCGGCTACGACGAGCTGATCGCCAAAGGGCTGCCGCACGGGGAGGTCTCCCTCGGGGTGACGGTGAACGCGTGCAAGGCGCTCGGTGTCGAGGCGGCGACCGTGCCCGCGACGTTCCCGCTCGAATACGCCGACCGGTTGCGCGGCGAGG
The DNA here is from genome assembly GCA_036564335.1 of Gaiellaceae bacterium. Taxonomy (GTDB): domain Bacteria; phylum Actinomycetota; class Thermoleophilia; order Gaiellales; family Gaiellaceae; genus DATBLE01. Next base: position 8,548 of record DATCPA010000101.1, read on the forward strand.
GCATCGAGATTCGAGTCGACCGCGCTCTCTTCGACGGACGCCGGCGCGTCAAGAACGCCGTCGAGCTTGCCGGAATCCGGCGCGCGCAGCGCGCGGCCGAGGCGGGGATGGACGCAGCGCGGGACCTGCTGCGCCGCGCCTCGGCCAATGGTGCAGGTCTGGTGGTCGACGGCGAGCCGCTCACCTCGGAGCGGATCAAGGGCGCGATCGCGGCGGTCTTCACTGCGCGCGGGATGGTCACGGACGAGTTCATCGTCTCGCACGGCCCGCAGAGCGCGGTCGGGCACGACATGGGCTCCGGGCCGATCTCGCCCGGCGAGCCGGTCGTGATCGACCTCTGGCCGAAGGACATCGAGACCGCCTGCTACGCGGACATGACGCGTACGTACGTCGTCGGCGAGCCCCCGGAGGAGATCGTCCGGTACCACACCCTCTGCAAGGAAGCTCTCGACCGCTCGCTCGGGGCGATCCGCTCCGGCGTGCCGGGGAGCGAGGTGTTCGAGCTGGTGTGCGAGCTCTTCCACGAGGCCGGCGAGCCGACGCTGCTGTCGAAGAAGCCGGGCGAGGTGCTCGAGGACGGCTTCTACCACGGGCTCGGCCACGGAGTCGGCCTCGAGATTCACGAGGCGCCGTGGATCGGGCGCGCGCCGGACGAGATTGCCGCCGGCGACGTCGTCACGGTCGAGCCCGGTCTCTACAAGCACGGGTACGGCGGCGTCCGGCTCGAGGATCTCGTCCTCGTCACGGACGACGGCGTCGAGAACCTCACCGACTACCCCTACGAGCTCACTCCGTAGTGTCGGACCCAGCGATCGAGACGCTGCTGGCGGAGGAGCGGCGCTATCCGCCGCCCCGCGAGTTCGCCGCACAGGCGAACGCGCAGCCGGACCTGTACGACCTGACCATGGAGGAGCTGTGGGAGCGGGAGGGGCGCGAGCGCGTCACCTGGTTCGAGCCGTTCACGGAGCTCCTGGAGTGGGAGCTCCCGTACGCGAAGTGGTACCTCGGCGGCAAGCTGAACGTGACCTACAACTGCGTCGACCGGCACGTCGAGGCCGGCAACGGGAGCAAGGTCGCGTTTTACTGGGAGGGCGAGCCGGTCGACGACCGCCGGGAGCTGACGTTCGCCGATCTGCTCCGCGAGACGACGAAGCTGGCGAACGCGCTGAAGGCGCTCGGCGTCACCAAGGGCACGCCGGTCGGCATCTACATGGGCATGGTCCCCGAGACGCCGATCGCGATGCTCGCGTGCGCGCGGATCGGCGCCCCGCACACGGTCGTCTTCGGCGGCTTCTCCGCGGACTCGCTCTCGGGTCGCCTGAACGACATGGAGTGCGAGCTCCTGATCACACAGGACGAGGGCATGCGCGCCGGCAAGGTCGTCCCGCTCAAGCGAAACGCCGACGAGGCGCTCGACGACTCGCCGACAGTCGGTCGGGCGGTCGTCGTGCGCCGCACCGGCGGCGAGGTCGAGATGCGGGAGGGCCGGGACCTCTGGTGGCACGAC
>DATCPA010000018.1:0-14640 GCA_036564335.1 Gaiellaceae bacterium
AGCGCCTCGCGGAAGACGTCGTTGTCCTCGATCAGGACAATCCGGATCGGCACCCGCTCGATGCTATTCGGCCGAGAGGAGGAGGTGGTAGTGCGGCTGCCCGCCCTCCTGCACGTCGACCTCGAGCTCGGGGTGCCGCTCGGCGAGCCGCTCGAGCAGTCCGTTCAGCGCCGGCGCACCCTCGCCGGTGAGGATCGTCAGCACCCCGCGCGGCTCCACCAGCAGCGCTTCGACGACTGCCTCGGCAACCTCTTCGAAGTCGTCGCCCCCCGCCACGGGCTCGCCCTCGGTCAGTCCGAGGTACGCGCCCTTGCGCACGGCGAGGCCGTTCAGGTCGACGTGGCGGGACGCGATCGTGACGGCGCCGGTGACGACCAAGGCAACCGCCTCCTCCATCGCGACCGCGTTCTCCTCTGCGGAGCGGGCGCCGTCGAAGGCGACCAGCGCCGCGATCCCGGCGGGAATCGACCGCGTCTGGACGACCCGGACGGGCTTCGACGCATGCTCGGCCGCCTGCTCGGCGCTGAGGATCACGTTCGGGTTGTTGGGCAGGACGACCACCTCCGGCGCCGCCGCCTCGACAGCGTTGAGGATCTCGACGGTCGACGGGTTCATCGACTGGCCGCCCTCGACGATCTGCGTTGCGCCGAGGCTGCGGAAGAGCCGGGCGTTGCCGTCGCCGGCCACGACCGCGACCACCTCGCAGGCCTGCCGGCGTAGGCTTGACGGAGCCGGCCAAGGAGCGGAGGTGGCGGCTTTGCCGCCGCCGGAGCGGGTTTCGGCGTCAGGCACAAGCTCCAGTAGGCGGGCCTCCCGCTCCTCGGTCTGGCGGTGCATATTGGCGATCTCGATCCCCTCGACGACGCCCTGGGCGACGCCGAGGCTGAGCGCGGCCCCGGGGTCGTCCGTGTGCACGTGCACCTTGAGGGCGCTCTCGTCCCCGACCACCATCAGCGAGTCGCCCAGCCGGTCGAGCTCGGCCTCGAGCTTCGCCGCGTCGAGCCCCTGACCCTCGACGACGAAGACCGTGCAGTAGCGATAGCGGGAGAGCTCCTGGTGGACAGCGTCGAAGCCGACCGCCTCGAGCTCCGCCGGCAGCTCGGGCAGCTCCTCGCCGGTCACCCCCGAGGCCAGCCCGCGAACGAGCTCGAGCAGCCCCGCCCCACCCGCATCGACAACTCCTGCCTCGCGCAGGACCTTCAGATACTGGGGCGTGCGGGCAAGCGCGTCCTCACCGCGGCGGACGAGCGCCCGCAACAGGTCGCCCACTGGGAGGTCAGCCGTAGCCTGCGCCTCCGCCTCCTCGGCCAGCTCGCGGATCACGGTCAGCATCGTCCCCTCGACGGGCTTCCGCACGGCGCGATAGGCGGCGTCGCTGGCCGACCGGAAGGCGCGGGCGAGCGTCGGAGAATCGATCGTGCCGGCTTCACCCAGCACGTCGGCGAAGCCGCGCACGATCTGCGACAGGATCACACCCGAGTTCCCGCGCGCACCCATCAGTGCCGCGCGGGCGATCTCGTGCGCCAGCCGCCCCCGGTCGTCTTCCTCGAGCTGCTCGAGCGCCTCCTTGACGGCGCGGACGGTGAGGGTCAGGTTCGTGCCCGTGTCGCCGTCCGGGACCGGGTAGACGTTCAGGTCGTCAATCCGGCGGCGGCTCACCTCCAGGGCGGCCGTAATGTGACCCGTGAGGCGGCGGATTTCCTGGAGGTCGCTCATGTCGAGCGCTTCACGTCCTCGATGTGCACCTCGACGGCCGCGATTGGCAGGCCCGTCATCCGCTCGACCTCGTAGGCCACCCGGTTGCGTACCGTCGACGCGACCTCGGCGAGGTTGAGCCCGTGCTCGACGACGACGTGAAGGCCGATCGAGAGCCCGCGCCCGTTCCCGGAGATCTCGATGCCCTGGCTCGCCCGCGCGCGCACGAGCAGCCGTCCGATGCGCCCGGGCGCCGACATCCCGACCACCCCGTAACACTCGGCCGCGGTCAGGCCGACGATCTGCGCGATCGCATCGTCGGTGATCGCAACGCGGCCCAGGTCGGACGTGGCGAGGACGAAGTCCACGGCGCGAGCTTAGACCCGAACCGGGCCTCCTCGGTTTCACCACGCTTCGCCCGACTACAGCAGCGGCAGCACGCGGTCGCACAGCAGCTCGACGCCGCGCCCGGTCGTCAGCCCCTGGGGCGTTCCGAACTCGACTCGCTGCACTCCAGCCTCGTAGAGCCGCAGTGCATGCGCCGCCACTTCCTCTGGGGTGCCGGCGATCGCGAACTTCTCGAGCGGCGGCGGGCCCTCGATCGTCGGGTCCAGGTTGCCGACCACCTCCAGGTACCGCGCGACCTCCTGCCGGGCGCGCTCCCTCGCGGCGTCGCCGTCCTCGTCCACCACGGTCACGGCGCCGACGACGATGCCGACGTCCTCATTGCCGATCCAGCTCCGCATCAGCTTCGCCATCTGCGGGTTTGCGCAGCCGCCGATCTTCAGCTCGTCCGCGACCTCGCCGGCCAGCGCGGCCATCCGCGGCTTCCAGGTTCCGATCATCAGCGGGATCCGCCTCCGCACCGGCTCGTACTCGAACCCCGCCCCGGGCGCAAGGAAGAAGTGCGAGCCCGCGAAGCCCGACCGGTCGCCGGCAAACAGGCGTCGCACGATGTCGACCGCCTCCCGCATCCGCGCGACCGGCGCGCGCCCGTCCAGCCCGAGCCGGTCGAGCCAGGCGCCCGCAACCAGGCCGAGGTAGGCACGACCGGCCGAGGCGAGATCGAGCGCCGCTGCCTGCCCCGCGAGCTCGACGGGATGCAGCGTCGACGGATTCAGCGCCGCTGGGCCCAATCGGACGCGTTCCGTGGCGCCTGCGATCACGAGGAGTGGGAAGATCGCCGGCTGGAACAGCAGGTCGTGGTAGACCGAGATCACATCGAAGCCGGCCGCCTCCGCCCGCTGCGCGAGCGCGACGTATTCCTCGGGCCCCTTGTCCGACTGCAGCCCGAGCCCGACCTCCCTCAGGTCAGCTCCTCCGTCTTCAGCGAGCGCTCGGCTAGGCGGTCGATCCGCATTACGACCCGCTCCTCCGGATCCGGGCAGCAGACCAGGGAATCCTGCTCGAGCCAGTCCTCTGCCGGCAGCTGCCGCTGTTTCGCCGGGATCAACGGCAGCACCGACTGCATGGCGTACAGGCAGAAGTGCCGCCCCTCCGGGATCCGCACGCGGCTCGATTCCGTCACGTCGAAGTAGTCTCCGACCTGGAGCCCGCATACCGAGCGACCCTCGATCCGCTCGACGGTCACGCGGATGTCGTACAGCTTCATCTCGGCCATCAGTAGACCGTCTCCGTCGTGAACCCGATCGCGGTCGCACGCCGGTCGGAGTCGTTCCGCATCGTGTGTTCGTGCGAGGACGGCCACACGATGCACTGGCCCTCGCGCAGCGGGTAGTCGATGCCGCTCACGACCAGTACCAGTTCCCCCTCGGCGATGTACGCAACGTCAATTCCGGCGTGCATGATCGAGTCGTCGAACCGCGTGCGCGGCGCAAAGGTGGCGACCAGCAGCTCGAGGTGCGTGCCGGGGATGCGGAACGCCGCGAACCTTACGCCGCGCCCCCGCCGCCTCGAGGTCACCGGCTCGATCACGCGCGGCGTCACCCTCCCGCCGGCGTAGCCGAGCAGCGACGCGAGATCGTGGTCGAGCGCCTGCGCGACCAGCGCGAGCCGGCCGAGGGCGATGTCGGACTCACTCCGCTCGACCGCGCCGAGGAACGAGGCCGAGATGCCCGCCTCGTCCGCGAGCGCCCGCACTGACAGCCCTCGCCGCATGCGCAGCCGGCGAATGACTTCCCCGACCTGAGGCGTTTCGACCGTCGCCGACCCGTCCTTCCGCGCCATCGCGGGAGCATACTCCGCCGCTTGCACTGGAACGAAATATCGGTCAGTGTTGCGACATTCTGAGCCGTGCTGCGAAGGAGGAGTCGTGAAGAAGAGGAGTGTGATCACTGTCGGCGTCATCGGAGTCGTGGCCGCCGCCGTCGCCGTCTCGGTCGGTTCGGCGCGTGATACGCGCTCGGCCGCAAGGAGCTGCGCGTTCACACTCCGCATCGGCGACGTCTTGCCGTTCACCGGTGACCTCGCCGCCTACGGTGCCAATCTCGACCGCGCCGTCAAGGCGACGGTCGCGCTCCAGAACGCGGCGCTGAAGCAGGACGGGCTCGCGACGAAGATCCAAGTCAGGCTCGTTGGCTCCGAGGACGGGCAGACGCAGGCCGCGGCGTCGGTGGAGGCGGCGACGAAGCTGGTCAAGTCGAACCACGCCAACGTGATTATCGGCGAGATGGCGTCCAGCGCGACCATCCCGATGGCGCAGTCGGTGACGATCCCTAACCACGTTGTCCAGATCTCGCCGACCTCGAGCGCGCCCCAGCTCTCCGACATCAATGACAATGGCTACCTGTGGCGCGTCTACCCTTCGGACACGCTGCAGGGCAAGGTGCTTGCGCAGGCCGCTATCGACGCGTTCGGCAAAGGCGCGAAGCTCAACGTCGGCGCCCGCAACGACGCGTTCGGCACGGCGCTCAAGCAGCTGTTCGTCGCGCAGTACGAGAAGCTCGGCGGCACGATCGGCGTCAACATCTCCTGGAACCCGACCCAGCCGAACTTCGACAGCGAGGCCGGTCAGTTCGTCAGCGGTGATCCCGCCGGCTGGGTGATCATCGACTTCCCGGACACGTTCCAGAAGTTCGCGCCGTCGCTTGTCCGCACCGGCAAGTGGGACGCCTCGAAGACGTTCATGACCGAGGCGCTCCGCAACACGACCGTGCTCGACTCGATCGGCAACCCGGTGGTCGGGCTGCGCGGGACCGCGGCGAGCGCGGCCGGCGGCCCGGCGGGAGCCGCCTTCGCCGCCTACTGGAAGGCGCACGTCAAGGGCGCAAAGCCGTACACGGGCTTCGAGGGCACCGCGGTCGACGCGGCGAACGTCGCGTTCCTGGCCGCGATGCGCGCCTGCTCGGCCTCGCCGGTCAAATTGAAGGCGAACCTCGTCCGGGTGTCCGGGCCGCCCGGGACGAAGGTCACGTTCCTGCAGCTCGCAAAGGCGATCAAGCTGATCCAGGCAGGCAAGGATGTCGACTACGAGGGTGCCTTCAGCCCGGTCGACTTCGACCTCAAGGGTGACATCGGCTCGGCGGTGTTCGAGGTCTGGAAGTACTCCGCGCCTGGCAAGATCGACACGCTGAAGACGATCACCTTCCGAGGCTGATGCGCCAGACGTTCAGGGAGGGCGGCGGCTTCGAAGAGGCCGCCGCCTATTCCCGCGCCGTTCGGATCGGGCAGCACGTTGCCGTCAGCGGCACCGCCGGGCGAAACGGCGGCGACGCCTACGCGCAGGCATCCGAGGCGCTGGGCCGCGCGCTAGCCGCGGCACGAGAGCTCGGCGCTGAACGGGAGGACGTGCTCCGCACCCGCCTGCTGCTCGCCGAGGGCTGCGACTGGGAAGCCGCTGTGCGCGCCCACCGCGAAGTGTTCGCCGGCGTCGAGCCGGCGAACACGACCTACTTCGTCTCCGGGTTCATCCCCGAGGGTGTGCTCGTCGAGGTCGAGCTCGACGCGATCATGCCGGAACCGCCCAGGTAGAGCTCTTCGACCTTCGGGTCGTTGAGCAGGTCGGCGCCCTGACCCTCGATCGCGTTTCTGCCCGCGTCGAGCACGTAGCCGCGGTGCGCCAGCGCGAGCGCGCGGCGGGCGTTCTGCTCCACCATGACAATGCCGACGCCGAGCCGGTGGATCTCGAGCAGCTTCTCGAAGACGAGCTCCATCGCCTGCGGCGAAAGCCCCGCGGAGGGCTCGTCGAGAAGGAGCAGCTTCGGCGCCGCGACGAGCGCCCGGGCCAGCGCGACGAGCTTGCGCTCTCCGCCCGAGAGCGTGCCTGCACGCTGCCGGGCGCGCTCGCGCAGGATCGGGAAGATCTCGCGCATGCGCTCCGTCGCCGCCTGACGCTCGGCCTTCGGGACGACCAGCGAGCCCACGTGCACGTTCTCGGCGACCGTCAGCGTCGGGAAGACGTTCGCCGTCTGCGGCACGAAGTTGAGCCCGCGGCGCGTCAGGCGGTCGGCGCGGACGCCGGTCACGTCGCCGCCCTCCCAGGTCACCGTTCCCGCGCGCCGCGTGACCAGGCCGTAGACCGCCTTTAGCAGCGTCGACTTCCCGGCGCCGTTCGGCCCGATCACCGCCACGATCTCGTGCGCGTCCGCCCGGAGCGAGACACCCCACAGCACGAGTGCGTCGTCGTAACCCGCCTCCAGCAGATCGACTTCGAGCAGGCTCACGAGCGCCGCGCTCCGAGATATGCATCGACCACCTTCTCGTCGTGCCGGACCTCCTCCGGCGTTCCCTGCGCGATCACACGACCGTCGTTCATCACGATCACGCGGTCGCAGGCACGCATGACGAAGTCCAGGTCGTGCTCGACGATCAGGAGCGTGATCCGCTCGCGCTCACGAAGGCCGAGGATGTGCCCGAGCAGCTCCACGCGGAGCGCCGGGCTCACGCCCGCCATCGGCTCGTCGAGGAGAAGGATGCGCGGCTCGGCCATCAGCGCCCGCACGAGGTCGAGCAGCTTCCGCTGCCCGCCCGAGAGCGTCCCGGCGAACGCAGACGCATGACCGTCGAGCCGCACCAGCTCGAGCAGCTCGCCGGCACGCATCCGCGCCTCGCGCTCCCGCGCGCGGCCGGCGAGCGCACCGCCGAGACGCTCGCCGGGATGCCGCGGCGTTGCGAGCAGCACGTTTTCGAGCACGGTCATCCGCGCCAGCACCCGCGGCGTCTGGAACGTCCGCACGAGGCCCGCACGCGCGATCCGGTGCGCCGGACGGCGGTCGATGCGCCGGCCGTCCAGCAACACGCGGCCGGACTGCGGCCGCAGGAAGCCCGAGATGCAGTTGAAGAGCGTCGACTTCCCGGCGCCGTTCGGCCCGATCAAACCGGTGATCGACCCCGGCTCGACCTCGAGCGTCGCGCCGTCGAGCGCCCGCACCCCGCCGAACGAGCGCACGGCCTCCTGGACAGAGAGCGCCGCGCTCATTCGAGCACCATCTCCTCGCGCCGGCCGAGAATCCCTTGCGGCCGAAACAGGACGAGGCCAATGATCACCATGCCGATCACGATCAGCCGCACGTAGGCCCGCTGCGCCGAGTCGAGGTACGAGAGCGGCGCGAAGTCAAGAAAGCGCGTGCCGGCAAAAAGGAAGCCGAAGACGAGCGAGCCCACCGGCACCGACCAAACGCGCCCCAGACCCCCGAGGATCACGATCATCCAGGCGAAGAACGTGAGCAACGGCTGGAAGTCATCGGGGCTGAAAAACGAAAACTGCCAGGCGTAGAAGAGCCCCGCGACCCCTCCGAACGCCGAGCCGAGCGCAAGCACCTGGAGCTTGTACGCGAACACGTTCTTGCCGAGCGACGCGGCGGCGTCCTCGTCCTCCCGGATCGCCCGCAGCACACGGCCCCAGGGCGTGCGCACCGCCAGCCAGACGAGCGCTAACAGCACGACCGCAGTCGTCCAAACGATCACGAGCATCGCGACGTCGCTCGAGGAAACGTGCAGCCAGCCCTGGACGCGCGCCTGAAACCGCTCCCACTGGCCGTTGTATTGCGCAGCCTCGCCGACCTTGCCAAGCGCGATCGTCCCCTGCGAGCCGCCGGTCAGCGCGCCCTCATTGGTCGCCACATAACGGACGATCTCGCTGAAGGCGATCGTGACGATCGCGAAATAGTCCGCCCGTAAGCGCAGCGACGGCAACCCGAGCAGCAGGCCGGCTCCTGCCGCAGCGCCGATCCCGAGCGGTGCCGCGAGCCACGTGCTCCAGCCTTCTTTCACCACGAGGATCGCCATCGTGTACGCACCAATAGCCATGAACGCGACCTGGCCGAAGTTCAGCAGGCCGGTGAACCCGAACTGCAGCTGCAGCCCAAGCGCGAGGATCGTGTAGATGCCGGCGACGACACCCACGAACGCCCAGAAACCGCCGCTCGCGAGCGCGCTCACAGGCCGATCTCCGGCCTATGAGCGGGGAGAGGCCGGGGGGCGCCGCAGGCGCCCCGGTTCGCGGGCCGGGCGTCGCCGGCTTGGCCGGCGACGCTTCCAGCCTGAGCGGAACCGGGAGGTTCCCCCAACAAAAACGGCCTCTGAAAGAAGGGGGTCTGTGGGGGAAAGCCGGTCGCGGCCAGCCCACCCGCGGCCGGTGTCCTCGCACGCGGGGCAACGCCCCGCGAGAGAAACATGGTTTCCCCCACGGGAGCGAGGCCGAGCTTGCTGGCAGTGCTGCCGGGCAAAGCCCGGCAGCACGCCCCAACCTTGAGGCGAGCGACGCTCACACGACCCTCGCCCGGCCGAACAGTCCCTGCGGGCGCACCATCAGCGCGGCCGCGAGCAGGCTGAACGCGACCACCGGCTTGTAAACGGGATTGACGCCGCCGAAGAACGAGGGCCACGTCGAGAGCTCCATCGCGATTCCGAGCAGCAGCCCACCTGCCAGCGCCCCGTAGGCGCTGCCGATCCCTCCGAGCACAACCGCGGCGAAGATCGGCAGCAAAAGCGTGAAGCCGAAGTTCGGGTCGAACGTCGTCTGCACAAGCCCGGCCAGCACACCGGCGACCGCGGCCAGGAGGCCCGAGAGGATCCAGGTGAACGCGATCACTCGGCCGACGTTCACGCCTGCGATCGCGGCGAGCTCGCGGTCGTCGGCGAGCGCCCGCATCGTGCGGCCCAGCGTCGTGCGCGCGAGGAAGAGCCCAACCGCCACGATCATGACGGCGGCGGCGATGATCGAGACGAACTGCGCCTCTGACAACCGCACACTCCCGACCACGTACACCTTGTACGGGTTGACGCGGTACTGCTGCGGCTGCGGACCGTAGCCGAGGAGAAGCGCCTGGCGCAGGACGAGTGCGAGCCCGATCGAAGCCAGGAACAGGCTCATGAAGCCTGCCCGCCGCGCGCGCAGCGGCCGCCAGAGCACGATGTCGAGCACGAGCGACAGCGCGGCGGTGAGGACCATCGCGAGCAGGGCTGCCGGCACCAGCGGGATTCCGAGCGGGCCGTTGAATGCATACGCGGCGAGGGCGCCGAACGCCATGAAGTCGCCGTAGGCGAAGTTGACCAGCCGCAGGATTCCGTACACGATCGAGACGCCGACGGCGGCGATCGCGATCACCGATCCGGTGACGAGCCCGTTCACGAGCAGCTGCAGGAACATTCAGACGAGCTGCGGCTCGGGCACGGGTCGATTCTCGGCGAAGCGCGCCACGTCGAGCACGGCCAGCGCCTCGTCCCGCCGACCTTCGAGGATCGCGTCGGCGAAGATCCGCGCCACCGCCGGCGCAATCATAAACCCGTGCCCGCTGAAGCCCGCGGCGACGTAGACGCCGTCGTCGACCTGGCCCAGGAGCGGCTGGTGGTCGGGCGTCACGTCGTACTCGCCGCGCACGAGCACCCCGAACGAGACGTAGGCCAGCCGCGGCAGCAACTCCTCGATCGCGCCACGGATGGTGGCGCGCCACCGCTCGCGCTGCTTGTCATCGCCGCGAGCGCCGAGGTCGCTCGCGAGCACGCGCCCATCGCCCAGCTGCTTCGCCGCGAAGCGGCGCTCGGCCGAGACCACGAGCGGCTCGAGCAGCCGCTCCTGCACCGGCTCGCTGTAGAAGAGGTAGCGCTCCTCGCGCTCGATCGGGAGCCCCGGGATGAGCGCCGACGTGTCCGCGCCGGCGGCGACGACGACCGTCTCCGCCTCGAGCTCGTCGATCGACCGCACCTCCCGCATCCGCACGTCGACCCCGCGTGCAAACGCCTCGACGACGCCCTGCGGACGGTCGAAGTAGCCGTCCTCGGCGCACCAGGCAGCGCCGAGGATCGTCTCGACCGCCAGCCCAGGCACGAGCTCCGCCGCCTCGTCCGGCGAGACGATTCGCGACGGGACGCCCTCGCTATTTTGCAAGGAGACGTTCGCGGCCAGCCTCGCGAGCGTCCCCTCGGAGTGCGCCAGGAAGAGGTAGCCGCAGCGGCGGAAGCCGAGCGGCACCGGCGACTCGAGGTGCTCGTCGGTCTCAACGTAGAAGGCGGCCGACTCGCGCGCGAGCCGACAGGCGATGCGAGTTCCCCACTGCTGGCGCACGCCCCCGGGCTGCACACCGGAGGCCCCGGCGCCGATACCGATACGTTCGAAGACGGCAACCCTGGCGCCGCGGCGTGTCAGCTCACGGGCAATCGCCAGCCCGATGACGCCCGCCCCGACGACAGCGACATCGAGCGGGCGGTCAGCCACAATTGCGCAACTCTGACCGAAATATCGTGCGCCAGCAAGGGCCTCAGACGACGGGTTTGCCGATCCGCTCGGACAGGGCGGCTACAGCCACCTGAGCAGCCTTCATTGCTGCAGGCACGTCGAAGTCGACGAGTTCGCCGCTCTCTTTGCGGACGACGCCGTCGATCCAGACGGTGTCCACGTTCCGCGGCTGGGCGGCGAGGACGACCTGGCCGTCGGCGACGTTGAGTGGCCCAAGGTTGAGATCGTCGGCGCGCAGCATGATCAGGTCGGCTTTCTTGCCAGGCGTCAGCGATCCGGTCACCTCGGCGAGTCCGAGCGCGCGGGCGCCGTCGAGGGTGGCCTGGCGCAGCACCGTGTCCGGCTGGTAGACGGTCGCGTCCTCGTAGCGGCCTCGCTCGATGCACATCTGGACGCGCATCGCCGCGAACATGTCCGAGTTGTCGCTGGCGGCCATCGTGTCCAGCGACAGGTTGACATTGATGCCCGCGCGCAGCATCTCGACAACGGGCGGGATGCCCATGCCGGTTCGTAGCTCGGAGAATACCGAGACCGAGACCGGGGTCTCGGTCTCCGCCAACGCCCTGATCTCGTCCTCGTTGGCGTGGATCGCGTGTATGAGCAGATGGTCCGGCCCGAGCACGCCGTGCTCCGCGTACACCGAGATCGCCCGCACCCGCTCGATGTCGTGTCGGGTCATCATCGTGTGTGTCGTGAACGGCAGCCCGTGCTCGCGGGCGAACGCGTATTCCGCCTGCCAGATCTCTGGCTTGGAGTACTCGGCGCCCCGGCAGGCGATCCCGAGGTCGAGGCGTCCGTCGCCGGCAAACCGTGTCTTCCTCAGCTCGAGCACATGGTCGAGGTCGATCGTCTCGGTGCCCTGCGCGAACGAGCTCCCCGCCTCCGGATCGCTGGACGGGCCATACGAGAACCGTCCGCGCAGCCCGGACTCCTCCAACGCGGTGATCGCCGCCTCGGCATGCTCGCGCGTCTGGAGGTTGTGCTCCCAGGCGTGCAGCGTCGTGATCCCGGAATCGATCGCCTCTGCCAGCCCCAGCCGGATCGAGGTGTAGGTGTCGTCCGGTGTGAAGTTGGCGCCGTAGGTGAAGACGACGTCATGGAAGTACGTCCCGAGATCGCCGTAACAGGCGCAACCGCGCAACATCGCCGCCCACATGTGACGGTGCGTGTCGGCGAACCCGGGTAGCACGATCCGGGCCTCGCCGTCGATCACCTCGGCGCCCTCGGCGGACAGACCAACGCCGACCGCAGCAATCCGATCCCCGTCGATCAGGACATCCCCGCGCGGAAGCGAGCCGAGCCCCTCGTCCTGTGTGAGCACAAAGGCGCCCTGGATGAGTGTCTTCCCCATGTTCTCTCGCGCCAGCTTCGTCAACCGGCGCGGCACATGTCAAGTGCGGCGGCGGGGTACCGCTCGAGTTACGCCTTGGTGACCTTGTTGCCCTTGAGGCAGCGCGTGCAGACGTACGCACGCTGGGGCGTGCCGGCGATCATGATGCGGACACGCTGGAGGTTGGGGTTGAAGCGCCGCCTCGTCGCCACCATCGAATGGCTCCGGTGGTTGCCGAACCCGGGCTTCTTCCCGCAGACAGAGCAGAACTTGGACATGCGGCCGCGGATTGTAGCCGTCAGCGAGGGGCGGCCGTTGCGCGGAGCCGCGCGAACACGTCCGCCATCTCGAGCGCGCTGCGGGCCGCGGTCGCGCCGCGGTCGATGCGGGCCTCCGCCTGCTCTGCGGTATCGCAGGTGAGCAGGCCGAACGAGACGGGGACGCCGGTCTCGATCCCGGCGAGCTGGAGGCCGCTGGCCGCTTCGCTCGCGACGAAGTCGAAGTGCGGCGTCTCGCCGCGAATCACGCAGCCCAGGGCGATCACGCACGAGTAGCGGCGGGTCTTCGCCAGCGCCATCGCAGCGATCGGCAGCTCGAACGCGCCCGGCACCGGCATCACGAGCACCGCGTCGCGGGCGACACCTGCCTCGTCCAGCTCCGTGAGCGCCGCGTCGAGCAGGCGGTTCGTGATCTCGCCGTTGAACCGGCTGACGACGATCGCGACCGACCGCCGTTGCCCATCCGGCACCCCTTCGAGCACCGAGTACCCATCGGGGACACGGAGCTCGGCTTCCGCGTGCTCGTCCAACACGGGTGCGACGGCTTCCTCGACGGCCGCGCCGTAGGCGGGCTCCGGCTCCTCGGCGTCCACCTCGGGGTCTTCGACGTCCGCCTCGGGCTCTTCGACATCCGTCTCCGGCACGAGTTGCGCCTCGGTCTCGCTCAGCTCGATGACAGGGTCGTCGTCCTCCGAATACCGAGCCTCCGTGCCGGCGGGTGGCCGCAGCAGGTTGGACCGGTCACGCAGCGGCCACTCGTGCGTCTCGTCGGTGTGTTCGGTCATTCCGGGTCGGGCTCGAACTTGAGGTCCTGGTGGTGGAGCCGGTGGCCGAGCTTCTCACGTTTCGCCTGGAGGTAGCGCAGGTTCTCGGCGTTCGGCGGCACCTCGATCGGCACCTCCTCGACCACGGTCAGCCCGAAGGCGACCGCGCTCTCCATCTTCCGCGGGTTGTTCGTCAGCAGGCGTATCGTCGAGAGCCCCAGGTCGGCGAGGATCTGGTAGCCGATCCCGTAGTCGCGCGAGTCGGCGGGGAAGCCGAGCTCGAGGTTCGCCTCGACCGTGTCCAGGCCCTGCTCCTGGAGCTCGTAGGCGCGCAGCTTGTTCAGCAGTCCGATCCCGCGGCCCTCCTGGGCCATGTACAGGAGCACGCCGCGCTCCTCCGCGCCGATCTGGGCGAGGGCGATCTCGAGCTGCTCTCCGCAATCGCAGCGCATGGAGTGGAAGACGTCACCGGTCAAGCACTCCGAGTGGACACGAACGAGGACGTTCTCGTGACCGTCGACCTCGCCCCTGACGAGCGCGACGTGGTGCTTGCCCGTCAGGCTCTCGCGGAAGGCCATCGCTACGAACTCGCCGTACGCGGTCGGCAGGCGAACGCTGCTCGTGCGCTCGACGAGCTTCTCGTGCCGGCGGCGGTACTCGATCAGGTCGGCGACCGTGATCATCTTCAGCCCGTGCCGCGCGCAGAAGTCGACGAGGTCCGGCACCCGGGCCATCGTCCCGTCGTCCTTCATCACCTCGCAGACGACCCCGGCCGGGGTGAGGCCGGCCAGGTGTGCAAGGTCGACCGCGGCTTCCGTCTGCCCGGCACGCTGAAGGGTGCCGCCGGCGCGCGCGCGCAGCGGGAGGATGTGGCCGCCCTCGATCAGGTCGTGCGGCCCGGAGGACGGATCGATCGCGACCTGAATCGTGTGCGCGCGGTCGGCGGCCGAGACGCCGGTGGTGATCCCCTCGCGCGCGTCGATCGGCGTCGTGTAGGCGGTACCGAGGCGCGACTCCGTGCTGCTGGCCAGCGCGCGGAGGTTGAGCTCGTCGGAGCGCTCCTCCGTCAGGCAGAGGCAGATCACGCCGCGGCCGTGAGTGGCCATGAAGTTGACGGCCTCGGGCGTTGCGAACTGAGCGGCGATCGTCAGGTCGCCCTCGTTCTCACGGTCCGGGGCGTCGACGACGACCACGAACCGGCCCGCGCGGATCTCCTCGAGGGCTTCTTCGATCGTTGCGAACGTACGCGGCTCAGCCGTGGTCGCCATGCTCAGATCGTAGCCCTCGTGAGCCGTTCCACGTACTTGGCGAGCACATCGACCTCCAGGTTGACCTCGCTACCTGGCTCGAGCGAGCCAAGCGTCGTCACGGCGAGCGTGTGCGGGACGAGCGCGACGGCGAACCCCTCGTCGTCCAGCCCAGCGACGGTCAGCGAGACACCGTCGACCGCGACCGACCCCTTCTCGACGCAGTAGCGGAGCACATCCTCAGGCGCGTCGAACCAGACCCGCGTGCCGTCCCCCTCCGGCTCGACCGTGCGCACGCGGCCGACTCCGTCCACGTGGCCCTGCACGTAGTGGCCCCCGAGCGCCTCGCCCGCGCGGAGGGCCGGCTCGACATTGACGTTCGTGCCCGGCTCCAGCCGGCGGAGGGTCGTGCGGGCAAGGGTCTCCGGCACCGCATCGAAGGCGAGCGTGCTCCGGTCGCCGTCGACGACGGTCAGGCAGCAGCCGTTGATCGAGACGGAGTCGCCGATCGCCGCCACGATCTGCGACTCGATCCGCAGCCGACCGTCCTCGAAGGACGCGACGCGTCCCACCTCGCGCACGAGCCCGGTGAACATGCTCCAAGGCTAGCCGCGGGAGCAGGTGGCGAGGCGATCCTCAGGGCTCGTGGACATACGCGCTGAGCAGCACGTCCTCTCCCACCGCACGGGCC
>DATCPA010000125.1:0-2859 GCA_036564335.1 Gaiellaceae bacterium
GTGCATGCCGACGACGCGCTCGGGGTGCTTCGTAAGGCCGCGATCTTCGTGATCAGGATCCCCGACGTGTTCGAGGCGAGGATCGCGTCGGCCGCGACGACCTCCTCGAACTGCGGAAAAACCTCGTGCTTAAGCTCGAGCTTCTCGGGCACGGCCTCGAGGACGAAGTCCGCGCCTTCGAGCGCCGAGGCGAGATCCGACTCGAACCGGAGCGAGCCGCCGTCCTCCTGCGCCGCCTCCAGCCGCTCGAGCACGCCCGCGGCCAGCTCGGCGCCGCCTTTCGCCCGCTCGAGCGCCTCGGCGCTCACGTCGTAGAGCGCGGTCTCGATCCCGGCGCGGGCCAGCACCGCACCCATGCCTGGTCCCATCGTCCCGGTGCCGATCACCGCTGCACGTCTCACTGCTTCCACTTGCCCTCCTTCTTCAGCTCTTGGATGCGCCGCCAGACGCGCTCCGGCGTCAGGGGCAATTCGTTCATGGGGACACCTGCGTCGGCGAGCGCGTTCACGATCGCCGCGGGCACGGCTGCCAGCGCGCCTTCGCCGCAACCCTTCGCGCCGTAGGGGCCGGGGCCGTCCCCGTTCTCGACGATCACGCACGTCATCTCGCCTGGAAGATCCTCGAAGCTCGGCACGCGGTAGTCGAGCAGCGAGTCGTTGAGGAGCAGGCCGTCCTCGTAGACCATCTCCTCGAAGAGCGCGTTGCCGATTCCCTGCAGCGTCGCACCCTCGTCCTGCCGCTCGACGAGTTGCGGGTTGATCGCGCGGCCGACGTCGGCCGCGGTCGCAGTCCGTCGCACCTCGACGACGCCGGTCTCCGGGTCGACCTCGACCTCGGCGGCGCCGACGCACACTTCCCAGAAGACCGGGCCCTCGGCGTAGGAGCCGGTGCCGACCGGCGTGACCTCGCCGCGGCCGATCAGCTCGCCACCGGCGAAGCCGAAGTGCTTGCGCATCAGCGCGAGGTGCTCACCCGGCTCGATCTCGGCGGTGCCAGCGATCCGCTCCAGCTGGGCGCGGATGTCGGCCGCCGCGCGCTGGACCGCAAGGCCGGCGATCGTCGTCGACCGGCTTGCGCCGGTCGAGCGGTCGTACGGCGTGAACCTCGTGTCAGCCCCGCGGACGGTCACCTGGTCGGTCTCGACGCCGATCTCCTCCGCTGCGATCTGCGCGAAGGCGGTTCGCGGGCCCTGGCCCATCTCCGTCGTCCCCACGAGCACGACCACGCGGCCGTCCGCCTCGAGCCTGCAGACGGCGCTCGACACCGGATGTGCACCGGCTGCCAGCAGCCCGACCGAGACGCCGCGCCCAACGAGCGGGTCCCGCTCCTCGTCCCAGCCGACCGCCCTGGCAACCTTCTCGACGTCTCCCACCAGGTCCGCGTCGAGCGGCTTGCCGCCCGAGCGCACCTCCTCACCGGGAGTAAGGAGGTTCTGCCGGCGCACCTCCAGCGGATCGAGCCCGGCCTGCCGCGCGACCTCGTCCACCTGCGACTCGCCGATCCACTGCAGGTGCACCGCGCCGAACGCTCGGTAGGAGCCGGCCGGCGCGAGGTTTGTGTAGACGCATGACGCATCGACGCGGTAGGCGGCCCAGCGGTACGGTCCCGGCGCCGCGTCTCCGGCGGTCGCGACCACACGCGGCCCGTTGTCCGCATAGGCACCGGTGTCGAACAGGCACTCGACGTCCCGCGCGAGCAGGCGGCCGTCCGACGTCGCCGCAGTCCGCATCCGGCACGTCATGTTGTGCCGCCGGGTCGTCACCATCGACTCGGCGACCCGGTTTTGAATCCGTACAGGCCGGCCGGCCTTGCGGGCCAGCGCCACGGTCAGCGGCTCCATCTTCGTGTACGACTTCGAGCCGAAGCCGCCGCCGAGGTACGGCACCTGGACCCGGACGTTCGCGACCGGGACGCCGAAGAGGTCCGCGATCTCCGCGCGGACGAGAAACGGGTGCTGGCACGTCGCCCAGAGGGTGATCTCGTCGCCCTCGACCTGCGCGATCACGGTGTGCGTCTCCATCGCGTACTGGTAGACGGAGGGGAATGTGTACTCGCCTTCGACGACGATGTCGGCGCGCGCGAAGACCGCCTCCAGCTCGCCGCGGTCGATCCGGTATCGGTAACAGACGTTGCCGTCGCGAGGTGCGAGCTCGCCGAGACCGTGGAAGAGCCCCGGCTTCGTCTCGCGGTCGGTGACGAGCGGTGCGCCGTCGGCGACCGCGTCCTCCACAGTCGCGAGCACCGGCAGCTCCTCGTACTCGACCACGATCGCCTCAACTGCGGCCGCCGCCTCCGCAGGGGTCTCGGCCGCGACCGCCGCCACTTGCTCGCCGTGGAATCGGACCTTGTCGATCGCGACGATCGGCCGGTCTTTGATCGCGTGCCCGTAGTAGGGGTCGATGTCCCGGAGATCGGCGCCGGTCAGGACGCAGACGACGCCGGGCAGCTTCTCCGCAGCCGAGGTGTCGATCGAGACGATCCGGCCGTGCGCGATCGGGCTACGCAGCACCTTCCCGTGGAGCATGCGCGGCACGAGCAGGTCGCCGACGAACTGCGCCTCGCCGCGCAGCTTCTCGCGCGCGTCGCGCCGTGGGTGGGAGCGGCCGATCTGCGTCCGCGTCGACGTTTCTCGGATCGTCGTCGTCATTCGGCGGCCGCCAGCTCGGCTACCGCTTCGAGGATTCCCCGGTAGCCGGTGCAGCGACAGAGGTTGCCGACGAGATTGTGCTTGATCTGCTCTTCGCTCTCCAGCTCGCCGCTGTCCAGGAGCGCGCTCACCGTCAGGAGCATCCCCGGTGTGCAGAAGCCGCACTGGAGCGAGGAGTGGCGGGTGAAGATCTCCTCGATCCGTGCGAACTC
>DATCPA010000149.1:0-3563 GCA_036564335.1 Gaiellaceae bacterium
GCGACTGTCGGTCGCGCGCTGGCGGCAAAGCCGCCAGCGCTAGCAGCCCCGGGGAGGGCGACTCCTCGAGCACCTTCTGGTGGCGGCGCTGCACCGAGCACTCGCGCTCGCCGAGCGCAACCGCCTCGCCCCGGCCGTCGCCGAGCAGTTGGATCTCGATGTGGCGCGGCCGCTCGAGAAGGCGTTCGCAGAAGACGGTGTCGTCGCCGAAGGCGGCCGCCGCTTCCCGCCGTGCTGCATCGAGCGCGTCGTCGAGCTCGGCTGCCGAGCGAACGATGCGCATTCCGCGCCCGCCTCCTCCTGCGGCCGCCTTCACGAGCAGCGGGAAACCCAGCTCGGCCGGGTCGCCCTGTTCCAGAACGGGCACGCCGGCTGCGCGCGCGACACGCTTGGCGGCGAGCTTGTCCCCACCCGCGCGCAGTGCTTCCGGTGACGGGCCGACGAAGACGAGCCCCGCGGCCTCGACCGCCTCGGCGAAGTCGGGCTTCTCGGCCAGAAAGCCGTAGCCGGGATGGATCGCCTCGGCGCCGGTCTGCTTGGCGGCGCGAATGTGCTCCTCGGAGTGGAGGTACGAGGCGATCTCGACGGTCTCGTCGGCCGAGCGTGCGTGCAGAGCGATGACGTCGTCGGGCGCGGCGACCGCCACGGTGGCGATCCCGAGCTCGCGGCACGTCCGGAAGATGCGGACGGCGATCTCGCCGCGGTTGGCTACGAGGAGCTTCCGGATCCCCATCCGGGCGGGCGTTTCTCGAGGAAGGCGCGGAGGCCCTCCTGGCCCTCCTCGCTCGTGCGCCGGTCGGCTGCCCGGGCGACCGCGTCGTCTTCGTCGGCCGGCTCGAGCACGAGCCGCTTCGCCTCCCGAACTGCGACAGGCCCTCCGGCGAGCAGGTCGGCGACGATCCGCTCGACGGCCGAGTCCAGGTCGGGCGCGACCTCGTGGACGAGGCCGATCCGCAGCGCGGTCGCCGCGTCGAAGCGCTCGCCGGTCAGGAAGTAGCGCCGCGCGGCCGCGGACCCGATCCGTGCCAGCACCCAGGGCGAGATCACGGACGGGATGATCCCGAGTCGCACCTCGGAGAACCCGAACACCGCGTCCTCGCCGGCGACGGCAATATCCACGCAGGCGGTCAGGCCTGCGCCGCCGCCCAGCGCGAAGCCCTGCACTCGCGCGACCACCGGCGCGGGACAGCGGAAGATCGACTCCAGCATCCGGTACAGCCGCCGGGCGTCCTCGACGTTCTCCTCGTAGGAGAGGTCGATCGAGGAGCGCTGCCACTCGACGTCGGCCCCCGCGCAGAAGCTCGGGCCCTCGCCGGCGAGCACCACGGCACGCGCATCGGCCACATCGGCGAATGCTTCGGCCAACTCCTGGATCAAGCCGGCGTCGAACGCGTTCCGCCGCTCGGGGCGGGCGAGCGTGACGCGGAGCACCTCCCCGTCGCGCTCGATCCGAAGGGCGCTCACCCCTGCGGCTGCAGCTTCGCGATCAGTGCTTTGACGACTCGAAGCACGTCGGCCTCCTCGTGTCCGAAGTCGTCGAGATACGTGTGCAGGGCGTTCTGGATCAGGCGCAGCTCGTCGTCGGTCAGTTCGATCGTGTGCATGTCCGGAACTCTACGGCTCGGCGCAGTCAGCGTTGGTGTGACCGGGGCCTGCCGATGCGGCGGGCCCCGGTCGTTCGATCAGCAGAAAACGGCGAGGAAGAAGTTCCTGTCCGCAGCTGCTCCGGCGCTGCTAAGGGTCTGCACGAGGACCCCGGCGGCGATGGCTGACTTCTGGGCAGTCGAGACTTCGCCCGAGGTGGTATTGGTGGTCGGCCCACCGAGCGTCGCGACGTAGACGCAGCCCGTCACGTCCTGGTTGAAGACGACCTGATACTGGCCGGTTCCGGTCCTGAGGGCGGACGCAGCGCCCTTGTTGCGTACGAGCGTGCCGTTGTTGTCAACCGAAGCCCAGAGCGCGGTGGCCGAATCGCCCTTGGGTCCTGAGGCACCCGCGGGACCTGCCGGGCCTTGCGCGCCTGCGGGCCCTGCGGTCCCTGCCGGTCCGACGAGGCCTCGAGGTCCTTTCGGAGGCGTCTTGAAGTCCTTGGCCAGCAGTGAGTGATCGATCACCTGGAGCGAGCCGACGCTGTTCCTCGGGACGAGCACTTTGACGGCGGCGAAGCTCGTGCCCCCCAAGGCCACTAGGAGCGCCGCACACGCGACGACCATTGCCGGCGTGGGCCGGCGGATCCTGCCTAGCATGATTACCCCCTTCGTCTTTTCCTGGGAAGCCCGATCGTAGCGTTAGAACGGGCCCCGCGCCTCATACGTCCCCCGCGGCGCGCCGACCGCGAGCAAGGTCATGCCGTCAGGACCGGCGACCGGGCAGCGCGTCGTCTCGGGATCGAAGCGGAGAAACGTGCCCGCCCGGACGGGAACCTCCTCGCCGTCGATCCGGTAGACGCCCGAGCCCCGGACGACGACGTTCACCTCCTCGTGGCCCGAGTCTGTCTCGTCATGCTCGCGGCCCTCGGCGTTCGGCGGCAGCTCGAACCAGTTGATCCCGAACGCCTCGACGCCGAGCTCGCGCCGGACGAACCGGACCGCCCCGCCGGGCCCGGCCGGCTCGATCTTGTCGAGGTTGACGATCGAGTAGCCCATCACATCCGGAAGATGCCGAAGGTGGTCTCCGGGATCGGCGCGTTCAGCGCGGCCGAGAGGCCGAGCGCGAGCACCCGGCGGGTGTCGAGCGGGTCGATGATGCCGTCGTCCCAGAGCCGGGCCGTCGAGTAGTAGGGGCTTCCTTCCTCCTCGTACTTCGCGGTGATCTCGTCGGGGTCGGCGTCGCCGACCATCGCCAGCACCGTCGCCGCCTGCTCGCCGCCCATCACCGAGATCCGCGCGTTGGGCCACATCCACAGCTGCCGGGGCCCGTAGGCGCGCCCGCACATGCCGTAGTTGCCCGCCCCGAACGAGCCGCCGATCACGACCGTGAACTTCGGCACCTCGGCGCACGCCACCGCGGTCACCAGCTTCGCTCCGTCACGGGCGATCCCGCCGGCCTCGTACTCCTTGCCGACCATGAAGCCGGTGATGTTCTGGAGGAAGACGAGCGGGATCCGCCGCTTGCAGGCGAGCTCGATGAAGTGCGCGCCCTTCTGCGACGACTCCGCGAACAGCACGCCGTTCGAGGCGAGGATCCCGACCGGGTAGCCCTCGATGCGCGCGAAGCCGCAGACGAGCGTTTCTCCGTACAGCGCCTTGAACTCGTGGAAGCGGCTGCCGTCCACGAGCCTGGCGACGATCTCCCGGACATCTTCGTGCTCGCGGAAGGTCTCGGGGATCAACCCGTAGAGATCGGCCGGGTCGACGGCGGGAGGCTCCGGTTGCGCGATCTCCCAGGGGGAATCCGGCCTTCGTGTGTTGAGATTGCGGACGACGGAGCGGACGATCGCCAGCGCGTGCTCGTCTCCGGTGGCGTAGTGGTCGGCGACGCCCGATTGCCGCGTGTGCACGTCGGCGCCGCCCAGCTCCTCCGGGGTCACGTCCTGGCCGGTCGCCGCCTTGACGAGCGGCGGG
>DATCPA010000150.1:0-1535 GCA_036564335.1 Gaiellaceae bacterium
GAGTTCAGGTACAGAGGCTGGGTCGCGACGAACGTCTTGCCCTCGCCGGTCTTCATCTCGGCGATGTCGCCTTCGTGGAGGACGATCCCGCCCATCACCTGCACCTTGAAGAGCTCGATCTGGCGGTCCCGGCGGAACGACTCCCGCATCGCGGCATATGCCTCGAAGAGGACGTCCTCTAGCGCCTCGCCGTTCTCGAGCCGCTGCTTGAACTCGGCCGTCTTTCCCTGGAGCTCGGCGTCGGAGAGCTTCTCGAACTCCGGCTGGAGGGAGAGGACGTACTCCGCCTGCGCGGCAATGCGCTTGACGCGCCGACCTTCGCCGGCGCGTAGAACCTTCTCGAAAGAGCCCAGAGCTGAAGACATCTACGTCCTAGAGTAGCGAGGCCTCGATCTCCCAGCGCTCGCCGTCCAGGCGCCGGGCGCGGACGGCGTAGTTGCCCTCCCGCTCCAGCGCAGGGATCGAGCCGAACCGGCGCTCCGAGTCGACGAGAAGCGTCCGCTCGTCGCCGTGCCGGCTGAGCTCCAGCTCCGTCCCATCCACGTCGGGGAGCGCCACGACCTCGATCCGCCGGGCCGCCACCGCCCAGACGCCTTCCGAGCGTCGTACCGCCTCGGCCCGGTAGGGCGCGTCCAGGGAGAGCGCGTCCGCAAGCGGCTCGACGTCGTCCGGGCCCTCTTCGATGAGGATCTCCTCGTCGTCGAGGACGACGAAGCTCGCACGCTCGCCGGTCACGTCGGCCTCGATCGTGGTCACCTCGTCCCACTCACGCGGGCGGTGGACGCCGTGGATGCCCGCCTTATCCCAGGGAGCACGACTGTCCTCACCTTGGGACTCGAGCATTCCACCTTCTCGCGCGAGCCGTTCGTGCAGCGGCCGGCGGCGGAAGAGACTCATCCGCCGAGTCTAGTCGCGGCCCTCTACACCTTCTTGACGGCGCTCATCAAGCGGCGCGACGCCGTTGTGGTCGGCGCGCCGGCGGGGCTCCCGGCGGCGCTTTTCGCTGTACTCCTTCACCTCTCGCATGAGCTTGTCGGTCAGCCCGTCGATGGACGCGCGCATATCGTTCGTCGCCTCGCGCACGCGCAGGGAATGCCCTTTCGTGAACACGGTCGCCTCGGCGACCTGGTTCTCGCGAATCGAAGGATTCTTCTCGACCGTCAGCTCCAGCTCGACCTGGACCATGTCGCCCAGCTGCTTGTCCAACTTCCGCAGCTTCTGCTCTGCATAGGCGCGGATCGAGTCGCTGATCTCGAGGTTCTTGCCCTTCACCTGCAGACGCATATCCCCTCCTCGCGGTCACAGGGCCGAACCAAGACCCTAGCGCAGGCGCAATGCGCGGGCGAACGTCACGACCCTCACATTTTGTGCCCCCGCCTTGCGCAGCGCGAAGGCCGCGGCGGCCGCCGTGGCGCCGGAGGTGTAGACGTCGTCCACGAGGCAGACGGTGCGAGGCGAGCGCTTCGCCGCGAACGCGCCGCGTACGTTGCGGCGGCGCTCGGCGAGGCTCGCGCCTCGTTGCCGCGGCCCCGGCC
>DATCPA010000161.1:0-9081 GCA_036564335.1 Gaiellaceae bacterium
GCGCTGGACCGGATCCGCCGCGAGCACGCCCCGCTGCCGCCGGAGCCACCGCTCCTGCCCGAGCAAGAGCCCGTCGCTCTATGACCGGGTGAAGGTCCTGATTGTCTCGGGCATCTGGCCCCCGGACGTCGGTGGCCCGGCCACCCACGCACCGGAAGTGGCCGAGTTCCTACGCGCGCGCGGGCACGACGTCGCGGTGCTGACCACCGCCGCTGCCGAGCCGGCTCCGCGGTCGTACCCGGTGCACTGGGTCCCCAGGCGGCTGCCGGCGGCGGGGCGCTATGCACGCGGTGCAGCTCTCGCAGCCCGTGCGGCGCGGCGAGCCGACGTCGTCTACTCGACGGGCATGATCGGGCGGACGCGGGTCGGCGCGCTGCTCGGTCGGGCACCGCGCGTCGTCAAGCTGACCGGTGATCCGGCCTACGAGCGGGCCCTGCGCTACGGCCTGACGACGGTGCCGTTGGATGCCTTCCAGGGGGCAGGCGGCGCGCGGATCGCCGCGTTGAGGGCCGTTCGCAGCGTGGCGCTGAGCGGCGCGCGGCTCTACGTGTGCCCCAGCGAGTCGCTGCGCCGCATCGCCTCGGGTTGGGCTCTCGTCTCGGCCGAGCGACTCCGCGTGCTACCGAACCCGGTCGCGGTTCCCGAGCTCGGCGACCGCGAGGAGCTACGCCGCCGGCACGGCTTCTCGGGGCCGACGCTCGTCGCCGCGGGCCGCCTGGTGCCGCAGAAGGCGCTCGAGGTCGCGTTCGGGGCGCTGCGGGAGTGCGAGGGCGTTGCGCTCGTGCTGGCCGGCGACGGGCCCGAGCGGGCGCGCCTGGAGGAGCTGGCGCGTGGATTGCCGGTGCGGTTCCTCGGCCCGCAGCAGCGGGAGACCGTCCTGGAGCTGCTCGCCGCCGCCGACGCCCTCCTCCTCTCCTCGACCTGGGAGAACTTCCCGCACGCGGTCGTCGAGAGCCTCGCCCTGGGAACGCCCGTGATCGCCACCGACGTCGGCGGGGTGCCGGAGATCGTCGAGGACGGAGTCAACGGCCTGCTCGTGCCGCGGCAGGACCCGGCTGCGCTCGCAGCGGCGATCCGCCGCTTCTTCGAGGACGAGGCGCTGCGCGCACGCCTTCGCGCGGCCGCTACAGGCTCGGTCACGGCCTACGCACCGGAGCGGATCTACGAGCAGCTCGAGTCGCTTCTGCTGGAGGCAGCCCGGTGAATCCCCGCGTTCTCTTCGTCGGGGCGACGCGCTACACGCTGCCGCTCCCGCCCGGCCTCGAGCGGAAGTTCTCGGCAGTCGAGCGCGTGCTCGACTACCACGTCCTCGCCCGCGGCACGGGTGAGCATCCCCGGTTTCGCCTCTTCGCCTCAGCAACGGGCTACTACGGGCGGCTGCCCGGCGAGCTTCGGCGGGAGTTCCGCTCGTTCCGGCCCCAGGTGATCGTCGCCGAGGATCCGCGGACGGCCGCGATCGTGCTGTTCGTGCGGCGGTTCGCGAGGGGCCCGCGGCCGCGCGTGATCGCCGAGGTGCACGGAAACTGGCGGCACGCGACCCGGCTGTACGGCTCGACGGCTCGCCGGGCGCTCTCGCCGCTCGTCGACGCGCTCGACCTCTACGGCGTGCGGCACGCGGACGCGACGAGGGCGTTGTCCGGGTACACGGCGAGGCTGGTGGAGGAGGAGCGTGGGAAGCCGCCCGAGGCCGTCTTCCCGACCTACAGCGACCTCTCCGTGTTCACGGCCCGCCCCGTGCAGCCGATGCTGGAGCGGCCGGCCGCGGTCTTCGTCGGAGTGCTCGAGGCGTACAAGAACGTGGACGCTCTCGCGGCCGCATGGCGCCTGGCTGCGCCGCAGGTGTCCGAGGCGACGCTCGTCGTCGTCGGGCAGGGCTCCCGGGCCGAGCCGGTCGAGCTGCTGGCCGCGGAGCTTCCGGGCCGCGTCGAGCACATGCCCGAGCTGTCGCCCGAGGGCGTGGCGCAACAGCTGGACCGGGCGACGGTACTCGTGCTGCCCTCGCGCTTCGAGGGCCTCGGGCGGGTGGTGATCGAGGCGTTCGCCCGCGGCCGTGGCGTCGTCGCGACCCGGGCCGGCGGGATCCTCGATCTCGTCGAGGACGGTAAGGAGGGGCTGCTCGTGGACGTGGACGACGTGGAAGGCCTCGCGGACGCGCTGGTGCGCGTGCTCTCCGATCGCGCGCTGGCCGAGCGCCTCGGCGCCGCGGCCCACGAGCGCTTCCCCGAGTGGAATCAGTCCGCCGAGCAGTGGGCCGAGAGGATGCGGGCGCTCGTCGACGCCGCTCTACACTGAGCCGGTGCGCGCTGAAGACCTCAAGCAGCTGCTGAAAAACGGCGTCTACCGCTCGATCGGCGAGATGGCGACGACGGTCGGCGCCGACGAGATCCCCGAGCGGACGCTGCGCGTGCTGATGTACCACAAGGTCAACGACGTCGAGGGGAACTCGGTGACCGTGCCCGTGAGCCTGTTCGAGGAGCAGATGGCGCAGCTCCGCGAGCTCGGCTACACGCCGGTCTCGCTCGACCGGGTGATCGACCACTATCTGGACCGGGCTCCGCTGCCGCCCGGCGCCGTCCTGATCACGTTCGACGACGGCTACCGCGACAACCTCGCGAACGCGGTGCCGATCCTCCAGCGCTACGGCTACCCGGCGGTTCTCTTTGTGCCGATCGGCTACCTCGGCGGCCGCCGTCCGCTGCCGCACGACGAGCATCTCGCCGTGCGCGGGATCGTCAACCCGACCCTCGACTGGAGCGAGCTGGCCGAGCTCGAGCGTGCGGGTGTCCGGATCGAGTCCCACGGCATCGGCCACAGGCCGCTCGCGGACCTCGAGGTGGACGAGGCCGCGCGGGAGATCACCCTCTCGAAGCTCCGGCTGGAAGAGGCGCTCGGCCGGCCGGTACGGGCCTTCGCCTACGTGAAGGGCTCGGAGGCGCATTACCGGCTCGTGCACCTGAGCCTGCTCCGCCAGGCCGGCTACGACATCGCGTTCACGTCGATCTCGGGCGCAAACGGGCCGGGCACCGACCCGCTCCAGCTGCACCGCTACAACGTCGAGCCGTACCCGACCCGGACGTTCGAGCTCGTGCTCAGCGGCGCCTGCGACCTGATCGCCGTCAAGGACACGATCGCGGGCACGCACGCCCGGCGTCTGTTCAACGCGGTGCTCGGGACGTCGACCAAGTGAGCTCGTACGCGCTCGATGCCTATCGGCCGCAGGATCGGGGCGACTATCTAGCCTTGCTCGGGGAGGCCTGGGGGCATCGGGGCCTCTCGGGCGACGAGTTCGACTGGTGGTTCATGCGGAACCCGGCCGGTAGCCTGATGTCGGTCGCTCGCGTCGGCGAACGGGTGGTGGGCGTCGCCGCGCACACGCTGCTGCGGATGGTGCTGGGCGGCAAGGAGGAGACGGCGAGCTTCTCCGTGCACGCGACGACTCATCCCTCGATGCGCGGCCAGGGGATCTTCGCGGGCCTCGAGGCCAAGCACGAGCAGGAGGCCGCCGACCGTGGCGTTGCGGTCGTGCTCGTGTTCGCCAACGCTTCGTCGGCTCCGATTTTCCTCGGCCCTCTCGGCTGGACCGAGATCGGGCGGCTGCGCGTCTGGGCGCGGCCGCTTCGCGGCCTGCTCGGGCACGGCCAGGGCCTGCAGGATCGGTCCGACTCGCTGGAGGTCGCCGGAGACGCGGCGGCCGGCTGGCCGAACCACGTGGTCCGGGACACGTCCCAGCTCGGCTGGCGCTACGCCGAGTCCCCGCGCGGCTACCGGCCGGTGCGCTCGGAGGCCGGCTACGCCGTCGTCGGCCGGCGCCGGCAGCGCGGGTTGGACACGGCGGTGCTCGCGGACTTCGCCGCTTCCGGCCGGGGCACGCGCTCCTTGCTTCGCGAGGCGATCGCCACCGCCCGTGGCTGCCAGGTGATGATCGCGCTGCCCGGACCGGCAGAGCGGGCGACGTTTGCGTCGCTCGGCTTCGTCCCGACGCCGACGTCGCTTCACTTCATGGGCAAGGCGCTCGCCGGACGGCTCGATCCCGACCCCCGCGCGTGGCGGTTCACGCTCGGCGACACGGACTTCTTCTGATGCGGATCGTCTTCGTCACCCAGCACGTCGATCCCGGCCATCCGGCGCTGGCGGCGACCGTGCCCAAGGTGCGTGCCCTGGCCGCCCGCGTGGACGAGGTCGTGATCCTCGCCGACCGCACCGTCCCCGAGTCGCTGCCGCCGAACTGCCGTGCACGGAGCTTCGCGTCGCGCACGAAGCTCGGGCGCGGCCTGCGCTTCGAGCGCGGGCTCGCGGCGGAGCTCGCGCGGCGCCCGAGGCCGAGCGCGGTCGTCGCGCACATGTGCCCGATCTACGCCGTCCTCGCGGCCCCCCTCGCCCGGCCGCTCGGGGTGCCCGTCGTGCTCTGGTACACGCACTGGAACCCGAGCCCGACGCTCCGGCTCGCGGAGCGGCTGTCGAATGTGATCCTCAGCGTCGACCGTCGTACCTTTCCGCTCGACTCGACGAAGGTACGGGCGATCGGGCACGGCATCGACCTCACGGAGTTCGCCTGCTCGCCCAACGGGACCGACCACCCGGACCTGCGCGCGGTCGCAGTCGGGCGCTATTCGAAGGCGAAGGGGCTCGAGACGATCCTGCGCGCGGTACGGCTCGCGCTCGACGACGGGCTCGACGTACGGCTCGAGACGTATGGGCCGGCGCTCACTCCGGAGGAACGAGCGCACAAGGCCGAGTTGGAGGCGGTGGTCCGTGAGCTCGAGCTCGAGAGGCGCGTGAAGCTCGGGCACGCCGTCCTCCGTTCCGAGCTCCCCGACGTGTTCGCCCGTGCCGACGTGCTCGTGAACAACATGCGCGCCGGCGCGACCGACAAGGTCGTCTACGAGGCCTGCGCGAGTTGCCTGCCCGCGATCGCGTCCAATCCCGCCTTCGACACGCTGCTCGAGTCGGGGCTGCGCTTCGAGCGCGAGGATGCACGGGGTCTTGCCGACCGGCTGCTCGCGCTCGGCAAGCGCTCGGAAGAGGACCGGCGCTTCCTCGGGCGGACGCTCCGCGAGCGCGTCGCTGCGTCCCACTCGGTCGAGACGTGGGCGGATGCAGTGCTGGAGGCAGCCGCTTGACCCGCGTCCTCCACCTTCAGAAGGTCGCCGGCATCTCCGGCTCGGAGGCGCATCTGCTCTCGCTGCTGCCGCTGCTCCGCGAACGGGGCTGGGACGTGCGGATGCTGATGCTGCACGAGCACGAGCCGGGCGCGTGGGACTTCGCCCGCGAGCTCGAGGCCCGCGGCGTGCCGCTGGACGCGATCCCCCTGCGCCGTGACGTCGACCCGATCGCGTTCCTGCAGCTGGCCGGCTACCTCGCGCGGCACCGGCCCGACCTCCTCCACACGCACCTCGTCCACGCCGACGCCTACGGCCAGATGGCCGGGCTGCTCGCGCGGGTGCCGGTCCGCTTCTCGACGAAGCACGGTTTCAACGAGTTCCGAGAGGGGCCTGTCTTCGCGTTCGGCGACCGGACGGTCGCAGGCCTGGCGCACGTGCACATCGCGATCTCGCGCGGGCTTGCGCGCTACCTCTCCGAGACCGAGGGCTTCCGCGAGGAGAGCTTCGAGATCGTCCACTACGGGATCACGCCGAACGGCGAGCCCGAGCCGTACACGGACACGGTGCCGCGCCTCCTCTGCGTCGGCCGCCTGATCCCGATCAAGGGCCACATCGTTCTGCTCCGCGCCTTCGCGGCCGCGAAGCGCGAGGTACCCGGGCTGACGCTGGACATTGCCGGCCGCGGCCCGCTCGAGCCGGCGCTGCGCGCGCTGGCCCGGGAGCTCGGAGTCGCCGACTCGGTGCGCTTCCTCGGCTACGTGGCGCCGATCCAGGGTGCGATCGAGCAGTCGGCGATCGTGGTCGTTCCGTCGATGGGCGAGGGCTTCGGAATGGTTGCGCTGGAGGCGATGGAGCGTGCCCGGCCGGTGATCGCGGCCGAGATCGGCGGCCTCGGCGAGCTCGTCCGCGACGGCGAGACCGGCCTGCTGGTCGCGCCCGGCGAGGCGGAACCGCTGCGTGCGGCGATCGTCGCGCTCGCCGGCAACCTCCAGCGGGCGGCGGAGATGGGGCAGGCGGGACGCAGGCGCGCGCTGCTCGAGTTCCTCGAGCGGCGTTGTGTCGACCGGACGGAGATCCTCTACCGCTCGGCGCTCGAGACCGCGGCGTAGAGGGCTGCGGTCCGGTCGGCCATCTTGGCGACCGAGAACTCGTTTCGCGCCCGCGCCAGGCCTGCCTCGCCCATCGCTGCGGCATGCGCGGGGTCGGCGAGCAGCTCCAGCACCGCATCCGCCAGGGCGGCCGGGTCGTCGGGTGGCACCAGCAGCCCCGTCTCGCCGCCGGCGACGATCTCCGGGGCCGAGCTGACGTCCGTCGCCACTACGGGCTTGCCGGCGAGCATCGCCTCCAGCAGCGCCAGCCCGAACCCCTCCCAGCGGGCGGGGTGAACGAGCACCTCGGCGCGCCGGTACCACGAGGCGACGTCGCCGACGCGGCCGGGCAGGTAGACGCCCTCGCCGGCCATCGCCTCCAGCCGCGGCCGTTCCGGCCCTTCGCCCAGCACGACCAGCACCGCCGCCGGCTCGCGCTCGCGGATCCGCGCCAGCGCGCGCACGGCGACGTCGACGCCCTTCTGTTCGGCCAGCCGCCCGACGGAGAGCAGGATCCGTGCACCTTCGGGGAGAGGCACCTCGCCGTCGTCGCCCCACGGCGCGGGCAGTGCGTCGAGGCCGTAGCGGATGACCTCGACCTTTGCCGCCGGCAGGCCGACCTGGTCGACGCAGAACTGCCGCAGCGCCTCTGTGATCGCGATCACGCGCTTCGCTCGTCGGGCGAGCGCGCGCTCGACGTACCGGAACGGCCCCAGCCGGAAGCGGTCGTCGTTGTGCTTGGTCGAGACGAGGGGCAGGCCGCCGGCCCCGAGCGCGCCGTAGACGTCTGCGTGGACGAGGTGCGTGTGGACGATGTCCGGCCGGAGCCGCCGCAGCTCGCGGCGTACCCGCCACACGAGCGCCGGATCGAGATCGCGCGGGCACGGGACCCGGACCAGCTCGACGTCGAGCTCGCGGTAGAAGGGCTCCGGCTCGCCCGCCGGGTTGTCGAGGCCGAGGAAGACCGGCTCGATCCCGCGCTCTGCCAGCGCGGGTAGCAACGCCAGCAGGTGCCGCTCGGAGCCGCCGATCCCGCCGATCCGATGGACGTGTGCGACTCTCACGCCGCGGCCGGCAGGAGCGCCTCGGCCTCGACGTGCGTCCGCTGCCAGAGCTCGAGCATGACCAGGCACCAGAGGCGGTGGCCGTGGTCGGTGCGCCCCGAGACGTGCTCGTCGAGCAGCCGCTTCACCGTCGCCGGGCGCAGCTGGCCGCGCGTCCGCGCGCGATCGTCGAGAAGCACGTCGGCTGCAAGCCCGCGCAGCTCGCCGCGGAACCAGTCGGCGAGCGGGACGCCGAACCCCGACTTGCCCCGGCCGGCGACCTGGGCCGGCAGCGCGTCCGCGAACGCCCGACGCAGGGCGACCTTCCCTTTCAGGCCGCGCGTCTTGAGCCGGTCGGGCAGCGAGACGCCGAGCTCGAGCACCTCGTGGTCGAGGAGCGGCGAGCGCAGCTCGAGCGAGTGGGCCATCGAGGCGATGTCGGCCTTCAACAGGAGATCGCCGGGGAGGTACGTGCGCACGTCGAGCCGCTGCAGCGCAGCGATCCCGTCCCCCGGCGGGGGACCGAGCAGCTGCCAGGCGGGGACGGCATTCGCGACGAACTCGGGCTCCCAGAGCTCGCGGCGCAGTGCGGCCGGGAAGACCTCCATCAGCCGGCCGTAGCGGGCGCCGGCGGGCGTCGCAGCCGCCTCGAGCAGCCGCCCCACGCGGTTCGCGGCCGACCGCGGCTCCCCTCGCCCGGCCCGGCGCAGCGCTCGCGCGGCCACGCCGGCCCCCGGCAACGCCAGCCGGCGCGCGAGCCCGTGCGCGATGTAGCGCTCGTAACCCGCGAAGGCCTCGTCGCCGCCGTCGCCCGCGAGTGCGACGGTCACGTGCCGGCGGGCGAGCTCCGAGACGACGAACTGCGGCAGCGCCGCCTCGTCGCCGAGTGGCTCGTCGTACGCCTGTGCGAGGCGCGGCAGGAGCTCGTCCAGATCGGGCTCGACCACGATTTCCTCGTGCTCCGTCGCGTAGCGCTCGGCGACCGCGCGCGCATACGCGCGCTCGTCGTAGCGGTCGTGGCCGAAGCCGACGGTGAAGGTGCGCACGGTCCCGGGCGCCTTGGCCATCTCGGCGACGAGGATGCTCGAGTCGATGCCGCCGGAGAGAAGGGCCCCGAGCGGGACGTCGGCGACGAGCCTCCGGCGCACCGCCGCGCCCACCGCCTCGCGCACCAGCTCGAGCCACTCCTCGTCGGAGTGCTCTTCCGGGCGCGGCTCGAGCTGCCAGTAGGGCTCGACCAGCACCGAGCCGCCCTCGGCGACGAGCACGTGCCCGGGAGGCAGCTTCTCGACCCCGCGGAGCGCAGTCCCGCCCGGGACGTACTGAAGCGCCAGATAGGCGTCGAGCGCGGCAGGGTCGACCTCGCGGGAGATCCCCGGCAGCTGCAGCAGGGCCTTCAACTCCGAGGCGAAGGCGAGGGTGCCGTCGGGCAGGCGGGTCCAGAGCAGCGGCTTCTTGCCGATCCGGTCGCGGGCGAGCACCAGCCGGTCGCGGCCTGCGTCCCAGAGCGCGATCGCGAACATCCCCGACAGCCGCCGGACGAAATCCGGCCCGTCCTCCTCGTAGAGGTGCGGGAGCACCGGCGTGTCGCCGGAGCCGCGAACCTCGTGACCCGTCGCGGCCAGCTCGCCGCGCAGATCCTGGAAGTTGTAGAGCTCGCCGTTGAAGACCGCGACGACGTCGCCGGCCTCGTTCGCGACCGGCTGGCTGCCCGTGGCGAGGTCGATCACCTGGAGCCGCCGGTGGCCGAGGACGCAGCGGCCGAGCTCGTCGACCGAGCCCTCGTCGGGCCCCCTGTGGACGAGCGCGGCGTTCATCCGCTCGGCCAGCGCCGGGTCGGGCCGGCCC
>DATCPA010000059.1:0-12819 GCA_036564335.1 Gaiellaceae bacterium
CTTCGGGTCGGCCTCCCCGCGCCAGCGCAGGAGGAACTTCTCGGTGGCGGTCTCGCCCTCCGCGACCACTTCCTCGGGCACCGGGTCGCGCTTGCCGTCGGCGACGCGGGCCGACTCGGCGACGATCGCCATCATCTGCGCCGACAACCGGCCGAGGTCCTCGCGCGCCTGCTCGTCCGAGATCTCGCTCAGCTTGCCGAGCTTCCATTCACCCGACAGACGGGCGGTCTCGGCCTGAAGGTCGGACGGGGCGTTGCCGCTGAGCCTGGCCGGCTCGTACGGCTCCGGGTCGGGCATCGCCGAGTCGAGGTCGTTGTCGACGA
Source organism: Gaiellaceae bacterium (assembly GCA_036564335.1). Taxonomy (GTDB): domain Bacteria; phylum Actinomycetota; class Thermoleophilia; order Gaiellales; family Gaiellaceae; genus DATBLE01. Next base: position 324 of record DATCPA010000059.1, read on the forward strand.
GGAGGCCCCAGACGCGCTCGTACGGGTATTGGCCGACAAGCTCCTCGATGTCGACGCCGCGATACCGGAGCGAGCCGCCCTCGCGGTCGGGCTCGGCGATCTCGGTCTCGACGGCGACAATGCCCTCGAGGCCCGGCTTGAAGTCGCTCACGAACGGGAATCTACCCGGACCGAGCCCGGCGACACCTCGGGTAGAGTCACCGCTCGTGGCCCACCGCGTCACCCTGATCCCCGGCGACGGGACGGGGCCCGAGCTGACCGAGGCGACCCGCCGCGTGCTCGAGGCGACCGGCGTCGAGTTCGACTGGGACGTCCAGCACGCGGGCACCGACGTGATGGACGAATACGGCGGCAACCCGCTGCCCGGCCACGTCCTCGACTCGATCCGGGCCAACGGAGTCGCCCTGAAAGGCCCGATCACGACGCCGGTGGGCGGCGGCTTCCGCTCTGTCAACGTCGGCCTGCGCAAGGAGCTCGACATGTACGCGCAGGTGCGGCCGTGCAAGTCCTACCCCGGCGTGCGCACCCGTTTCGACGACGTCGACCTGGTGATCGTGCGCGAGAACACCGAAGACCTCTACGCGGGAATCGAGTACGAGCAGGGCACGCCTGACGCCGAGGAGCTGATCTCCTGGATCGAGTCGAAGGGCGGGAAGCTGCGCTGGCGCGACGCGGGCATCTCGATCAAGCCGATCTCCGTCACCGGCACGCGGCGGATCTTCGAGTTTGCGTTCGACTACGCGCGCCGCAACGGCCGCCGCAAGCTCACGGCCGTCCACAAGGCGAACATCATGAAGTTCTCGGACGGGCTCTGGCTGCGCGTCGCGCGCGAGGTCGCGGAAGAGAACACGGACATCGAGTTCGACGACCGGATCGTGGACAACATGTGCATGCAGCTCGTCCAGCGCCCCGAGGAGTACGACGTCCTCGTGCTGCCGAACCTGTACGGCGACGTCCTCTCGGATCTGTGCGCAGGGATGATCGGCGGCCTCGGGCTCGCGCCGGGAGCGAACTTCGGCGAGCAGGCGGCCGTCTTCGAGCCGACCCACGGCTCGGCCCCCAAATACAAGGGCCAGAACAAGGTGAACCCTATGGCCGAGCTGCTTTCGGGGATGCTGATGCTCCGCCACCTCGCCGAGAACGACGCGGCCGACCGGCTCGAGGCCGCCATCGCCGACGTCATCCGCGAGGGCAAGAGCGTCACGTACGACATGAAGCCGACCCGCGACGACCCGACCGCGGTCGGCACGAGCGAAGTTGCGGACGCCATCATCGACAAGCTAGGAGCCCGAATTGCGTAGAAAGGTCACAGTGGTCGGCGCCGGCAACGTCGGCTCCACGTGCGCGTTGGAGCTGGCGCGCCGCGACTACGCGGACATCGTCCTCGTCGACATCATCCCGGACTTCCCGCAGGGGAAGGCGCTCGACATGAACCAGGCGGGCTCGGTGCTCGGCTTCGAGCCGAACATCGTCGGCACGAACGGCTACGAGGAGACCGAGGGCTCGGACGTGGTCGTGATCACAGCCGGCAGGCCGCGCTCGCCCGGGATGAGCCGCGACGACCTCGTGACGACGAACGAGGCGATCGTGGGCAAGGTCACGCGCGAGGTCGTCAAGCGCTCGCGCAGCACGATCATCGTCGTCGTCTCGAACCCGCTCGACGCGATGTGCCACGTGGCGAAGGCGACCTCCCGCTTCAGGAAGCACCGCGTGGTCGGGATGGCCGGGATTCTCGACACGGCCCGCTTCTCGGCGTTCATCGCCTGGGAGACGGGCTGCTCGGTCAAGGACATCACCGCGATGGTCCTCGGCGGGCACGGCGACCAGATGGTGCCCGTCGTCTCTGCGACGACCGTCGGCGGGGTTCCGCTCGACCAGCTCGTCCCGCGCGCCCGGATCAAGGAGCTCGTGGAGCGAACGCGCTCCGGCGGCGGCGAGCTGGTCAACCTGCTCGGCACCTCCGCCTGGTACGCGCCGGGCGCCGCAGCTGCGCAAATGGTGGACGCGATCATGCTCGACGAGAAGCGCGTCCTGCCCTGCACCGCCTACCTCGAGGGCGAGTACGGCGTGCGCGGGCTCTACATGGGCGTGCCGGTGAAGCTGGGCGCGGGCGGCGTCGAGGAGATCGTCAAGCTGAAGCTCTCCGACGCCGAGAAGCAGATGTTCAAGAAGTCGGCGGCCGCCGTGCGCGACGTCGTCGGAGTGCTGAAGCGGCGCTGATCGAGACGCTCGACAACCGCTTCGCCGGACGGCCGTATCGCGTCGCCGGCGACGAGCTCGAGGGCGTCTTCAACATGCGCGGCGGGCTGACGACGCGCGCCGTCGCCCGCAGCGGGCAGGATTCAACCTGATGGATCTCGGGCTCAAAGGCAGAACGGCAATCGTCTGCGGTGCCTCCTCCGGGATGGGACTCGCGGTGGCCGAGGCGCTCGCCGCCGAGGGCGCGAACGTGGCGATGTTCGCCCGCCGGCGCGACGCGCTCCAGCGCGAAGCCGACCGGCTCGGCGCCCTCGCCGTCCGCGGCGACCTGACCATGCCGAAGGATCTCGCCCGTCTCGTCGAGCAGACGGTCGGCGCATTCGGCGGAATCGACATCCTGGTCAACAACGGCGGCGGCCCACCCCCCGGCCCTGCAGCCGGCCTCACCGACGAGGCCGTCGAGGGCGCGGTCGAGCTCCTGCTCCTGTCGGCGATCCGCCTCACCAACCTCTGCCTCCCCTATCTCGAGGCGAGCGGCCGCGGCCGGATCGTCAACATCGAGTCGAGCTCCGTGCGCGCGCCGATCGACAACCTCGCGCTCTCGAACGCGCTCCGCCCCGGTGTCATCGGCTGGATGAAGACCCTCTCGCGCGAGGTCGGGCCCAAGGGCATCACCGTCAACACGATCGCTCCCGGCCGCATCGACACGGAGCGGCTGCGCTCGCTCGGAGGCGGAGGCGACGTCTCCCAGATCCCACTCGGCAGGCTCGGCGACCCCGCGGAGATCGGCGCCGTTGCCTGCTTCCTCGCCTCCGACCGCGCAAGCTACGTCACCGGCACCGTCGTTCCGGTCGACGGCGGGCTGACGCGCAACCTGTTCTGATCCGGCGCGCCCTCTCGCCGGCTCGGCTGTTCGGCACCGGCCTCGTCCTGCTGCTGCTGACGGCGATCGTCCTCTGGATCGTTCCGTCGGGCAGCTACGTGTTCCTGCCGGACACCGCCCGGCCCGTCGCGCCGCTCGTCTCGGTCGAGGGCGGCAAGGATCCGAAGGGCCCGGGCGGGATCTACTACGACGCGGTGATCATCCGCCGGGCGAAGCTGTTCGAGCGGATATTCCCGTGGATTCACGAGGGCGCCACGCTCGTGCCCACCGATCAGGTCAACCCACCGGGCATCAGTGACAGCCAGCGCCGCCGCGAAGACCTCCGCGAGATGGCGCGCTCGCAGGACATCGCCGGCGCGGTCGCCCTGAAATACCTCGGCTACAAGGTGACCATCAGCCCGATCGGCGCACTGATCTCCCAGGTCGCGTCCGACTCACCCGCGGCCAAGGCGGGCCTCCAGCCGACCGACGTGATCGTCGCCGTCGACGGCAAGCCCGTGCGTGTGACCACCGACCTCAGGACTCTGATCGCGCGTCACAAGCCGGGCGAGACCATCGAGCTGACGATCCGGACGAACGACGGGCTGAAGAACTTCCGCGTCGGGACGATCAAGGGGCCGGACGGTCGGCCGTTGATCGGCGTAATCGTCGAGCCCGCCACGCAGGTGAAGCTTCCAATCCCGGTCCGCATCGACGCCGGCTCGATCGGCGGCCCGTCCGCGGGGCTCGCGTTCGCGCTCGACGTGCTCGAGGAGCTGGGACACAACGTCGACCACGGCTACCGGGTCGCGGCGACCGGAGAGCTCGCCCCGAACGGTGCCGTCGAGCCAATCGGCGGCGTGAAGCAGAAAGCGATCGGCGTGCGCCGCGCGAAGGTGGACGTCTTCCTTGTGCCCGCTGGGGATAACGTGAAAGAGGCCCGCAAGTACGCAGGGCCGGTCCGGGTGATCCCTGTGGAGAGTTTTCGACAGGCGTTGCGTGCCCTGGCAACGTTGCCGCCGAAACGCTAAAAAAGCTGCATATCCGCCATTTTCGAATCGTCCGCAAACAGCACGGTTTTCGCGGACAGGGCTCTTGATCCACGGCGGCAGCGACCTATGATCGCTCTCTGTTCGACGATCAGCCGGGAGGCGGAGAGGCACCATGGGCAAGCGCATCGAAGTGACCTGCGACGACTGCTTCTTCCGCAAGTCAGGTCTCTGCGCCCTCCTCCTCGAGTCGCCGTGTCCAACCTTCCGCCACATGGACCGCGGGCTCCTGACATCGCCGAAGCAGCCCCGGCTCGTTCCGCGGCCGGTTAGCGCGTTCGCGCATGAAGTCGCCGCGGCGTAGGATCGAGCCGTGAGCACCCCGCAGCCTCCCGGCATCCCGGACGAGCCGAGACCACCGGCTGCAGTTGCGCCGCCTATTCCTCCGCCGCCGGCGGAAGAGGAAGACCGCCCGTCGACCTGGCAGCCGCTCCTCTACGCGAAGATCGTGGTGCTGCTGGTCGTGATCGCGTACGCGGTCGCGTTCGTCGTCCAGAACACCGACCAGATCCGGATCGACTTCGTCTTCTCGACAGCGAAGGTGCGGTTGATCTGGACGATGCTGCTACTGCTGGGGATCGGGCTGATCGGCGGGATCCTGCTCTCGCAGCTATACCGCCACCGGCGCCGAGCGCAGCTCGCGCAGAAGTCCGGCAAGTCGCGCGACTCCCGCGCGCACTTCGGTCGACGAAACAAAGCTGTAGGCAAGCCGAGCTGAGTCGCTACCGCCCTGGCCTGGTGGGAAGAAGTCAGTTCCCTTCACGAATGTGACGCCCTCCCGCTCGGCGCGGGCGAGAAGCGCGGCCGCATCGGTCCTCGGCGGCAGGTCGAGCCAGATGAAGTAGCCGCCCTCGGGCCGGCTCCAGCGTGCGCCGTCGGGCATCTCCTGCTCGAAGGTCTCCAGCATCGCGTCGCGCCGCTCGCGCAAGGCCCCCGCGACGCGCTCGACGTTCGCCTCGAGCAGGCCGCGACGGAGGAACTCGAACACAGTGGCCTGCGACACCAGCGAGGGCGTCAGATAGGTCTGGACGGCGATTGCCTCCAGGGCGCCGATCAGCTCGGCAGGCCCGACGAGGTAGCCGACCCGGAGTCCGGGCGAAACGATCTTCGAGAAGGAGTGCGAGTAGACGACGCCCTCGCCGCCGGCCAGCTCGTAGATGCTCGGAAGCGCCTCGCCGCCGAAACGGACGAGCGCGTACGGGTCGTCCTCGACGATCAGCAGCTCTCCGTTGGCGGCGAGCTCCGCGAGGCGGCGGCGTCGGTCGAGCGAGAGGGTGCGCCCGCTCGGGTTCTGGAAGGTCGGGATCGTGTAGAGGAAGGCGGCCGGCAGCTCGAGCGCGTCGGGATCGAGCCCCTCCTCGTCCATCGGCACGGGCACCGGCTCGGCCTCGTGCCGCGCGGCGATGTACAGCGCGCGGTCGTACGTCGGCCCCTCGACGAGCACCCGTGAGCCGCGCTCGAGCAGGAGCGCCGCGAGCAGCGACAGGCCCTGCAGCGATCCGTTCGTGAGCAGCACCTGCTCCGGCTCGACGCCGTGCCGCGCGGCCACCCATTCCCGCAGCGGCGCGTAACCCGCGACCGGCCCGTAGTTGAGCACCGTCCGGCCGTCGCGCTCGATCGCAGCGCGGGCGCAGTCGGCGAGCTCTTCGACCGGCAGCAGCTCGGGCGCGGGTACACCTCTGGCAAACGAGATCGTCGCCATCGGACCAGTCTAGATGCCACCCCGGGTCTCGATTCGGCCTTGCCGCCCCTTCCTCTAACCCCCGCCCAAGGGTGGGGGATGATTGCCCCACGCCCCTGGCGTGATCATCGCCCATCCGGACGTACGCAGCTGTGCCGATTTGGAGCCAGAAGGCGCGCGACCGACCCGAACGGGCCCGGGAGCTCTAGGCGCCGCGCGCGACCTCGGCTGCGATCTGCGCAGCCTCGGTCGGTGACGTGCCGACCCGCACGCCGGCCGCCTCCAGCGCTTCCTTCTTCGCCTGCGCCGTCCCCGACGAGCCCGTAATGATCGCCCCCGCATGGCCCATCGTCCTTCCGGGGGGCGCGCTGAACCCTGCGATGTACGCGACGACCGGCTTCGTCATCTCCCCAGCGATGAACCGCGCCGCCTTCTCCTCCTCGTCTCCACCGATCTCGCCGACCATGACCACGATCTCCGTCGCCGCGTCGGCCTCGAACCTGGTCAGCACGTCGATGAACGAGGAGCCGACGACCGGATCGCCGCCGATCCCGACGATCGTCGAGTTGCCGAGCCCGAGCCCCGTCAGCTCGTGCCCGATCTGGTAGGTGAGCGTCCCCGAGCGTGAGACGAGCCCGATCGAGCCCTCCCTGAAGATCTCGGCCGGGATGATCCCGACGTTCGCCTTGCCCGGCGAGAGAGCACCCGGGCAGTTGGGCCCGATCATCGTCACGCCCAGCGACCGGATGTAGTTGTAGACGCGGAGCATCTCGTGCGCGGCCAGGCCTTCCGCGATGCAGACGACTGTGCCGATCCCGGCGTCGACCGCCTCGTAGATCGCGTCCGTCGCGAACCGTGCCGGGACGAAGATCATCGTCGTGTTGGCGTCCGTCTCTGCCACCGCGTCTGCGACCGTGTCGAAGACCGGCACGCCCTCCACGTCCTGCCCGCCCTTGCCGGGCGTGACTCCGGCGACGAGCTGCGTGCCGTACGCGCGGTTGCGCAGCCCATGAAACGAGCCCTCGCGACCGGTCAGGCCCTGGACGACGAGCTTCGTGTCGCGGTCGACGATGATCGCCAACTACTTCACCCCCTTTAGGGCGATGCGGTCGAGCGTGACCCAGCCGTCCTCGATCCGGTCGGCCGCGAGCTCTCCCACCCGCACGGCCTCCTCGCCGGTACAGCCGGCCCGCTCCAGCCACGGCGCGAACTCGATCCGCTGGGGAAGCGACCGGACGTCGTCGATCGCAAGCCCGGCCTCCGCGAACAACTCCCGCCACTCCGACTCCGGCAGGGAGCGCACGTGCGACGGGTCGCGCACGCGCTCCGCCTCCTCCAGCGCCTCGCCGCCGAAGGTGTTGTCGACCACGATCACCGTGCGGGCCGCGACGCGCGCCATCTCCTGCAGCGCCGCGCGGACGTCCCCAAAGTGGTGGGCCGCGAGCCGCGAGACCACCAGGTCGAAGCTTCCGTCCGCGAAGGGCAGCTCTTCCCCACGGGCGACGATGTCGGGCTGCATGCCCGGCGCGGCGTCCGTGGTCACGACCTTCAGGCCCGCTTCGCGCAACCGCCGCGCGACGTGACCGCCGCCGGTGGCGACGTCCAGCGCGGTCTTCGCGCCCGCTGCCCACTCGACGATCAGGTCGAGGTCGGGCCCTTCACGGTGCGTCGGACTGTCGCGGTAGGCCTGTGCGCGCTCCGACCAGAGATCGCTCACTTCGCCAGCTCCACGGCCTTCCGCGCCGCATCGAGCATCGTCGGCTCGACGTAGAGGTTCGGCGGCGCGGCGTCCGTCAGCAGCTTCCGTCCCTCCTCCGCGTTCGTGCCGTCGAGCCGCACGACGATCGGATGGTCGATCGTCATCTGGTCGAGCGCCTGCAGGATCCCCTGCGCGACGACGTCGCCGCGCGTGATCCCGCCGAAGATGTTGAAGAGGATCGACTTCACCTGCGGATCGCCGGTGATCACCTCGAGCGCGTCCACGACGCCCTGCGCGTCCCCGCCGCCGCCGAGGTCGCAGAAGTTCGCCGGCCGACCGCCGACGAGCGCGATCACGTCGAGCGTCGACATGACGAGACCCGCGCCGTTGCCGAGGATCCCGACATCGCCGTCGAGCTTCACGTAGGTCACGTTCTTCTCGCGCGCCAGCCGCTCCTCGGGCGGGTACGCCTCCGGGTCGCGCATCTCGGCGACGTCCGGGTGCTTGAAGAGCGCGTTGTCGTCGACGGTGAACTTCGAGTCGAGCGCCTTTACCTCGCCCTCGGGAGTGACGATCAGCGGGTTGATCTCGCAGAGCATCGCGTCGAAGCCGACGAACGCCTCGTACAGGCGGCCGACGATCGCCCCGATCTGCTTCTGCTCGTCGGGGTCGGCGAGCCCCGCGCCGTAGATCAGGCGGCGGGCGTGAAAGGGCTGGAAGCCCTCGAACGGATGCACGTGGAGCTTGACGAGCGCCTCCGGGCTCGACGCCGCGACCTCCTCGATGTCCACGCCGCCCTGGGTCGTGAACATGAGCAGCGCCTCCTTCGCGCCCCTGTCGAAGGTGACCGAGAGGTAGTACTCCTTGGCGATCTCCGAGGCCTTCTCGATCCAGAGCTTGCGCACGACGTGGCCACTGATGTCGAGGCCGAGGATCTCCTCGGCCCGGGCCTCGGCCTCATCAGGGCCGTCGGCCAGCTTGATCCCGCCGGCCTTGCCCCGGCCGCCGGTCAGCACCTGAGCCTTGACCACGACCTGGCCCCCGAGCTCCTCGGCCGCCGCGCGCGCCTCGGCCGGCGTCGTCGCCAACCGCCCGTCGGACACGGGGATCCCCGCTCGCCGGAACAGCTCCTTTCCCTGGTACTCGTAGAGGTCCAAAGCGCAGGCGAGCCTAGATGATCGATTCCCAACTCGTCGCACTCCCGGCTGGGGGCCTGCACACGGCGCATTGCGTCCGCCTCGCCCGGCGCCAAGGCACACCAGCCTTGCCACCGGTCGAGTCGGACGCACTGCTTGGCACATGCCCTCCCCGCGAGCACGAAAGTCGGGAACCGATCATCCGCGGACGAGCTCCTGGAACTGCGGGTCGTCGGCGAGCGCGGCGAAGTCGGGGTCGAGCGCCATGCCCGGCCGCAGGCCCGGGTCGAGCTCGAGCGAGCGGCGCGCGTGAGCCAGCGCCGACGCCGTATCGCCCGCCAGGGACTCGAAGCACGCGAGGTCGAAGAGAAGGATCGGCTCCTCCCCGCGCCGGCGGAGCGTGTCGTTCAGCACGGCAACTCCCTCCGCATACCGGCCCGGCTCGTGAAACGCCGTCGCGCGGCGAAGCGCATCCCAGACGAGGTGGAGCCCGAGCAACCGCCGGAGCTCCGCGATCGGCTCGGGATGGTCCTCGACCCGCAGCTCGCAGACCCGGTCGAGCCCCTCGCGCGACTCCGCCGCTGCTCCGACCCGTTCGACGACGATCGCCGCCGACTGCTGCCCGCGCGAGTCGCCGCCTGCCGCCTGGCCGGCCTCGAGCGAGGAGACCAGCCGCTCGGCCAACGAGCCCTCGGTCTCGGTGAAGGCGCGCTCCATCTCGGTCACCACCGTCTCGCCCGCGAGGATGTTCCCCTGTACGGCGTAGCCCTCGCCCGTGCGATGCCCCGCCCAGTCGAGACACCCGGAACCAGTGTGCGACGCCGAGCGCCCGTCGGCCGCGACCACGCCGAGCTGGCGAGTCTCCCGGCCGTCGTCGTCCGCGAGCGCGGCCGCGATCGCCGCCTCCGGCGCGAGCCCTTCCTCGAGTAGCCCGAGCACGCGCGGCCCGTATGCCGCGACCCCGGCCGCCTGAGTCGCCACCGCGCCGACCCCGGCCTTCGCCCACGGCACTACCGAACCGACCGCGAAGTAGCGCGACTGCACAGCGCACCCGACCTCGCCGGTTGCGGCGTCGAGCGCGCAGATCGAGAAGGTCGCTTTCAGGTGCCCGCGCACCGGCGCAACCCTAGTCGACGCCATGACGATTCAGCGGACACCGGTGAGGGCATAAGATCTCCACCCCCGACTCCGCACAAGGAGGCATCGACATGGCTGACGAGCGCAAGCTCTCCGACGAGGAGATCCTTACCACCGGCACCGGCGCATCCCGCTCTCGCTTCGAGACGGCCGACGCGGACGATGACGACACGGACACCGACTCGGACGGCACCGATACCACTGACACCGACACGGACGCCGAGGACCCGAGCTAGCGGAGCCCTCGCCCGCTGCGTCGAGCCGATCGACGCGGCGGCGTTCCTCTCGGAACACTGGGAGCAGCAGCCGCTCGCCGTCCCGCGGTCAGAGGAGGGGCGTTTCGACGACCTCCTCTCGGTTGCGGACGTCGAGCGGCTCGTCTGCTCGGGCGGGCTCCGTTACCCGGCCTTCCGTCTCGTCAAGGAGGGTGGGCAGGTCGGGCTGGGCGAGTACACGAGCGACCTCCCCTGGCGGCCCGACCCGTTCTCCCGCACCGCCGATCCCGATCGGGTTGCCACGGCCTTCGAAGCCGGCGCGACGATCGTGCTCCAGGCGCTGCACCTGAACTGGCTGCCGGTGGCCCGGTTCTGCCGCGCGCTCGAGGCCGAGCTCGGCCACCCGGCGCAGGCGAACTCCTACTACACACCCCGCCGCTCGCAGGGCTTCGCGGTGCATCACGACACGCACGACGTGTTCGTGCTCCAGGTCGCGGGCGAGAAGCACTGGCGGGTGTACGACCCGCTCCTCGAGCTGCCGCTCAAGCACCAGCGCTACTCGAAGTCGCTCGGTGAGCACGGCCCACCCGTGCTCGAGCTGACGCTCCGCGCCGGGGACACGCTCTATCTTCCGCGCGGCTGGCTGCACGACGCGCTGACGTCGGAGACCGACTCGCTGCACGTCACGGTCGGGATCAACATCGTCACGTGGGCCGATGCCTTGCGCGCCGCGCTCGCCGAGTGCGAGGAGGACGTCGAGTTCCGCGGCTCGGTCCCGGAGGACGGGACGCTCGACGCCGATCTGCTCGAGCGGCTTTCCGAGCGGCTCGGCGCCGAGGACGTCGCGCGCCGCGCCCGCGCGCGGTTCGTGAACAGCCGGCGACCGATCCTCGACGGCCAGCTGGAGGAAGTGCGGGCACTCGAGTCGCTGACCGTCGAGACGCCGCTCGAGCGGCGCGCGACGGTGATCGCCGACCTCGAGGGAACGACGCTCTCCTTCGAGGGCAAGCACGTCGCCTTCCCCGAGCATGCCCGGGAGGAGGTCGAGGCGGTGTTCGCGGCGGAAGAGCCCTTCACCGCCGCCGAGCTGCCGGGCGGCCTCGACGGCGACAGCCGTCTCGTGCTCGTCAGGCGCCTGATTCGCGAAGGATTCTTGCGGCGTAGTGCCGCGGGTGCCTGAGCGTCTGCGAGTTGCATGTCAGGTAGGTGAGCTCGCCGGGCTCGTCCGTGACGCCGATGTCGAAGCGGCGACTGCCGGCACGGAAGACCATGTGCAACCCGTCGTGCTCGACGAGCTCGAGATCGTCGATCCCTCGTAGACCCGCAGCCTCGCGCACGGCCCGCTCGGCCGCCTGCTCCGCGAACGAGTAGCAGGAGCGGCCCCGGTAGTGCTCGAGGTGGATCCGGCCGGCGAGGTACTCGTCAAGCACGGGCCACGCCTCCCCGGGCCCGACCCGGCCGAAGTACAGGCCGTCCGGCAGAAAGACAACGTTGCCCGCGAAGCGGTCGCCGCCGACGTGAGAGGACTGCCAGACCCAGTCCTCGTCGGCCTGCTCCGCGAGCGCGTGATAGAGCGGGCGGCCGTGGCGGGCGCAGCAGCGGTCGTGCTTGCCGTGCGTGCAGACGAGTAGCAGCGGATGGCCCAGCGGCTCTCCGGGCGCGGTCAGGTCGAGCCCGAGCAGGTCCTCGGAGCCTTCGACCTCGGCCTGGAAGAGGACGCCGCCGCGCTCGGGCGAGCTGCCCCAGCGGACGGCGAGACCGGGCCGGCCGCGGCGCTCGGTGCGCCGGACGAAGAGGAGCTTCGTGCGCGGGCGGGCGGCTACCTGTTCGAGCAGGTGCGCCTTCACCTGGTCTGACAGCCCGCTGCCCGGGAGCGCATCGTGCGCCCAGAGCCCGCGGTATTCGACGAGCAGCCAATGGTCGACGCGGCTGGCGGTGGCCGCGAGCGGCTCTGCGTGCTCGCGTGATTCCTCGGAGCAGAGCTCCTTACGAAGCGGCATCCGCCTCCCCGGATGCCGCTTCAGCGGCGGCGCCGGACGCCGTCTCGGCGACGACGACGCAGATCACCTGGCCGATGCGGACGGCGTCCCCGGGCGAGACGGTCAGCCCCGAGACGATGCCGGCGCGCGCGGCGTGCACCTCGTTCTCCATCTTCATCGCTTCGACGATGCAGATCACCTGTCCGGCCGTGACCGAATCTCCCTCGGCGACCTGCACGGCGAGCACGTTGCCCTGCATCGGGCTGACGATCGCGTCCCGGCCGCCGGCGCCGCCGCCGCTTGCGGATGGTCTCTGTCGGCGCCGCTCGGCCAGCTCGACCCAGGGTGGCTCGGGAGTCAGCACCCGGACGTCAAAACGCCTGCCGTCCAGCTCGACAGCCGAAACCTGCTCCCTGAGCCTGCCGTCCGAGGCCTTCGCTACCGTTGTTGTCTCATGCGACAACTGCGCCGCTTCCTCCGCCAGCTCTTGCGACTCGACGATCCCGTCGCACGTCCCGCCTTCGACGAAGCACCCACGG
>DATCPA010000064.1:0-9269 GCA_036564335.1 Gaiellaceae bacterium
GAATCCTCGTGGGCGAGGAGTTGGCCTACCTCGGCAGCGAGCCGGCCCGGGAGGCACGAACCTCGCCCTTCCCCGCCGAGCTGCACCCGAAGGTGCGCGCCGCGCTCGAGGCGCAGGGCATCACGGAGCTCTTCGAGCACCAGGCCGAGGCCTGGGAGACGGCCGCGCGCGGCGAGCACGTCGTCGTCACGACCGGGACGGCGAGCGGCAAGTCGCTGGCGTTCAACCTGCCCGTGCTCGACGCCCTTGCGCGCGAGCCGAAGCGGCGCGCGTTCTATCTCTACCCGACCAAGGCGCTCGCGCAGGATCAGCTCCGCTCGCTGACCTCGCTGAAGGTCCCGCGTATCCGCGCCGCCATCTACGACGGCGACACCGAGGCCGAGCGCCGCTGGCAGATCCGCAAGTGGTCGAACCTGGTGCTCTCGAACCCCGACATGCTGCACGTCGGAGTACTGCCGCACCACGACCGGTGGGGCGACGTGCTCTCGAACCTGGCCTACGTCGTCGTCGACGAGGCGCACGTCTACCGGGGTGTCTTCGGCTCCCACGTCGGCAACGTCCTGCGCCGGCTGCGCCGGATCGCGGGAGTCTACGGAGCCGATCCACAGTTCCTGCTGGCCTCGGCGACGATCTCGAACCCCGGCGAGCTGGCGCGTTCACTGCTCGGCCTCGACGTGACCGTGCTCGGCGACGACGCGGCACCGCGGGCCGAGCGGACGATCGCGCTCTGGAACCCGCCGCTGGTCGACGAGGAGCTCGGGCTTCGCGCCAGCGCGCTCGGCGAGGCGTCCCGGCTGATGGCCGAGCTCGTCTCAAGTGGGCTGCGCACGCTCTGCTTTGCGAAGAGCCGGAAGTCCGCCGAGCTGATCCACCGCTTCACCGCCGACCGGCTCGGCCGCGAGTACCGGAACCGGCTGTCGCCCTACCGCGCCGGGTACACCCCGGGCCAGCGGCGCGAGATCGAGCAGCGCCTGGCCGCGGGCGAGCTCCTCGGCGTCGCCGCCACGGACGCGCTCGAGCTGGGGATCGACATCGGCCTGCTCGACTGCGTGATCTCGACCGGCTTCCCCGGCACGGTCGCGAGCCTCCGCCAGCAGTGGGGCCGCGCCGGCCGCCGCGGACACGGTCTGGCGGTGCTCGTGGCGAGCGAGGATGCGCTCGACCAGTACTTCATGCGCGAGCCGGAAGCGCTGCTCGAGCGCCGCGTCGAGGCGGCGATCCTCGACCACACGAACCCGCGCGTGCTCGACGGGCACGTTCGCGCAGCCGCGTTCGAGGCTCCGATCGACGACGCCGATCGGGACGTGCTCGGCGATGCGGCGCTAGAACGCGCAGCGCTGCTTCCGGAGCTGAAGAAGACGCCCGCGGGATTCGTCTGGGGCGGCCGGGACTACCCCGCAGCCAGGATTCCGCTCCGCTCGACGAGCCCCGACTCCTTCTCGGTGATCGACACCGAGACCGGCTCCGTGCTGGGCCTGGTGGAGCGCGAGCGCGCGTACTCGACGGTGCACGACGGCGCCGTCTATCTCCATCTCGGCGAGGCCTACCGCGTGACCGAGCTCGACCTCGATGCGCGACAGGCGCTCGTCTCGCCCTTTGCGGGCGACCTCTACACGCAGGCGAAGAAGGACACGACCACCGCGATCGAGTCGCCCGAGCGCGTCGAGCCCCGGCTCGGGCTCGAGCTCACCTGGGGCCGCGTCTCCGTGACCGAGCAGGTCGTCGCCTATCAGGTAAAGAAGGCGTCGACGCAGGAGACACTCGACCTCGTCGCGCTCGACCTGCCGGCGACGACGTTCGAGACGGAGGCGATCTGGTTCTGCCCCGAGCCCTGGATGCTCGAGGGGCTCAACCAGATGCCGCAGCTCCTCGGCACCCTCCACGCCGCCGAGCACGCACTGATCGCGCTACTCCCACTCTGGGCGATGTGTGACCGCTGGGACATCGGCGGGCTCTCGACGAACGTCCACTTCCAGACCGGACGCCCGACGGTGTTCGTCTACGACGGGCACCCCGGCGGCGTGGGGATCACCGAGCGCGGCTTCGAGGCTTTCGAGGGCTGGGTCGAAGACACGGCGAAGCTGCTCGCCGGCTGCGCCTGCGAGCGCGGCTGCCCTTCCTGCGTCCAGTCGCCGAAGTGCGGCAACCTGAACGACATGCTCGACAAGGCCGGAGCGCTGGAGCTGCTCGACTGCCTGGTCGGGACGCGACCTAACCGCGCGCTCGAGACCTTCAGCTAGAAGCTCGCGAGGGCATGCCGGGTAGCGCCCAGCTGCTCCGGCTCTGACGAACTCGTCTCGTTGTACGGCTTGAGCACGAGCGTCTCCGCGGGCGCGTGCTCCAGCAACCAGATCAGATCCTTGGCGCCGAAGCCGGGGTGGCCGCCCGCCTCGGCCGGCGCGATGATGCGGTCGAACCGCTCGACGTCCCAGAGAAGCCGGAGCGCGTGTGCCAGCGTCCGCCCCTTCTCGATCCGCGCGTCGACGGGAACGCCGGCGCTGAGCGCGGCCCGCTCGACGGCTTCCAGCAGCGGCATTGCGATCTGCACCTGCTCTCGTAGTGCCGTCTCGATGTCGTACTCGAGCGGGACGATGACGAGATAGGCGGGAACGAGTGTGGCCTCATCAGCACGGGCAACACGGATCGCAGCGTCGAGGACGATCGGGTCGAGCCGGCCCGAGAACGGAACGAGCACCCGCCGCCCTCCTCGCGAGGCCAACCGTCGCGGGCCGAGCCGGCGACGTGCAATCAGCCCGCCGACAAGCGCTGCGAGCGTAGCGACGACGACGATCAGGGCGAGATCGAGGGAGCTCACTCTGTGAGCTCCCTCCGGTCGGCTCTGTTCGCGATCACGCGAACGTCGACGCCGGGCAGCGTGCGCACCAGCGCCGACACGAGCGACCCGCGCAGGACCTCGGTGCGACGCGACTCATCGGGCGTGCCAAGCAGCAGGTACGTCGTGCCGCGATCGATGACGACGCGCCGGATCGTGTCGACGAGCCCCTCGCCCTCCTCCTCGATGAAGTGTGCGCCGAGGATCGACGCCAGCCGCCGCAGCGCCGCCAGCGAGACCTCGTCTTCCTCGCTCAGCTTCTGCCCGGGCTTCCGCACCCAGAGCGCGTCGAGCTCGCTGCCCGCGCGTTCCGCCGAACGCCACGCGCGACGAAGGATCCGCTGAGAGCGCGGCTCGGGCGTGAGGAGCACGAGGACGCGGTCGGTAACCGCCTGCTGGCTGAGCGGGTCGAGCACGGTCGCGTGCCGCCGCGCCTCGACGTCGGCGGCGACCTGGCGTAGCGCAAGCTCCCGTAGTGCCGACAGCTTCCCGGCCTGGAAGAAGTTCGCCAGTGCGGCCTCGGCCCGGTCGACGGGGTACACCTTCCCGGCGCGCAGCCGGTCCTGCAGGGCCTCGGGGGTCAGGTCGACGAGAACGAACTCGTCGGCCTCTTCGAGGATCCGGTCCGGGAACGTCTCCCGCACGCGAACGCCGGTCAGCTCGTTGATCGCGTCGTTGAGGCTTTCGAGGTGCTGAATGTTGACCGTCGAGATCACGTCGATGCCGGCGTCGAGCACCTCGTCGATGTCCTGGTGGCGCTTCTCGTTCCGCATCCCCGGCGCGTTCGTGTGAGCGAGCTCGTCGATCAGAGCCAGCTCCGGTGCCCGGCGGATGACCGCGTCGACGTCCATCTCCTCGAGCTCCAGCGCGCCGTGCTCCCGGCGAAGTCGCGGAACGACCTCGAATCCTTCCGCCAGCGCTGCCGTTTCAGGCCGGTCGTGCGGCTCGAGGTAGCCGATGGCGACGTCGCGGCCCTCGTTCTGGGCCTGCCGGCCCTCCTGGAGCATGCGGTAGGTCTTGCCGACACCCGCCGCCATGCCGAGGAGGATCCGGTAGCGGCCTCGCATTACTCCCGCTCTCGGCGCCGGCAAAGCCGGCGCCTTCGCTCCGCGGATGCTCCGTCAAGCCTACGCATCTCACGCTCCCAACAGGTTGTGCACCACGAGGTCGATCGCCTTGATCATCACGAACGGGAGGATCATGCCGCCGAGCCCGTAGATCAACAGGTTGCGCCGGAGAAGAGCCGTCGCGCCGATCGCGCGGTACTTGACCCCGCGCAGCGCCAGCGGGACGAGGGCCGGAATGATCAGAGCGTTGAAGACGATCGCCGAGATGATCGCGCTCTTCGGCGTGCCGAGGTGCATCAGGTTCAGCGCGTCGAGAGGTCCGCGCTCGCCGGCCTTGCCGGCATAGGTGAAGGCGAACATCGCGGGGAGGATCGCGAAGTACTTGGCGACGTCGTTCGCGATCGAGAACGTGGTCAGGGCGCCGCGCGTGATCAGGAGCTGCTTGCCGACCTCGACGATCTCGATCAGCTTCGTCGGGTTCGAGTCGAGGTCGACCATGTTGCCGGCCTCCTTGGCCGCGGTCGTACCCGTGTTCATCGCGACGCCCACGTCTGCCTGGGCGAGCGCCGGCGCGTCGTTCGTGCCGTCGCCGGTCATTGCGACCATCCGCCCGCGGCTCTGCTCCTCCTTGATCAGCGCCATCTTCGCCTCGGGGGTCGCCTCGGCGAGGAAGTCGTCGACTCCCGCTTCCTGCGCGATCACGGCGGCGGTCACGCGGTTGTCGCCGGTGATCATCACCGTGCGGATGCCCATCTTGCGCAACTCGTCGAAGCGTTCGCTCATCCCGCCCTTGACGATGTCCTTCAGGTGGACGACACCGAGCGCCCAGTTGTCGCGCGAGACGACGAGCGGCGTCCCGCCCTGCTCGGCGACGCCGTGCACGATCTGGTCGAGCTGGTCCGGCGTCTTACCGCCCTGCTCGGCGATGAAGGTCTTGACCGCATCAGCGGCGCCCTTGCGGATCACGGTCCCGTTGAGGTCGATGCCGCTCATGCGTGTCTGGGCGGTGAAGGGGATGAAGCTGTGCTCGCCGAGCTCACGCTCGCGCAGGCCGAACCGCTCCTTCGCGAGCACGACAATCGAGCGACCCTCCGGCGTCTCGTCCGCCAGCGAGGCCAGCTGGGCGACCTCGGCGAGCTCACGCTCCTCGACGCCTTCCACCGGGAGGAACTCGGCCGCCTGACGGTTGCCGAGCGTAATCGTCCCGGTCTTGTCGAGAAGGAGAACGTCCACGTCGCCCGAGGCCTCGACGGCACGGCCCGACATCGCGAGCACGTTCCGCTGCACGAGCCGGTCCATCCCGGCGATGCCGATCGCCGAGAGCAGCGCGCCGATCGTGGTCGGGATCAGGGCGACGAGCAGGGCGATGAGCACGGTCTGCGAGAGGTTCGTGCCGGCGTAGATCGCATAAGGCTTCAGCGTCACGACGGCAGCCACGAAGGTGATCGTCAGTCCCGCGAGGAGAATGTTCAGCGCGATCTCGTTCGGCGTCTTACGCCGCTCGGCGCCTTCGACGAGAGCGATCATCCGGTCGAGGAACGAGCGTCCGGGCTCCTGGGTGACGCGAATCACGAGCCGGTCGGAGAGCAGCTTGGTTCCGCCGGTGACGGCCGAGCGGTCGCCGCCGGCCTCGCGGATCACGGGCGCGGACTCGCCGGTGATCGCCGACTCGTCGACCGAGCCGACGCCCTCGATCACCTCGCCGTCGGCAGGGATCACCTCGCCCGCCTCGACGACCACGACGTCACCGCGCTGGAGCTCCGGTGCCGAAACCTCGCGGCCGTCCTGCAGGCGGGCGAGCGTCGTGGTGCGCGTCGCCCGCAGCGCGTTCGCCTGCGCCTTGCCGCGCCCCTCGGCGATCGCCTCCGCGAAGTTGGCGAACAGCACGGTCAGCCAGAGCCAGACCGCGATCACGGCCACGAACCAGAGCTGCCCCGTGTGCCCGCGGGCAAGATCGAGGATGAAGATCACCGTGGTGATCACGCTCCCGAGCTCGACGATGAACATCACGGGATTCCTCACCTGGCTCCGTGGATCGAGCTTCGGGAACGAGGCGCGAACCGCGGCGAGGGCGATGTCGCGCGAGAAGATGCTTGCCGACTGACGCGCCATCAGGCGCCCTGCTCCTGGTCGAGTGCCAGGTTGAGCTTCAGGACGTTCACGCCCGGCTCCCCGAAGAAGCCGAGGCTGCGCCCATCGGTGTTCTGCTCGATCAGCTGCTGCACCGTCGCCAAAGGCAGATGACGGACGGCGGCGATCCGGCGCGACTGCAATGCGGCGTAGGCCGGCGAGATATCCGGATCGATGCCGGAGGCCGAAGTGGTGACCGCGTCGACGGGAACGTCGCCGATGACGAGACCCTGGTTGTACGGACCCTCGAGCTTCAGGATCGCCTCTGCTGCGGCCTTGACGTTCTTGGCGAGTTCAAGGTTCGTCGGGCCGAGGTTGGCGAACGTGGTGGCGCCGGCGTTGTAGACCGGCGCCGTGCCGGACGGGCGCTCATGGAAGTAGCGCAGGCTCTTGAACTCCTGTGCGGCGAGCTCCGAGCCGACGACCTTGCCGTCGTGCTTGATCAGGCTGCCGTTCGCCTTGTGCGAGAAGGCAACCTGGGCGAACCCGGTCATCACCGCCGGGTAGGCGAAGCCGAAGACGGCGGTCAGCAGGACAACGGCGATCAGCGACGCCTTGAAGTCGCGCAGCATCAGTGCATCAGCCCCTCGACGACCGGGCCGAGCGTCAGCGCCGGGAAGACCATCAGGCCGCCGGTGAGCGCGATCACGCCGACGAGCAGCACGACGAACGTCGGACCGTCGGTGCGGAAGGTTCCCGCCGAGGCCGGCACAGTCTTCTTCGACGCCAGGGAGCCGCCGATCGCAAGCGCGGCCAGCAGAGGCACGAACCGGCCGAAGAACATGGCGATCGCGCCGAAGCTGGCGGAGAAGTTCGTCGCGCCGTAGCCGGCGAAGGCACTCCCGTTGTTGTTTGACTGCGAGGTGTACGCGTAGAGGGCCTCGGTGAAGCCGTGCGGCCCGCCGTTGTAGAGCGATGCGAGCCCGCCCTTGGTCACGATCGCAAGCGCGGTGAGCGTGAGCGCCATCGTCGGGACGAAGAGCGCGCCCAGCGCGGCGAGCTTGATCTCGCGCGCCTCGATCTTCTTCCCGAGCCATTCAGGCGTACGGCCGACCATCAGCCCGGCGACGAAGACCGCGATCAGGATGTAGAAGAACATCCCGTAGAGGCCGGAGCCGACCCCGCCGAAAACGACCTCGCCGAGGAAGATGTTCACGAGCGGCACGGCGCCACCCGCCGCCGTGAAGGCGTCGTGGCCGCCGTTCACCGAGCCGTTCGAGGCGTCGGTCGTCGCGGTCGCCCAGAGGGCCGTGTTGGCGATGCCGAACCGGACCTCCTTGTCGGACATGTTGCCGCCGCTCTGGCCGCTTCCCTGGGTGATGTTCACACCGGAGCCGCGCAGAACCTGCGAGCCGTGTTGCTCGGCGGGCAATGCAATCGCGACCCCGATCGCGAAGATGGCGAACATCGCCGCGAACACCATCCACGCGTGACGGCGCGCGAGCACCATCTTCCCGAACATGAACACCTGCCCCGCCGGGATCAGCAGGATCGCGAGCAGCTCGAGGAAGTTGGTGAGCCCGTTCGGGTTCTCGAAGGGGACCCCCGAGTTCGAGTTGTAGAAGCCGCCGCCGTTCGTTCCCAGCTGCTTGATCGAGATCTGCGAGGCGGCCGGCCCCCGCGCAATCGTCTGCTGGGCGCCCTCGATCGTCGTCGCAGTCGCGTGGCCGTGGAAGGTCTGGACGACCCCCTGCGAGATCAGAATCACGGCGAGAACCACCGCGAGCGGCAGCAGGATGTAGACGATCGACCGATAGAGGTCCTGCCAGAAGCTGCCGATCTCGTTGCGCGACCGCCGCGAGAGGCCGCGTACGACCGCAGCGAGCACCGCCATCCCGACGCCGGCGGAGACGAAGTTCTGCACCGCGAGCCCGGCCATCTGGGTCAGGTACGACATCGTGTACTCGCCGCCGTAGTACTGCCAGTTCGTGTTCGTGATGAAGCTGGCGGCCGTGTTCAGCGAGATGTGCGCCGGCACGCCCTTGAGGTGGTCCGGGTTCAGGAACAGATGCCCCTGGACGCGCTGGATCACGTAGAGCAGGCCGAAGAACGCCACGCTGAAGACGAGAACCGTCTTCGCGTAGCCCTTCCAGTCCTGCTCTCGGCCGGCGCCGACGAGACGCATGAAGCCACGCTCGAGCCGCGCCCCCGGCAGCCGCTCGGCCGTGTACACCCGCGCCATCCAGAGACCGAGCGGGTAGCCGAGTACGATCAGCGCGACTCCGTAGACGAGGATCTGGCCGATGCCCTGGCCGCTCATGCCCCGCTCGTTGCCGGCTCCGTCGAGCCTACGCCGGTGGTGACCTCCGTCGAGCCTACGGTCACAACTTCTCACCCCGGAAGAGGGCGTAGACCAGGTACGCGAGCACGGCCAGCGAGATCACGAGCCCGACGACGTCGCCCGACGACATCAGATGCGCGCCAGCACCCAGACGAGCGTGAACGCGGCGGCAAAGCAGCCGGCTGCGATCGCAAGTGCAGCAAGGTCGTACACGAGCTCAACGGTAGGTCCGCCGGCGTCAACACGGCCTCAAGCCCGCGGGTCGCCGCCTTAAAGTTGTCTAAAGAGGCGCGGCGGTCGGATCGACGAGACGGTAACCGGCGCCGGGCTCCGTGAGGATGTAGCGCGGGCTCCCGGGATCGGGCTCGATCTTGCGGCGCAGGTGTGACACGTAGACGTGCAGGTAATGGGCTTCCACCTGGTACGCGGGACCCCAGACCTCGCGCAGGAGCATGCGGTGAGTGAGCAGCTTGCCCACGTTTTGCGCGAGGACGCGCAGCAGGTCGAACTCGTGCGGGCTCAGCTTGATCCGCTTCCCGTCGCGAGTCACGGAGCGCCCGGGCACGTCGATGCGAAGGTCGCCGACGACCAGGATCGGGTCGAGCGCCGGCGCCTGGCGGCGCAGCACGGCGCGCAGCCGCGCGAGCAATTCGTCGACGCTGAACGGCTTCGTCACGTAGTCGTCCGCGCCGGCGTCGAGTGCCTCGATCTTCTGCTGCTCTTCGCCCACAGCCGAGAGGACGATCACCGGCGCCTCACTCCAGGCCCGGAGCTCGCGGCAGACATCGGTGCCGCTCCCGTCGGGCAGGACGAGATCGAGAATGACCGCCTCGGGCGGGTGCGCAGCCGCCGCCGCAAGCGCCGCCTCGGCCGTCGCCGCCGTGTCGACCTCGTAACCCGCCCCGCGCAACGTCGTCCCGAGCGCCCGGAGGATCTGGGGCTCGTCGTCGACGACGAG
>DATCPA010000124.1:0-4921 GCA_036564335.1 Gaiellaceae bacterium
CCTACGCCAGGCTGCGAGCGGCCGGCTCTTCCTCGACCGGGCGAAGATCGCCGCCGAGGAGCGCCTCGACGGCAAGTGCTTCGATCAGCTCGCCGACCCGCATCAGCAAGGCGACCGCCGTCTCCCGGTCTCCGGCGAGGATCGCCTCCGCCTCGGCACGCTCCACACCGACCGAGTTCGGCGAGCGAAGGCAGGTCCCTTCCTACTTGAAAACCATAAAACACTCGATCTTCGCCGCTCGCCTAGCGATCCCTGCCCGCTCAATCGAAGACGCCGCACGGGGAGGCTGAACGCTTACAAGAAAATTACTGTTTCCAGCGGGTTTTCAAAGTGGAGCTAGCCGGGCTCGAACCGGCGACCTCCTGGGTGCGATCCAGGCGCTCTCCCAGCTGAGCTATAGCCCCGTGCGCGTGACAGTGTAGCGTCCGCCTCGCGTGGAGCCATTCAGCCAGATCGAGCTCCAGCTCGCGGCCCGCAACCACGGGATGCCGCTGGAGGCGCTCCGGTACCCGGTCACACCGGTCGGGCTCCACTACCTGCTCACTCACTACGACATTCCGGCCGTCGATCCGGCGAGCTTCGAGCTCGCGGTCGAGGGCCGCGTCGCCCGGCCGCTCAGGCTCGGGCTCGATGACCTCCGCGCGCGCCCTGCCGTCGAGCTCGAGGTGACGATGGAGTGCGCAGGCAACGGCCGGGCCATGCTCTCGCCGAGGCCGGTCAGCCAGCCCTGGCTGAACGAGGCGGTCGGCACGGCCGCGTGGCGCGGCACCCCGCTGGCGCCGCTGGTGGTCGAGGCCGGGCCGCTCGACGATGCCGTCGAGCTGGTTTTCACGGGGCTCGACCGCGGGCTCGAGGCCGGCGAGGCACAGGATTTCGAGCGCAGCCTCCCCATCGAGGAGGCGTTGCGCGAGGACGTGCTGCTCGCCTACGAGATGAACGGCGCGCCGCTCAATCCCCAGCACGGCTTCCCGCTGCGACTCGTCGTGCCCGGCTGGTACGGGATGGCGAGCGTCAAATGGCTGACGCGCATCACGCTGGTCGACCGGCCTTTTGAAGGCCACCAGCAGGCCGAGGCCTACCGCTTCCGGCGCGACGAAGACGACGAGGGCACGCCGCTCAGCCGCATCCTCCCGCGGGCACTGATGGTCCCGCCCGGGCTACCCGAGTTCCCGGCGCGGGAACGAACGCTCGCGGCCGGCCCGTGCACCATCGAGGGCCGTGCCTGGTCGGGCTGGGCGCCCGTCGCAGCCGTCGAGGTCTCGACGAACGGTGGAGCGAGCTGGACCGAGGCGGAGCTGGACCAGACGCCCACCTCACGCTGGGCCTGGCGCGGCTGGCGCTATGCCTGGGACGCGACTCCCGGCGAGCACGTGCTCTGCTGTCGGGCCCGGGACGAGGCCGGCAACGAGCAACCGGCCGAGGCGCCCTGGAACGTCGGCGGCTACGTCAACAACGCGGTGCAGCGAGTGCCGATCGAGGTGACCTCCTAGCGGGGATGGCACCGCGGCTGAGCCGCGCTTCGCCACAAGAGCGGCTAGGGTCCTCTACCCGAGCATTGGAGGATTCGATGAGCATCGTTGTCCGTTTCACAGGCGCGCCCAGCATGACCACGCAGAAGTACGACGAGTGCGTCAGCCGGCTCGAGTCGCAGGGCGACTTCCCGCCGGACGGGCTCGAGTACCACGTCGCCTTCGGTTCGGACGGCAACTTCCGGGTCAGCGAGATCTGGGACTCGCAGGAGAAATTCGAGGCATTCGGTCCGCGCCTCATGCCGGTCCTGGCCGAGCTTGGAATCGAGCTTGTGGGCGAGCCGGAGATCATCGAAATCCACAACATCATCAAGCGCTAGACGCTCGCGCGACTCGTCTCGTAAGGCCCTCCTGCTAGGAGGGCCTTACGCCGCGCTTCTCGTCGAGCTTGCCTGCGCGGATCGTCTCCGCCATCTGCTTCGACTCCTCACGGTAGATCGAGCCGTCCTCGAACTCGATCACGGGGTACATGTGCTGGCCGGTCATCTCCTCCACGCCGCCCCGCTTGCCCCGGCGGAGCGGCCCCTTGACGATCTCGTACTCGATCCCCTGCTCGTCGAGGGCGCTCTGCACCTTCCAGCACGGGTGCCCCTGAACCTTCACCCAGACGTTCGGGCAGCGATGGAGCTTGACGGCCATTGTTCCTCCTCCAGGAGATTCCCGGGTCGCGGCCTACGATACCCCCGTGCGCGCCGTCGTTCTCGACGAGGCCGGACAGCCGGCGCTTGCCGACATCCCCGAGCCCGCAGGCGACGGGCACCTCGTTCGCGTGCTCGCGTGCGGGCTCTGCGGCTCGGACGTCGCCAAGCTCCTGCCCGAGTTCGCGGGACGCGTCCTCGGTCACGAGGTCGTGGCGGAAACAGCGGAAGGCCGGCGCGCAGCCCTGATCCACCACTCGCCGTGCGGCGAGTGCGAGCGCTGCCGCGCGGGACACGAGTCGACCTGTGAGGTGTTCCACGGCAACACGATCCGCCCGGGTGGTTTTGCCGAGCGGGCGCGCGCGGACGCGTGGGTCGAGCTCCCGGCCGGCACCGACGAAGCGCGCGGCACGATGATCGAGCCGCTCGCGTGTGTGCTGCGAGGAGTCGAGCAGGTGCCGCGCGGGCGGGTGCTCGTCTTCGGGCACGGGTTCATCGGCCGCCTCTTCTCGGCGGTCTTGTCCAGGCGAGGGGACGAGGTGTTCACCGTCGACCGCGACTCCCGCCGCAAGGGCCGCGAGCCGGACGGAGCGGTCGGCGCCGTCGTGCTGTGTGCGCCGGGAGGCGCGGAGTCCGCGTTGGACGCGCTCGAGCCCGGCGGAACGCTCCTCCTCTTCGCCGACGCGGGCCCTCTTCCCGCCGATCCGATCTACCGGCGCGAGCTGACCGTGGCCGGCCGACGCTCGACGACACCGCGGCACATGCTCGAGGCTGCGGCCCTGCTGCCCGAGCTCGAACTGCCTGAGCCAACCGTGCTCCCGCTCGACCGCTTCGCCGAGGGCCTCGAGCTGTACCGGAACGGCGACGCGCTCAAGATCGTCTTCGTGCCGTGAAGGCGCTCCGCTTCCACGGCCCCGGGGACGTCCGCCTCGAAGACGTACCCGACCCGGAGCCAAGGCGCGGCGACGTGCTCGTCCAGGTCGAGGTCGCGCTCACCGACGGCACCGACGCGAAGGCGTTCCAACGAGGTCATCCCGTGCTGCTCGGCCCGCCGCCCAGCCCGTTCGGGCACGAGTTCTGCGGCATCGACGTCGCCACCGGGAAACGCGTGGTCGCCGCGAACTCGGCACCGTGCGGCGAGTGCGGCCCCTGCAGCCGGGGTCAGGAGACGCAGTGCGAGCAGCTCTTGCCGCTCCTGAACGGCGCCTACGCTGAGCTCCTGCTCGTCCCGGAGCGGATCGCGCGCCGGAACCTGCTGCTTGTGCCGCCCTCGCTCGCGCCCGAGGTCGCCGCCCTTACCGAGCCGCTCGCCTGCTGCCTGCACGGGGTCGGGCGCGCGGCGATCGAGCCGGGCGACACGGTCGCGATCCTCGGCGCCGGCCCGATCGGCTTGATGCTCTGCGCCTGCTCGGCCGATGCGGGCGGCCGGCCGGTCGTCGTCGGAGGAAGACCCGAGCGCCGCGAGCTCGCCGAGCACTTCGGAGCCCGCACCGGTCCCTCACACGGCGCCGATGTCGTGATCGAGGCGGCCGGCACCGAGCAGGCGTGGCATGACGCGCTCGCGCTCGTCAGGCCGGGCGGCACCGTCGTCTTCTTCGGCGGCCTCCCGCGCGGCGCCCAGCTCCCGGTCGACACCTACCGCCTGCATTACGAGGAGCTGACCCTGCACGGCGCCTTCCACCACACGCCTGCGACCGTCCGCGCCGCGCTCGCGTTCCTCGCGAGCGGCGCGTACGCGTGGGAGCGGCTGATCACGCACCGCGTCGGGCTGGACGGCGTCGCCGCCCTCCTCGCCGACCCGCCCCGGGACTACCTGAAAGCCGCGGTCATCCCCTAAGCCGCTCGACGCCCGAGCCGCCGACGATCGCGTCGCGACCGTCGGCGAAGCGCACCCACGCCTTGCCCTTGCCGTCGTAGTCGGGCGACCAGACGACGAGCGTCGCGTCCTCGCCGGAGACGCGGCAGGGCTCCACGCCCTCGGGCTCGACGCCGCGCCAGACCCGCACGAAGGGGTTCTGCTCCCACTCCCGGCCGATGGTGGTTTCGTCGGTGTGGCCCGGGAGGACGCGGGTCTCGTGCGGCAGCGCCATCAGCACGTCCATCACCGAGCTGCGGACGCCGGCGAAATCGTCACGCGTGCCGCCGACCGCGTCCTTGAACAGCGTGTCGCCGCTGAAGCAGACCTCGCCGTTGACGACGAACGAGACGCCGTCGGGGCTATGGCCCGGGGTCGGCAGCGACTCGACCCGTAGGCCCCCGGTCTCGATGCTCCCCGCGACGGCCGGCACCCCGAAGCGGCGCTGCAGCTCGTCGTGGCCCTCGACATGGTCGTGGTGCCCATGGGTCGTGAGCACGTGGGTCACGGTCAAGCCCTCGCGCTCGACTGCCTCGAGCAGGGGCGCGAGCGGCGCGCCGCTGTCGACGAAGACGGCCGTCCCACCGGGCCTGTCCGCGACAAGGTAGGCGTTCGACAGGTACCCCGGGTGCATGCTCCGCTCGATCAGCATGGGCTCATTCTGACGATTGCGCGCGCCGGCCCCAATCGACAAAGCTCGACAGGTACACGGCCAGCAGGGCAAAGCCGGTCAGCATCTCGATCATCGTCGCGCTTCGCGCGCCACGCGAGTGAGCCAGGATGTCCCCGGGCGGGGCGATGAAGGCGGTCGAGACTGCGTAGTAGAAGAAGTCGGCGAAGCGAGGCGCTGCGCCGAGGCCCATGAAGGCCTCGTGCGGGTGCCGCCACCAGAGCGCCAG
>DATCPA010000092.1:0-18462 GCA_036564335.1 Gaiellaceae bacterium
GCGCAGGGGGCGGGCCTGACCGTCGCGATCCACCTCGAGCCGTACCCGGGCCGGACGATCGAGAGCGTCGAGGCGGATATCGAGCACCTGCGCGGGCTCGGCATCACCCGGTTCTTCGTCTACCAGCCCTTCGACATCCCCGTGGAGGACTGGGCGGCGCTGCGCGACCGTATCGACGGAGTGGAGCTCTTCGCGCAGACGACGCTGGCCGGACGTGCCGCCGCCGCCCGGTTCGACGGCGTCTACACGTACGACGTCCTCCTCTGGGGCGCCGACTCGTTCCAACGGCTCTGCAAGCAGGCCCACGCGGCCGGGCTCGCCTGCCTCCCGTCCGTGGGCCCGGGCTACGACGCCTCGCGGGCGACCGGCGACCTTCGCCGGAAGTCCCGTCGCGACGGCAAGACCTACGACGGAATGTGGCAGAGCGCGATCAAGTCGGGCGCCGACGGAGTGACGATCACCAGCTACAACGAGTGGCACGAGGGCACGCAGATCGAGCCTGCGCGCGCACGCATCGGCGGGAGCGCCGGGAGCGCGGCGGCCGTTGCGTTCGAGACGTACGACGGCGCCTACGGCCTCCGGGGCCGGCCGGCCGAGCGCGCGTACCTGGACCGCACGACGTTCTGGACGAGGGCGTTCGATCGCGCCCGTCCTAGCAGGCCGCAGCCGGTTTCCTAGTCCTACTTCTTCTTCGACGCTTGGCCGAGCGTGACAATGTTCTTCAGCGCTTGCCAAAGGCTGGCGGGGGTGACTGCCATGTGTCGCTCCTTTCCCGGGGGCCGAGCTTGCGCTCCTTCGAAGCGGAGCATATGACGTTTCGCCGGCTGCTCCTAGAGAAAGACGTCGGCCGCGCAGCCGAGCACGAGCGCGGGGAGAACGTCGCCGCGCTCGACCCCACGGAGGGACGGGTGGTCGAGGTCGACGACCGCGTCGGGCCACGACTCGAGCCCGAGCGACGCAGCGCCCTCCGCTGCCCCGAAGCCGAGCAGAGAGTCGACCGCGATGACGTTCCGGCGGCCGGTCGCCCGGCGCGCGATGCCCTCCAGCTCGCGTAGCTCCTCGAGGGGATCGATGCGGACATTCGAGTCGGACCCGATGCAGACGCCGAGACCGCGATCGCGCAGCGCCGTCACCGGCGCAAACCCGTCGCCGAGGTTCGCCTCGGTCGTCGGGCAGAGGCAGACCCGCGCCCCCGCTTCCGCGAGGAGGTCGAGCTCGGCGTTGTTCGCGTGGGTTGCGTGCACGACCGTCGTGTGTGGCCCGAGGCAGCCCGCGTGGGCGAGGAGCTCGATGGGGCGGACGCCATGCTCGGCGACGCATTCCTCGATCTCGCGCGGCTGTTCGTCGGCGTGAACGTGGAGCGGGAGCCCCTCCGCGGCGGCGTAGCGCCCGATCTCCTCTAGCCACTCCGCGGGACACGCGCGGACGGAGTGGGGGGCAAGCCCGACCCGCACGCCACGGGCGCGGAGCGACTCGACCTGCTCGAGGTAGGCCGCGGGCGACTCCTGGCGAAAGCGCGGGAGCCCCCCGCGGGCGTAGGCCGAGAGCAGGAGCACCAGCTCGATCCCCGCCTCGGCTGCCGCGTCGATGGCCGCGAGTGCTTCCTCGTAACCGAGGTAGTGGAACTCACCGACCGCCGTGTAGCCGGCGGAGAGCATCTCCCAATAGGTCGCGGCGTATTCGCTGCGGACGCTCTCGGGCGTCTGCCGCTCGGCCTCGCGCAGCATCTCGTCGCGCCAGGCCCAGAAGTCGCCGCCCTCGGCACGACCCCGCAGGCGGCGCTGAAAGCTGTGCGAATGCGCGTTCACGAACCCGGGCAGAGTGAGCGGCGCGGCCACCCGTCGGATTGTCACGATTCCGGCACACCCGCGTGTCACACGCGTACGGAGATCCTCGCTAGGCTCGCCGCGGGGAGGAGGCTGGGCACGCCAACACGGCCCCACCGGCAGCGGGCGTTCGGGGACGCGGCCACCTGGGGACTATCCTTGGCGTGATCGTGGCCACCGCGTCCGCATCCGCACCCGCACGCCGGCTCGAGCAGCTCCCGAACGCGCTCACGATTGCGCGGTTCCTGCTGATTCCCGTCTTCGTCGTCCTGCTCGCGCGGGCGGCCGGAGGCCACGACTGGGCCGCAGGGATCGTCTTCGGCGTGGCCGGCATCACCGACCAGATCGACGGCTGGCTCGCGCGCCGCTGGCGCGTGGAATCCGAGTTCGGCAAGTACGCCGATCCGCTCGCCGACCGGCTGATGATCGACGCGGCGGTGATCATGCTCTTCATCGCCGACCGCCTCCCGTGGCCCGCCCTCGCCGTGATCGTCGCCCGGGACGCCCTCCTCCTCGCGGGTACCCGCTTCGTCCTCCCGCGAGGCTACGAGTTCTCGGTCAGCTTCCTCGGCAAGGCGGCGACCTGGGTGCTCTACGCAGCCGTGGGCTTCGTCCTCGTCACACACGACGGTACGAGCTGGCCGCTCTGGGTCTTCTGGATCGGCCTCGGGATGGCGGTCGGAGCCGCGCTCGTCTACGTCGGCTCGGCCTGGCGCGCGATCCGCGGCGGGCGGCGCCTGGAGGTGACCGAGACATGAAAGCGGTGGTGATGGCGGGAGGGGAGGGCACGAGGCTACGGCCGCTCACCTCCAACCAGCCCAAGCCGATGGTGCCGATCGTCGGGAAGCCGTGCATGGAGCACATCCTCGAGCTGCTCAAGAAGCACGGCTTCGACGAGGTGATCGTCACGCTCGCTTTCCTCCCGCAGGCGATCCGCAGCTACTTCGGCGACGGCGACACGCTCGGCCTCTCGATCGAGTACTCGGTCGAGGAGTCGCCGCTCGGAACGGCCGGCTCCGTTCGGCTCGCCTCCGACAAGCTCGACGGCACCGTCCTGGTCATCTCCGGCGACGCGCTCTGCGACATCGACCTCGGCAAGCTGCTCGCGTTCCACCGCGACCGCGAGGCGGCGGTCACGATCGGCCTCAAGTCGGTCGAGAACCCGCTCGAGTTCGGGATCGTCGTCACCGACGAGGACGGCAAGATCGAGCGGTTCCTCGAGAAGCCCTCGTGGGGGCAGGTCTTCTCGGACACGATCAACACGGGGATCTACGTGCTGGAGCCGGAGGTGCTCAGGCACGTGCCGGCCGACCAGCCGTTCGACTTCTCGAAGGAGCTCTTCCCGCTCCTGCTGGAGATGGGGCGCCCCCTGTACGGGATGGTCTGCGACGGCTACTGGCAGGACATCGGAAACCTGGACCAGTTCCGGCAGGCGAACTTCGACGCCCTCGACGGGAAGGTCGAGCTCGACGTCCCGGGCATCCGCCTGCGCGGAAACATCTGGATCGGCGAGGGGGTCGAGATCGACGACCTCGAAGACGTCGAAGGGCCTGCGTTCGTCGGCAACTACTGCCGGATCTCGCCGCAGGCATCGATCGGGCCGTACTCGGTGCTCTCCACCAGCGTCACGCTGCGCGAGCGGGCCCGCACGGTGCGCTCCGTGATCGACGCGAACACGCACATCGGCAGGAGCGCGCTGGTGGAGGGCGCCGTACTCGGCCGCGGCTGCGACGTTCGCTCGCATGTGCGCATCCAGGAGGGCGCCGCGATCGGTGACGAGGTCGTCCTCGGCGCCCAG
This sequence comes from Gaiellaceae bacterium, assembly GCA_036564335.1. Taxonomy (GTDB): domain Bacteria; phylum Actinomycetota; class Thermoleophilia; order Gaiellales; family Gaiellaceae; genus DATBLE01. Next base: position 3,625 of record DATCPA010000092.1, read on the forward strand.
AGCGTCGTCTTGCCGGGCGTGCGGATCTATCCGTACAAGGAGGTGGAGTCCGGCGCGCAGATCCACGAAAACATGATCTGGGAGTCGCATGCGACCTCGGCGCTGTTCGGGAAAGACGGCGTCTCCGGCCTGATCAACGTCGATCTCACCCCTGAGACCGCGGTCCGGCTCGCCGCGGCGCTCGGTACGGCGCTCAAACGAGGTGCGCGGGTCGTGGGCAGCCGCGAGTCTCCCCGTGCCTGCAGAACGATCAAGCGGGCGATGATCACGGGGCTCAACTCAGCGGGGGTGGATGCGGCCGATCTGCGCGTGCTGCCCGCCGCGGTCAGCCGCCACCTGCTGAAGACGCACGGCTACGACGCCGGCTTCCATGTCGGCGTCAGCCAGACCGATCCCGAGGTGATCCAGATCCGCTTCTTCGAGCAGCCCGGGATCCAGATGACGACGGCGATGGAAAAGGAGGTCGACAAGCACTTCAACCGCCGCGAGGTCCGCCGGGTGCCGTTCATGGACATCGGGAACGTCACGTACCCGGCCCGCGTGCGAGAGGGGTACGCCCAGGACCTGGTCTCGACGCTGGATGTCGAGGCGATTCGCGCGCGCACGTTCCGGCTCGTCGTGGACTACGGCTACTCGGCGTCCTCGTTTGTCCTGCCGCTTCTCCTCGGCCCCCTCGGGATCGAGGCGATCTCCGCGCACGGGTTCACAACGGAGGCGGCGGCAACGTCGGCATCGCTCAGGGAGTCGGTCGGACAGGCGAAGCGCCTCGTCAGCGCGATCGGCGCCGACCTCGGAGCCGTTTTCGACCGCGCCGGAGAGCGGTTGTTCCTGATCGACGAGCAGAGCCGCGAGATCCCGGTCGAGCAGACCCTGCTGCTCTTCCTGCGCCTGATCGGAGCGAGAGGGCAGGGCGGGAAGGTCGCCTTCCCGATTACGGTCACCGACCGGGTCGAGCAGCTCGCGGCCGACGGCGGGCTCGAGATCGTGCGCACTCCCGCTGCGCCGGCGGAGCTGATGCAGGCCGCCTCGCAGGAGGGAGTGGTCTTCGCCGGCGCGGTCGGCGGCGTGTACGTCTTCCCGGAGTTCCTGCCCGCCGCCGACGCGGTCGCCAGCCTCTGCAAGCTGCTGGAGCTACTCGCGCCGATCGAGCGGCCGCTCTCCGAGCTCGTCGCCGAACTTCCCGCCTCTGCCGTCGTCCACCGGCAGATGGCCTGCCCCTGGGCGCTGAAGGGAATGGTCATGCGCGTGCTCACCGAGCGGCTGAAGGGACGCGAGCTCGACCTGACCGACGGGATCAAGGTGGTCGACGAGCGCGGCTGGGCCGAGGTCTTGCCGGATCCGGACGAGCCGCTGATCCACGTCTACGCCGAGGGAGCGACCGAGGAGATGTCTGCCGAGCTCGAGGCCGAACTGCACGCGCTGATCGAGGAGATCATGCAGGGGCAGGAATCCGCCGCCCCAGCGCAAATCTCAAGTTGAGGTTGAACCTTTGGGCGGCGCCTGCTTCAATGGCGACGACCCACCCATCCAAAGAAGGGATGAGATGGAAGCGCTTCCGGACCTCGCTGCTCTCCCCGATGCCGAGCTGAAGGCCCTGATCAAGAAGCTCGAGGAGGAGGAGAACGAGATCTCGTACAACCGGCGGATGCTGCACGGGAAGCTGGACATCCTGCGCGCGGAGCTCGTCGCCAGGCTGCAGAAGAAGGGTGAGGGGGAGCTCGGGCAGATCGATATCGACCGGCTCAGCGAGATCCTCGCCGGCAAAGCCTTGCCGCCCTCGGAGTAGTCCACGCGGTGAGCCACGTCTACTGCCCCGAGTGCGGCTTTCAGAACCTCGAGTCCGCCAACTTCTGCTCACGTTGCGGTGCGGCCCTCGTGACCGAGGAACCCGCCGACGACGTCACGATGACGTTCTCGGCCGAGGAGCTCGAGGAGGAGGGGGGAGCCGGGGTCGAGGAGCTCGGGATCGAGGGACCAACCCTGGTCGTGCGCTCCGGCGGCGGCCGCGCGGGCGAGCAGTTCCCGCTCGAGCGCACCCAGACGACGATCGGCCGCACCCCGGACTGCGACATCTTCCTCGACGACGTGACCGTCTCCCGCCGCCACGCGATCGTCGCGAAGGGGGCAGAGACGTTCACCCTCCAGGACCTCGGCAGCCTCAACGGCACCTTCCTCAACCGGCACCGGATCGAGCAGGCCGAGCTGGAGAGCGGGGACGAGGTCCAGATCGGCAAATACCGGCTCATCTTCCTCGGCTGATGACGACGACTCAGGCAATCCGGCTGCACACGATCGGCTCGGTCTGCCGCCGCCTGCAGAGCGAGTTCTCCGACATCTCGATCTCGAAGATCCGCTACCTCGAGGATCAGGGACTGCTCGCGCCGAAGCGGACGCGCGGCGGGTACCGGCTGTTCAGCGAGGAGGACGTCGAGCGGCTGGAGACGATCCTGCGGCTACAGCGCGACGAGTTCCTGCCGTTGCGCGTCATCCGCCAGGAGCTCGCCTCGCCGGCGAGCAAGGACCGTAAACGGCGTCGCACGGGGCTCGCCGGCCAGGATCGCGAGATCGACACCGGGGAGCTGTGCGAGCGGGCGGGGATCAGCGCCGCGCAGGCCCGGGAGCTCGTCGAGTACGGCCTGCTCGAGCCGCCCTTGACGGAGGCGGACGCCGAGACGGCGGCGGTGTGCGCGCGGCTCGTGACGGCGGGCGCCGACGTCCGCCACCTCCGGAAGTTCGCAACCGCGGCCGGCAACCAGGCCGACCTGCTCGAGGCGCTGCTGCCGAAGCTGCGCTCCCGGAACCCCGAGGCAAGGCAGGGAGCGCTCGAGGATCTCCACGGCCTCGCAGAGCTCGCCCAGGAGCTCAATCTGCTCCTGTTCTGGCGGGCGCTCCGAAGCCGGGTCTCGGTTTGAGCGTCGACCTCGCGGCCAAGATCCGGGACGTTCCCGACTTCCCGAAGCCCGGGATCGTCTTCAAGGACATCATGCCGCTGCTCGCCGACGCGGAGGCGCTGCGGGAGGCGGTCGAGCAGATCGCCGCGTGGGCGGAGCCCCGTAAGCCGGACCTCGTCCTCGGCGCGGAGGCGCGCGGCTACATCACGGGCGGCGCGCTCGCCTGCCGCCTGGGCTGCGGCTTCGTCGCCGCCCGCAAGCCGGGAAAGCTGCCCTGGCGCACCGTTGCCGCCAAGTACGCGCTCGAGTACGGCTTCGACTCGCTCGAGGTGCACGCCGACGCGATCGTCAAGGGCCAGCGCGTGCTGATCCACGACGACGTCCTGGCAACGGGGGGGACCGCCAAGGCAACGGTCGAGCTCGTCGAGCAGCTGGGCGGCGAGGTGATCGGGCTGCCGTTCATCATCGAGCTCGAGTTCCTGAACGGCCGCGACCGGCTCGTCGGTTACGACGTCTTCTCCTTGCTGCAGTACTCCTAGGTCGCGGCCTAACGCCCTGACAAACTGGGGCCGTTGCTCACCGCCTTCGGCGTAACAGCCCTCACCTTCATGATGGTCATGTACGCCCTCGAACGGCGGCATGTCGGCTTCGTCCTCGCGTTCGCCTGCGGATGTGTGCTCGCAAGCGTCTACGGCTTCCTTTCCGGGGCGTGGCCGTTCGGAGTGGTTGAGGCGATCTGGTCGGCGGTCGCCGTGCATCGTTTCGCCAGACATTTCGCCTAGACCGGGGGCCGGCAACCCTCGTCCCTGGTTTCCGTCTTACCGATCAGGTAAGAAGGTGACATCTACGACGCGCTGACCACGCGGTACACGCTCTCGTGCCCCACCCGGGGAGAGACGACCGTGCCGCTGTCCTCCTTCAGGCGGCTGGAGCGGCTGGCGGGCGCAGCGCATCCGGCCGTCTACTGCGTTACGTTCGACTGCCCGTGCGGCGAACAGCACCCGGGGCTCGTGTCGCACGACGAGCTCGACTGGGCGCCGCTCGGCTTCCAGCGCGTCCAGTTCATGAACCTGATGACCGCACGGCTCGAGGAGGTCGAGACGGAATTCGGTGACCTGACCGCGCGACGCATCGAGTCGGGCGACTGGCCCTGGAGCTTCTTCTGCTACCCGGAGCAGAAGCCCCGGCCGGTGTTCCCCTCGTCGTTCTTCCTGCTGGCTCCCGGCGGCCGGAAAGAGCGGCTCGGCGTGGCGGTGCGCTGCCCCGCTTGCGAGCAGGTCTCGGTGAACCTCGTCTCGCACGAGCATGTCGACCTGCCCTTCCACAACGACGATGCGATCGGTGTCGTCGAGCACGTCTTCCCCCATGACGCGCTGCGCACCGTGGACGAGTTCCGCGCCGAGCTCTACTCCGCCGGCTTCGACGCCAGGCGCCTCCTGCTCGACTGACGGAACGGCATCCGAGTAATCTTCGGGCCAACGGGTAAGGACGTCCTGGAGGTGATGGGAATGGTCGGAACCGTGCGCGGGGTGTTCACCGTCGTCGGAGCGGGGGCCGCCGGTCTCCTGATCTGGATCTCCACGCAGATCGGCCAGGGCACGCTGGGCGGCTACTGGGCGGTCTACGGAATCCTGGCCGGCGCAGGCCTGACGATGGCGCTCTCGCAACTCTTCGGCGGCTGGACGAAGTGGGGGTGGCCGAGGGTCTCGGCGGGAGTCTTCGTGATCGGCTTCCTGCCGGTGCTCGTCTGCGCAGGCTGGGTGCTGCTCGCCGGCCAGCCGGATGCGAACTGGTTCCAGCGCCACACGACCTCATGGTCGAACGACATCGCGATCGATGGGATCGTCGACGATCTGAGGCTGTACCTCGGCGTGCTCGCGTTCGGGCTGGGGCTGATCTTCGGGTTCACCTTCGACACGTCCGGGCCGCTGCCGTCGCCGGAGCTGCGGCGCCGCGCTCCCGAGGTGGTCGAGGAGCCCGTCCCGGCGCCGGAACCTGCGTCCGAGGTGGTCGAAGAGCCCGGCCCGGAGCGCGACAAACAGCAAGTTCTGTAGCAGCGCCACTCGCCTCAGGGATTGAGGGCGACCTCCAATCCTGGCGATATAGATGGGCAAGGATGAGCGAGCCGCCGACCACTCTCTCACCGCGGCGCGGCACCGAGCTTCTGCTCTGGCACTGTGGTCTACTCTCGCGGCCGTCGCCGGCCGAACGGCTGAGCGAAGAGCTCGGCAGCGACCTATCCGAACGCCTCCTGCAGGTGCTCGCGCCCAGTTACCCCTTCGGGCGGCGCGCCCTCGGCTCGTCCTCGCCGTAGAGGCGCACGTACAGGAAGATCGCGCACGCGGCCACGGCGCCGACGATGAACGACGTCGGCTTCGAGATACCAACGGAGAGCATGAAGGCCCAGAGGAGCACGCCGAGGACGAATGCCCAGACGAAGGAGATCACGCCGTGGTCGATGCTGGGCGGCCTCAGGTGCATGAAGTGATTGTAGGAGCTGGGGCAACCTCCCGGTTTCCCCAGACCCCTTCCACGACCCGCTTCGCGGGCAGCGCTGCGCGCTGGACCAAAAAAAATTCGCCGAGCCGGTTGCGCTTTCGTCCACTGAGCCGACTGACCATCCGCTTGCGCGTGCTGCCGTCCGACTCAGCTTCGATCTACTTGCGCTCCGTGCTCGGCGCAAGCGGCAATCTAGAAGACCGGGCCCGCGGCTTCAAGAGGGGGGACGACCAGAATCCGCGCAATTTGCGACCAACTCATTTGGAGATGGCCCAGCTTGACATAACCGTTATTCTCGTGCGCGAGGCCGGGACTCGACTTTCCCGACGCAACGTGTTTGAATCGCTGCGGGGGGCGGGTACGTGTGGGTACCCGCACATGATGGAAGCACCGATAGCCGCGATCGACATCGTCGTCCAGACGGAGGAGCTGCAACAGCTCCTCGAAAGCGCCGAGCTGACAGGCTCGGTGCGCTCTGCCGAGCTGCTCGAGGTGCTGGAGCCGCACGGGCTCGAGCTACTAGAGCTCGAAGGCGTCTACCGGATGCTCGAGGAGCGGGGGATCGAGTTGATCGAGGACGACCGCGAGCGGGAGGTGGCTCCTCCCCCACCTCCCGTCACCGCACCGCTCGAATCCACGACGGACGCGTTGCAGCTCTTCCTGCGCGAGACGGGACGGCATCCCCTGCTGACGGCGCCCCAGGAGGTCGAGCTCGCCAAGAAGATCGAGCGCGGCGACCTGGACGCGAAGCAGCACATGATCCAGTCGAATCTCCGGCTCGTCGTCTCCATCGCCAAGAACTATCGCAACCAGGGCCTGCCGTTCCTCGATCTCATCCAGGAGGGCACCCTCGGCCTGATCCGCGCCGTCGAGAAGTTCGACTGGCGGCGTGGCTACAAGTTCTCGACCTACGCGACCTGGTGGATCCGCCAGGCGGTCGCCCGGGCACTTGCGGACAAGGCCCGAACGATCCGCATGCCCGTCCACATTGTCGAGCGGCTCCAGAAGATGAATCGCGCGGAGCGCCACCTCTGGACACAGCTCGGCCGAGAGCCGACGCTCGAAGAGATCGCCGAGGAAGCCAGCCTGCCGCTGCAGCAGGCACGCGACGTGCGAGCCGCGGCCCGGGCGGCGACGAGCCTCGACCAGCCCGTCGGCGACTACGATGACGCGGTCCTGGGCGACTTCGTGGCCGGCGAGGGCATGCTGCCCGAAGAGCAGGTCGAGCTCTCGCTCCGAAGCGAAGCGCTCGCCGCGGCGCTGGAGGCGCTCGGCGGCCGCGAGCGAGAGGTACTCGTGTTGCGCTACGGGCTTGCCGACCACGAGCCGAGGACGCTCGAGGAGATCGGCCGCCGGCTTGGCCTCACGCGCGAGCGCGTCAGGCAGATCGAGGTCGAGGCGCTGCGCCGGCTTTCGACGCTACGCGAGATCGAAGCGGTCTCCCACTAAACACGGTCCGTAGGCGCGGGCTCTCACCTGACCCACAGCTGGTCAAGCAACACGCCGAATAGCGGGTGGTGCTGGTAGTTGCCGACGCGCTTCGATACGAGGTCGACGTTCCTGGGTGTATACGTCGGTACGAACGGGGCGAGATTCGTCGCCTCACGATCGACCTCGGCCCAGAGCTTCGCTGCGGCCTCCTGGTCCTGCGCTTGCACGACGCTCGCGTGCTTGATCTTGGCATCGAGCTCACGCGAGCAGAAGCCGGACAAATTGACCGCAGGATCGCCCGCGGTCGAGCACGAAAGGAGGCCAATGAAGAAGTTGGACGCGGCAGGGTAGTCGGCGCCCCAGCCGTTGATGGCTGAATGTGGCAGCTCGCTCGGGCGTGCTTTGGCGAGCGCGTCGAAATACGCGCTGATGTCTGGGAAGATCTTGACCGACACGCGGTAGCCGAGCCGCGTAAGGAGCGAGCGTGCGAGTTCCGTCTCCCTCTTGGCTGCAGGCGCGCTCCAGCCCCAGAAACTGACGCGCGCTCCGGCGGTCCCGCTCTGTCGAACGAGCTCGTGCGCCTTCGCGAGATCGGGAGCAGACCACGTACCGCCGGCGCTCGCGTCGGCCGTAAAGGGGCAGTACGGCCGGTAGCCCGGAAAGTTTGGCGGCAGCACCTGGCATGTGACTTGGGGCGCCTCCGCGCCACCGGCGATGCGAGCGACCTCGGCTCGGTCGAGTGCGTAGCTGACGGCCTGCCGCGCGCGGACGTCATCGAACGGCGGAACGCGCGTGTTCAGGAACCACCAGAACGTGCCCGCAGCGGGCGTCGTGTGGACCTGGGCCGGGTGCTGCGTCGCGAAATTCGCCAGCCGAGCGCCGAATCCCGAGACGAAGCCGCTCGCGACGTCGACAGCGGCACGCGCGACCTCAGTCGTCGCCCGATCGGGCTCTGGGCCAACCGATACGTCGATCCGATTCACGTATCCATCGGGCCGCGCGATCGCATTCCAGACGCGGAAGTGGCGATTGCGCACGAGGATCAGCCGCTTCGGCGTTGCGGATCGGATCACATAGGGCCCCGTCGCGGGAACTGGCCGCGTGCCGTCCTTCGAGAGCGGCGTATCGGCCGGGACGATCGAGGCGAACGGGATTGCGAGCCTGTACAGGAACTCGGGGTCGGGCGTCGTCAGATGAAAGGTCACGGTCCCGGCTTCGTCGTCGGTCACGATCCCGCTCGACAGGTCGCATGCTTTTGGCTGCTTACTGCACGTTGATCCGCCGCGGATCGACGTGTAGTAGTCGGGTCTAGGCGTTCCCGCTTTGAACAGACGTTCGAACGTCGAGCGGACGTCCGAAGCCTTCAGGAGCGAACCGTTCGAGAATCGTATCCCCTTGCGCAGCTGAAACGCGTACGTCTTGCCTGCGTCCGTCGGGGTCGGCAGCGACGTGGCGAGGTTGGGCACGAGCTGCGTTCCCTCGCTGCCGCCCACGTGTTTGAAGCCGACGAGGCCGTCGTTCGTCAGGCTCAGGAGACCCCACATGGTCCCCGTATATGCCGTAGCGGGATCGACCTGCTTCTCGACCGTCGTGTCGGCGAAGACCAGCGTGCCGCCGCGATGCGTGCCTGCAGATGCCTGCCCCGCCACCCACAGGGAACCCTTGAGCGTCAGGCCGGTCGGGCGCGCACCGGTTCGCACGGTCTGCACAACGTTGCCTGTCCGCGGATCGAGCCGAACGATCGTCGGGTCAGCCTCGTTCGCCACCCAGACCACTTCGTCGCTCGCCGCAATCGCGTTCGGGTTTGCGCCGACCGTAACGGTCGACCGGACCTGGTTCGTGGCGGGATCAATCCGCGACACCGTCCCGTCGAGCGTGTTCGCGACCCAGACGGCTCCTCCGCCGAATGCGAGCGCACCGGGACCGCTGCCCACGCCGATCGTCTGCGTCACCCCGTTCGTCTTCGGATCGAGGCGGACGACGCGATTCTCGGCGCTGTCGCCGATCCAGACCGCGCCGCCGCCGGCGGCGATGCCCCGTCCGGCCGCTCCGACGTCGATCGTCTTCTCGACGACACCCTGCTTCGGATCGATCCGAGAGACGGTCTGGTCGTCGACGTTCGTCACCCAGACCGCGCCTTCGCCGAAGGCGACGGCCGTTGGGTTGTTCCCGACGGGGATCGTCTGCACGAGCCGATTCGCCGCCTCGTCGATGCGTGACACGGTTCCTGCGAGCGAGTTCGCGACCCACACGTCCCCCGCGCCGACCGCGATACCACTCGGCCCGTCGCCGACCTGGATCGTCTGTCGCAGTTCGTGCGAATTCGCGTCGATGCGAGAGACGCTGTTCCCGTCGGAGCTCGTGACCCAGATCGCGCCGTCACCTGCCGCGACGCGCGTGGGGGTCGGTACGTCCGAGACCTCGCCGTCGATGGTCCCGGTCGCCGGGTTGACGATGCCGACCGAGTTCGCGCTGAGCGCCGAGAGCGAGCCTCCTCCCGATCCGCCGCCGAAAGCGAAGATCGGGATCGCGATGGCGGCAGCGACGACGCCCGCAAAGGAGCCGATGACCAGCGGACGGCGGTAGAGCGGAGTCGGCGCGATCGCCGCGCTCTCGGTCTTCAGCGGCGCAAAAGTCTGCTCGCGCCCGTCGACGCGGAGCTCGTAGATCCGCTCAGGCCTTTCCAGGTCCTTCAGGTTGTGCTCGCCGAGATCGTGCAGCGAGATGCCCTCGAGGTCGTCGTCGGCGAGGACGGACGCCGTGGCCTGGGACGCGAGGATCTGCCCGCCGTGGCCGGCGGCCATGATCCGCGCGGTCCGGTGGACGCCCATCCCGTGGTAGCGGCCCTCGTCGGAGACGACAGGCTCGCCGGTGTGCAGCCCCATGCGGACGCGGAGCTCGGCACCCTCAGGCCAGTCGTGCGACGCCAGCGCACGCTGCCCGTCGGCGGCTGCGGCGGCCGCGTCGCGCGCTCGTGGGAAGACGTAGAAGAAGGCGTCACCCTGCGTGTCGACCTCCTCGCCGCCATGTGCCGCAAACGCTTCGCGAAGCAGGCGCTGATGCTCGGCGAGAACCGTTCCGTACCGTTCGTGCAGTTGCTTCAGCAGGTGCGTCGAGCCCTCGACATCCGTGAAAAGGAAGGTGACGGTGCCGCTCGGCCGCTGCGCCATTCCTCCTAGTTACGACTCTTTCGGGCCGCCTTGTCAAGCTGCGCCGCTACAGGCGGGCGGCTAGGCGGTGCGCAGATACAGGTACAGCTCGGGCGCGTGGCTGCGGAGCTGGCGCAGAGCGCGTGATTCCAGTTGCCGGACGCGCTCCCGCGTGATGCCCAGCTCGGAGCCCACCTGTTCGAGCGTCTGCGGCGTCTGGCCGTCGAGGCCGAAGCGGCGGGCGATCACAATCCGCATGCGAGGGTTCAGCGCTTCGAGCGCCCGGGTCAGCTCGGTCGAGCGCATGGTCTCGGCGGTCGTCTCCTCGGGCAGGTCGGCGTTGTCGTCCTCGATCAGGTCGGCGAAGACGCTCTCGCCGTCGCCCACGGGCGTCTCCAGGCTGATGGGGTCGTCGATCAACTCGAGGAGGTCGCGCACCTTCGCCTCCGTGAAGCCGGCCTCCTTGGCGATCTCGCGCAGCGTCGGCTCGCGGTTCAGCTTCTGGGAGAGGATGCGGCGCGCACGCATGACGCGCCGCACCTGATCGGCGACGTGGACGGGAAGCCTGATCGTGCGCCCCTGGTCGGCCAGCGCGCGGGTGACCGCCTGCCGGATCCACCAGGTCGCGTACGTGGAGAGCTTGTAGCCCATGCGCCAGTCGAACTTCTCGACGGCGCGGATCAGCCCGAGATTCCCTTCCTGGATCAGGTCGAGAAGCGGGACGCCGGCCTTCGTGTAGTTGCGCGTGATCGACATCACCAGGCGCAGGTTTCCCTCGATCAGGCGCCTCTTCGCCTCCTCGTCGCCCTCGTCCTTGAGCTGGGCGAGCGCACGTTCCTCACCTGGTGTCAGCAGACGCCCGTCGCCGATCTGGCGGACGTACAGCTTGAGCGGATCCTGGGTCGGGGCCGCGCGGTCGAGCGCGTCGAGGGGCTCTTCGGTCTCCGCATCGGGCTCGTCGAGCGCCGGAACCAGCTCGAGCTTCGGCTGATCCTCGTCGGGCGCAGGGTCGCCTATGGGCCGCTGGTCCATCATGACCGATATCGGCACCCTTGATACCGCGCTGTCACCCCTCGATCGAGGGAGCGGCGGCCGACAACCCGGTGCCGGCCGGAAGTCCGAGTGTCTGCGGCCGTCACCCTGGGCCTCCGGCAGGCGGCGTAGAATTTCGTTGCGAATGTGCGGCATCGCCGGATACAGCCTGAGCCGAACGAGCAGCGTCGACCGGACGCGCGCGGCCCAGGCGCTGCTCGCGGCGATCGCCGAACGAGGCGCAGACGCAGTCGGATATGCGCACCGCTCCCCGGATGGGCCGGTCGTCGTTCACAAGCAGCGGACCGGCGCCAGCGCAGTGCTCGAGACCATCCAGATTCCGGCCGGCGCGCGCCAGGTGCTGCTCCACGTCCGTGACTACACCAAGGGCCACCCGCGGATCGCGGCCAACAACCACCCCGTCAGGCACGGTGCGGTCGTCGGCGTCCACAACGGCACGATCCTCAACGACGACGACCTGATGGCGCGACACGGCTTCGCGCGCGCGGAGCCCGAGATGACCGTCGACTCCGAGGTCATCTTTGCGGTCGCCGAGGCGACCGGCAGCAGCGCCCGCGGCTTCGACGACTTCCTCGGCTCGATGGCCGCCGCCTGGCTCGACGAGCGTGACGCGAAGCTCCTCTACCTCGCGCGCGGCACGGGGCGCCCGCTCTGGATCGGCACCACGCGCCGCGAACTCTTCTTCGCGTCGACCGAGCACGCGCTCGAGATCGCCGAGCAGTACATGGGGCTCCGCCTGCGGAAGCGCGAGCTCGCCGAAGGGACTCTGGTCGCGCTGGACGGCGCCAGAGCCGTCCGCCGCGAGCCCTTCACGCCGGATCCGAGCTACGAGGCCGACCCGCTGCCCGCCGTGCGCGCACCGCACGAGGGCGCCTTCTGCCTCCAGCGGCTCGCCACGATCTTCGCGACCTAGTCTTCTCATCCCAGACGTCCGTCGCGTTCGACGGTCACGCCTTCCTCCCGCAGGCGCTCGCGCACGAGGTATTGAAAGGTCGACCACGCCCCACGGCGCGCGTCGAACATCCGGTACACCTGCCACTCGGTCAGCAGCGCCGGGTCTGCACGCCTGGCCTCGGCCCAGTCGGTGAACTTCGGTAGCCGGCCCAGCCGCCGCGCCAGCTCGCCTCCCTGCCCGATCGCCCGCTCCAACCGCTCCTCCCCCACCGGCACGTCGAACCCCGCCTCGCGGAGCGCGTTCGCCAGCGAGCCGAAGGTGTGCCAGTACAGCGACTTGGAGGGGAGCCAGCCCCGGTTCGCGTCGACGTCCTTCGCCGTCGGCACCCGTCCCAGCCTCCGCCCCAGCTCCTGTAGCAGGCCGAGCAGCTCCTCCCGCGTCGCCAGGCGGCGCGGGACGAGGCCGGCGAGCCGTTTCGCCTTGTTCCAGCTCCCGAAGTGCTCGATCACCGTCTGCGGGTGCACCCTCGCCTCCGCGTCGGCTGCGAACTCCTTCATCGTCGGCGAACGCCCGAGGCGCTCGGCAGACGCGCGGAGCTCGCCGAGGATCTCCTCGTCGGAGTAGCGCCGCCGGATGCCCGCCTGAAAGGCGGCGAGCTCGGCCGGATCGATGCTGGTGATCGCCCGATACGGGCGTTTGCGGGGCATGGGGGCAAAAAGAATAGAGCGTTTTAACCCTTTTGCAAAGCCTCGGTCTCCAGGTGGGTAGAGTGTGATGGACATTTTGCAAAGACAGGCCGGGCTAGTTGAACGGACTAATTCGCGTTCCGATGGATCAGACCTCCTGACTACACTGGCCACGATGCGCCTCGCCCTCGAGCTCGCGGTCGCCCGATCGGCGGGCCGGCTCTCCAGGCTCGCGGGCCGCGGCGGCGGAACGACACTCCCCGGGAAGCTGCTGGCCACGATCGACCCAGGCGCGGTGTCGGCTCTTGCCCGCCGGCTGCCGCTCGGGACGGCGATCGTGTCGGCGACCAACGGTAAGACGACAACCGCCTCGCTCGTCGCCGAGATCCTGTCCCCCCGGCTTCGCCTCGCGCACAACAGCTCCGGCGCGAATCTCGTCTCCGGCGTGGCCTCCACCCTGCTCGACGCCCGCGGTGCCGAGCTCGGGTTGTTCGAGGTCGACGAGGGTGCGTTTGCGGACGTCGCCCGGCGGCTGCGGCCTCGGGCGGTCTGCCTCGGCAATCTCTTCCGCGACCAGCTCGACCGTTACGGCGAGCTGGAGCAGATCGCCGAGCGATGGCGTGCGGCAGTACGGGAGCTGCCCGAGGGCTCGACCCTGATCGTCAATGCGGACGATCCGCAGGTGGGCGACCTCGCCGGCGAGCATGCCGGGAGCGTCACGTTTGGTCTCGACGATCCTGCGCAGGCTCGCCCCTCGCTCCAGCACGCCGCCGACTCGAAGTACTGCCTCCGCTGCGGAACTCCCTACGTGTACGCCGCCGCGTACGTCGGGCACCTGGGCGACTACCGCTGTCCGTCGTGCGGCCACAGCCGTCCCCCGCTCGAGCTCGCGGCTCGTGCGGTGCAGCTCGACGGGCTCGAGGGGGCCTCGTTCGACCTCGTCACGCCGGAGGCCACGCGGCGGATCCGGCTCGCCCTCCCCGGCCTCTACAACGTCTACAACGCCCTGGCCGCCGCGGCTCTCGCGCGCGCGTTGGGAGCGAGCGTGGACGAGATCGAGACGGGTCTCGCCGGTGCCCCGCCCGCGTTCGGCCGGTTCGAGCGGATCGACGCCGGCGACCGGCGCCTGCTTCTGCTCCTGATCAAGAACCCGGCCGGTGCGAACGAGATCGTCCGCACCCTCGTCGCGGGCGGGCCACCCAGGCTCGCCCTGATCGCGCTCAACGACGCGATCGCCGACGGCCGTGACGTCTCCTGGATCTGGGACGTGGACTTCGAGCCGTTGCTGGAGGGCCTCGAGCGCCTGATCCTCTCCGGAGACCGCGCCGCAGAGCTCGCCCTGCGCTGCAAGTACGCCGGCATGCCCGAAGAGGCGCTGGAGGTCGTTCCCGACCTCGAGCAGGCGCTCGATCGTGGGCTGGCGCTGGCCGGTGCGGGCGGCGAGCTCGTCGTGCTGCCCACGTACACGGCGATGCTGGCGTTGCGCAGGATCGTCGCCCGGCGCGGGCACGTCCGCCAGTACTGGGAGCGCGCGGCGTGAAACTCACCGTCGGTCACCTCTACCCGGACTACCTCAACATCTATGCCGATCGCGGAAACATGGCCGTGCTCGCCCGCCGCGCGTCCTGGCGCGGCCTCGACCTCGGGGTCGTGCCGATCGGGCTTGGTGAGACCCTCCGGCCCGGAGAGCACGACCTGCTCTACGTCGGCGGCGGCCAGGATCGCGAGCAGGCGCTGATCGCGCCCGACATCGCCGCCAAGGGCCCCGCCCTGGCCGAGGCGGTCGCGGACGGAGCCGTCGTGCTCGCGGTCTGTGGGGGCTACCAGCTGCTCGGGCGCCACTACCGCGACCGCTACGGCTCGGAGCTGCCCGGCGCCGGCCTCCTGCCGCTGCACACGGTCGCAGGCGAGCGGCGGATGATCGGGGACGTCCTGCTCGAGTGCGAGCTCGAGCCCGGCGAGCGGCGCACCCTGGCCGGGTTCGAAAACCACGCCGGACGCACGTTCCTGGATCCCGGGGCGGAGCCGCTCGGTCGCGTGCTCTCGGGCTTCGGCAACGACGGTGCGAGCGGCTTCGAGGGCTGCCGGGCCGGGCGCGTGGTCGGGACCTACCTGCACGGGCCGTTGCTGCCTCGAAACCCGTGGTTCGCGGACTGGCTGCTCGCGCAGGCCGCCGCCCACCGAACCCGTGGCGAACCGCCGGTGTTCGAGCCGCTCGCAGACGCGCTCGAAGG
>DATCPA010000151.1:0-10362 GCA_036564335.1 Gaiellaceae bacterium
AGGAGCGCCTTCGCCACCCCGCCGGCAGCGACGATCGCCGCCGTGTGCCTGGCGCTTGCACGCTCGAGCGCATCCCGGACGTCGGCAAGCCCGTACTTCAGCGCACCTGCGAGGTCGGCGTGCCCTGGTCGCGGCAGCGTCACCGGCTCCTTGCCTTTTCCTGCCGGCTCACCTTCGGGAGGCCACGGGCTCATTCCCCACGTCCAGTTTGCGTGGTCGCGGTTGCGGACGACGAGCGCGAGCGGCGTGCCGAGCGTGCGCCCGTGCCGAAGGCCGGCCAGCACCTCCACCTCGTCGGTCTCGATCTTCTGCCGAGGGCTGCGCCCGTAGCCCTGCTGGCGGCGACGCAGGTCCTCGTCGATCGCAGCCTGGTCGAGGACCAGGCCGGCAGGCAGGCCGCTGACGATCGCGACCAGGGCGGGTCCGTGCGACTCGCCGGCGGTGACGAGCTCGAGGGTCACGGTCGTAGCATCGCAGCCGTGAAGTCCTGAGCGGGCGCAAGGACTTCGCGACCGGCGAACCGCGCTTCCGCATACTCGGACTCGAGTCGAAGCAGGCGGTTCCACTTCGCCGTTCGCTCCGAGCGCGTGGTCGATCCGACCTTCAGCTGTCCGGTGCGCCAGCCCACGGCTAGGTCCGCGAGCCAGCTGTCTTCCGTATCGCCCGAGCGCGCCGAGAGAACGGTCGCGTATCCGGCAGACCGTGCGAGCTCGATCAGCCGCCGTGTATCGGAAAGAGTCCCGACCTGGTTCGGCTTCACGAGCACGGCATTCGCGATCCCATTCGCGATCCCGGCCGCGAGACGCTCGGTCGACGTGACGAAGAGGTCGTCGCCGAGCAGTTGGACATCCGCGAGACGCTCGCTGGCGAGTTTCCAACCGTCGGTGTCGTCCTCTCCGACGGGATCCTCCACCGACACAATTGGGTATTCGTCGCACCACGACCGAAGCTCGGCGACGAGCTCGTCGCGGCGTAGCGATCGATCTTCAACGGCGAAACGGTAATCGGCACCTTCCTGGAATTGCGTTGCTGCGACGTCGACCGCGATCGCGACCTGTTCCCCCGGGACGAGTCCGCTGCGCTCGATCGCCGCGGCGACGACCGTTATGGCTTCGCGGTTCGAGCTGAGCGCCGCCGCGAGGCCACCTTCGTCCGCGACGAGGGCGCCGGAGTTGCCGCGCTCGCGAAAGACGTCGACGGCAGCCGCCCGAATACGCGCCGCCCACTCGATCGCCTCGGCGAACGACCCAGCCCCCACCGGCACGACCAGCACGTCCTGCACGTCGATCAGCCCGCCGGCGTGAGCGCCGCCCGAGAGCACGTTGACCATCGGCAGCGGCAACAGCGGCGGGCCCTCCTCCGCCGCCAGGTAGCGCCACAGCGGCAACCCATGGGCGTCGGCCGCGGCCAGTGCGCACGCGGTTGACACAGCCAGGACTGCATTCGCTCCGAGCCGCTCGAGGGTGGGCGTGCCGTCGAGATGTCGAAGGAGGTCGTCAGTCGCTTCCTGGTCGCCCGCGTCACCGCCACGAAGCGCCTGCGCGATCTCCCCGTTCACGGCCGCGACGGCAGAGCGCACGCCCTTACCGCCGAAGCGGCTTCCGCCGTCGCGGAGCTCGTGCGCCTCGTGAGAGCCGGTCGATGCGCCAGACGGAACCGCCGCCTGGCCTTCGGCGCCTCCCGCGAGGCTGATCGCGCACGCGACAGTCGGCGTCCCTCGCGAATCCAGGGCCTCCCAGGCCAGAACGCGCTCGATTTTCAATGCCATGACCACAGTCCGTCTTCTGGCGTCGCGAGCAGGCCGGCGGCCACGCCACGAACGCTGTCGCGAGCGTGATCGTCCAGAAACGCCGCGGGTGAAACGCCGTCGGTACGCGCAAGCATCAGGCAGGCGGTGTGCGCGGTGATCGACCGTGCATCTCCGGCGAGCCCGGAGCCGCTCGTCGCCGCGTAACCGGCAAGGAAGCCGTTGACCAGGTCGCGAAGCTGCTCCGCCAGCGTGGGCCAGCGGACAGCCGAGAGCAGAATAAACGAGAGGAAAAAAGCCAGATCGAAGACCGGGTTTCCGATGTGCGCGACCTCCAGGTCGAAAACCCACGCCCGACCATCGGGCGCAACGAGCATGTTCTTCGGCGCGTAGTCGCCATCGACGAGACACAGGCGAACCGAACGAAGCTCCTCGGCACACGAACCGACCGCAGCGGCAAGCTCCGGCCGCCGTCTCATCACCGTCTCGTGGAACGGAGACAGCCGAAGCTCCTCGAACGCTTCGAGGCGGTCGAACCGCTCGGCGATCGCGGGGCGTCTGCTCGTGCCCGCGTGCCATGTGCCCAAGGTCTCACCGGCCCAGCGCCCCAGCTCCGGCCGGACACGCCGTTCGCCGATCTCGGCCTGCCAGTTCCGCGCCTCCGCAGGAAGCAGCTCCATCGCGACCACGTGATCTCGAGCATCGTGCGCAAGCACACGCGGTACGACGCCCGGCGTCAGCTCTCCAAGGAGCTGCAACGCAGCCACCTCTGTCTCGGTCCGATCCGGGTTTGCCTCCCACCGATCCGCGACTCGAAGCCGGCTCAGTCCCTGCTTCAGCAGAACCGAGACGCCGGTGCCGGTGACGGCGATGACGGTCGCCGATACGCCGCCGCCGAGCTCGGTCGCGACGAGCGGCGCGTTCTCCGGGTTGAGGCCGTGCTGCCCGAGCCAGACCGGAGCGGAGTCGACGTTCAGCTCGAACGTCACTCGACTGACCGTGCCCGAGCCGCGAGACGGCAATTTGACTGACCGAGCACGGCACGATTGATCGTCGTCTCCGGCGGCTGGCCTCGCAACGCTGTCGCGACGTTACGGGCAGCCTTCGTCTGAACCTCCTCGATCGCCGCCTCCGAGTAGAACGCGGCATGGGGCGTGACGATCGCGTTGTCGAGGGCGAGCAACGGGTCATCGGGTGCAGGCGGCTCGGAGGTGAGGACGTCGAGTGCGGCGCCGGCGATCCACCCGTTGCTCAAGGCACGAACGAGAGCGGGCTCGTCGACGAGCGAGCCGCGGGAGGTGTTGATGAGGAACGCAGTCGGCTTCATTGCTCGTAGCTCCCTCTCGCCGAAGAGACCGCGCGTCTCGGGGGTTGCGGGCACATGAAGGGAGATGTAGTCCGATTCGGCAAGCACCCGGTCGAGGTCGTCGGTGCAGTCCGCGCCCGCCACTCTCCCGGCCCGCAGGTGCGGCGTGTAGGCAAGGACCCGCAGGCCGAACCCGAGCGCTTTGGGCACGACGGCTCGCGCGATGTTGCCGAAGCCGATGAGGCCGAGGGTCTGTCCGCGCAGGCGGGGCAAGCCTGGAGCGAGATCGAGGTTCCAGCTGCCCGCACGCGTGGAACGGTCGAATTGGACGATCCGTCGCGCACATGTGAGGAGCAGCGCCATGGCGTGGTCGGAAACCTCCGCGAGGCAGAAGTCAGGCACGTTGGCGACGAGGATTCCGAGCTCCGTCGCACGCGCGACCGGGATGTTGTCGACTCCAACGCCATAGCGCGAAACAATGCAGCATCGCGGAGCAGCCTCGAGCGCAGCCTCAGGGACCCGCTGCCAGTTCGTGAGGATGGCGTCGGCTGCAGGTGCGAGTGAGATGATCTCCTCTTCGGAGCCGTTCTCGGCGACGAGCAACTGCGCATCGACCTCCGCGAGAATCGCGCGCTCGATCTCGAGCGACGGCCAGGCGTAGTCCGTGACGAGAACCGTGCTGCCCAACACGGGATTACAGCCCGACAGCGGCGCGCATCACCGCGACGGGAGCGGGCATTCCCGTCCACAGCTCGAACGACGCCGCGCCCTGGGCAACGAGCACCTCGAGCCCCGTGACCACGGTCGCACCGGCCTCGCGGGCCGCCCGACCGGTCGCGGTCTCCGGGTACGGCAGGTCGATCAGGGTCTGACCCCGGGTCATGGCCACGAGGGCCTCGTCCCGCTCGGAGGTGGCGTTGACGACCAGGTCGGCATCGTCGACGTCCGGCGGCCATTCGCCACGGCGTGAGAAGACGCGCGCGTCCGGCAGCGCCAACCGGAACCCGGCCGCCGCGCCGCCGTCGCCGAGAATCACGGGGCGCTCGGCTCGAAGTCCGGCGAGGATCGCCGCGTCGGTGGAGAAGCCCTCGACTCGTCCCTCGTGCACGACGAGCGTGTTCACCGAGGGGAGCTCGCTCTCGCAGAGCCTCGCCGCCTCGAGCTTGTAGGGGGCGGTGACGTTCGCGCCCGAGAAGCCGAGGGCCGCGAGCCCGCGCACCGCGTCCTCCATGCGCCCTTCCTCGACCGGCAGCGGCAGGTAGGCCCAGTCGAGCCCGCGCGCTGCGAAGGCGGCGTTCTGCATCACCGGCGACATGGAGCCCTCCACCGGCATGCCGATCAGCCCGACCAGCCGGGTCTTTCCGCTCAACAATCGGTCAACCCCTTGCGTGTATAGGCATTGAACTCGTCGATGCTCGCCGTGAAGAAATGGCTGCGGCAATCGGGCTTGCGCACGAAGTAGAGGTAGTCGACCTTGGCCGGGTGCGCCGCGGCCTCGATCGATGCCAGTCCCGGGTTGGCGATCGGTGTCGGCGGCAGGCCGCGGAACTTACGCGTGTTGTAGGGAGAGTTGGAGGCGAGTTCCTGCTTCGTGATCGCCTGCGTCGGCGGGATCCTGAGCCCGTACCTGAGCGTTGCGTCGATCCCGAGCGGCATCTGCTGATGGAGGCGGTTGTAGATCACGGCCGCGACGAGCGCCCGCTCCTTCGGGACGATCACCTCCTTCTCGATCATCGAGGCGATGATCAGCACGTCGTATCCGGTCAGGTTCTTCGAGCGCGCGTAGCCGAGCTTGACCTTGCCCCAGTTCAGCCGGAAGGCGTCGAGCTGCTTCCGGATGAGGATTTTCGACCCGTCGGTCTCGAACAGGTCGTACGTCGCCGGGAAGAGGAAGCCCTCGAGATTCCGCGCCTTGCCGTCGCCGGCGAACTGACCCGGGAGCGGCGAGGAGGCGGTCGCAGACAGATATCCGAGTGCCGTGATCGCCGGGCTGGCGGCGTCTGCCCGCCTGGCCATCTGCGCGCGGGTGAAGCCCTCGGGAAAGAGCACCTGGAGGATCTTCGGCCCCGCAACCGTCGTGGGCGGCGGCGGGTCTGCTGCCTTGCTGTCGCTCTTCAGCGCGGCCCAGGCAGCCCAGCCGCCGCCCCCGAGGACTGCGCCGACCACGATCAGTGCCACCACCCGCCGGCGGTAGACCTGGTCGCGCGTCGGGCCTCTCAGCTCCGGCGGCTCGACCACTCGAGGTAGCTGGACAGAAGGTGCGCGGCCGCGCGCGCGTCTTCCCCCTCGCCCGGCCCGGCGAGCGTCGTCGTGAACCGCTCGTCGAAGGTCTCCACGGGCACCGCGATCGCCGCACGCAAGCCTGCCACGAAACGCTCCGTCTCGACGGCCTGCTCGCCGCGAGTGCCGCGCAGGGTCAGCGGCAGGCCGACCACGACGCGCTGCGCCTGCTCGTCGCGGACGAGCTCCTGCAGCCGAGCCAGCCCTGCCTCGGTCGCCGCACGCTCGACCACGCAGAGCGGGCGTGCGACGGTGCCCGTGGGGTCGGAGACGGCGACGCCCGTGCGGGCCGAGCCGTAGTCGAGCGCGAGCACCTTCACGCGAGCGCAGCGGTGATCAGCCGCTCTGCCTCGGCGAGCGCGTCCGGCAGCTTCTCCGGTTCGGTACCTCCGGCGCGCGCCATCGTCGGGCGGCCGCCGCCGCCTCCGCCGACGATCGCGGCTGCCGCCTTCACGACGTCCGAGGCCGAGATCTTGTCGGCGACGGCCTGGTCGAAGTTGGCGACGAGCTGCACCTTTCCATCGTCGAGGGAGCCGAGCACGACCGCAGCCGGTGGGTTCTTCTGCTTGTACCGGTCGGAGAGGTCCAGCAGCGCGTCGCCCTCGTACCCCTCGACCGGCTGCGCAATCACGTTCACCCCGTTCACGACCTTGATCTCCGCGTCCGGCACCTCCACAACTGCTGCGGCCGCCGGCTTACGGGACTCCTTGCGGAGCCGCCCGAGCTGGGCCCGCAGCTCTTCGGCCTCCTCCGCCTGGGCGTGGAGGTACGCGAACGCATCGCCGGCCGTGACCGCCTCGATGCGCCTCACACCCGAGCCGACGGAGCCTTCCGAGAGGACGACAAAGGGGCCGATCTCGGCCGTCGTGCGGACGTGCGTGCCGCCGCACAGCTCGCGCGAGACGCCCTCCACCTCGACCACCCGTACCTCGTCCCCGTACTTCTCGCCGAAGAGCATCATTGCGCCGAGGTTCCGCGCCTCGTCGATCGGGACGATGAACGTGCGCACGGGATGGTTCGCGAAGATCGCCTCGTTGATCCGCTGCTCCACGGTCTCCCGCTCGCCGGCGGTCAGCGCCTGGGGATGCGTGAAGTCGAAACGCAGCTTGTCGGGCCGGACGGCCGAGCCCGCCTGGTGGACGTGCTCACCCAGTACCTCGCGCAGCGCCTGGTGCAGGAGGTGCGTGCCCGTGTGATTCGCCATCGTCGGAAAGCGCACCCGCCACGGAACGACGGCCTTCACCCTGTCTCCCGCAGCGAAGCCCGAGCCTTCGAACAGGAGGACCTGGTCGTCGTCGAGCCGGTATGCGGATCGCAGCACCGCAGGAGAGCCGTCCTCTTTCTCGAGCTCGCCCGCGTCGCTGGCCTGGCCGCCGCCTTCCGGGTAGAAGGGCGACTCGTAGAGCTTGGCGAGGAAGAGCCCGTCGCCGAGCTCTTCCAGGGCTCCAATCTGCGTCAGCACCTCCGTCTTCTCCCAGCCGACGAACTCCGTCTTGAACCCGGCAGCGGCGGCAAACTCGGCCGCCTGCTGGAGCTCGCCCTTCCCTGCGCCCGCGCGGGAGATCTCGCGGTGGCCCTCCATCAGGTGCGCGTAGCCCTCCTCGTCGACGGTCAGGCCACGCTCGCGCGCGAGCTCGACGGTCAGCTCGATCGGGAACCCGTAGGTGGCCTGCAGGGTGAACGCGTCTTCCCCGCCGATCGCGCCCCGTGCGGCGGCCTCCTCGAACAGCTTCATCCCACGCTCCAGCGTCTCAGAGAAGCGCTCCTCCTCGGCGCCGAGGAGGCGTGTGATCTGGTCGCGATGCTCGGTGAGCTCCGGGTACGCCTCTCCCATCTGCTCGATCACGGTCTCGGCGAGGCTGGGCAGGAAGGGGCCGCGCATCCCGATCCGCAGGCCGTGCTGCACGGCGCGCCGGATGATCCGGCGCAGAACGTAGCCGCGCCCCTCGTTCGAGGGGGTCACGCCCTCGGCGACGATGAACGCCATTCCGCGGCCGTGATCGGCGAGGACGCGGTGCGCCTTCGTTGCGTCGGGGGTGTCGCCGTAGGAGACCCCGGACTCCTTCGCAATCCAGCTCATGATGCGCTGGTAGCCGTCCGTGTCGTAGACCGAGGCGACGTTCTGGACGATCCGGGCGGTCCGCTCGAGGCCAAGGCCGGTGTCGATGTTCTGCTTCGGCAACGGCGTCAGCGTCCCGTCCGGGTGGAGCTCGTACGACATGAAGACGAGGTTCCAGAACTCGAGGAAGCGCTCACAGCGCGTACAGCCGGGCTGGCAGTCGGTTTCGCCGCAGCCGGTCTCTGCGCCCCAATCCCAGTAGATCTCGGAGTCGGGCCCGCAAGGCCCCGGCCCGCCGACCGACCAGAAGTTCTCGGACGAGGGCAGCAGGACGATCCGCTCCGGCGGCATCCCGACCTTCTCCCAGAGGTCGATCGCGTCCTGGTCCGGGCCCAGCTTCAGGTCGGGATCGCCCGCGTGGACACTGACCCAGACGCGGTCCCAGTCCAGCTGCAACCGCTCGCGGATGAACTCGGTCGCGTACTCGATCGCGCCTTCCTTGAAGTACTGGCCGAACGAAAAGTTGCCAAGCATCTCGAAGAACGTCAGGTGATAGGTGTCGAGGCCGACCTCGTCGATGTCGACCGTCCTGAAGACCTTCTGCGCGGTCGTCGTCAGGGGGGCGGGCGGCGCCTCACGGCCGAGGAAGTACGGCATCTGGGGCTGCATCCCGGCCGACGTGAAGAGCGTCGAATGATCGCCGGCGCGTGGGATCAGCGAGGCTGAGGGGCAGCGCAGATGACCCTTCTCCTCGAAGAAGGAGAGGAAGCCCTCACGCAACTCGGCGCTCGTACGCATCCTGGGGATTCTAGGCCGGGCTTCACCCGCCCCCGGCTCTCCTCAGGAGGTGGCTGCGCGGCGCGGCGGCTCTTCCAGGCCTTCGGAGGCGATCTCGTCGCGGATCTTCTCGAGCGACCGCCGGATCAGCCGCGAGACGTGCATCTGCGAGATCCCGATCTGCTGCGCGATCTGCGACTGCGTGAGCCCTTCGAAGAAACGCAGGTGGAGGATCCTCCGTTCGCGGTCGTTGAGCACGCGGAAGCCCGGCTCGAGCACCGCCCGGTCCTCTGAAACCTCGTACTGATGCTCTTCGGTTCCGATCGACTCGAGCGGGTCCATCTCGTCGTCGTCGCCCGAGGCGCCGACGGAGAGCGAGAGCGAGCTGTACGCCCGGCCGCTCTCGAGCGCCTCCAGCACCTCTTCCTCCTGGACGTTCGCGGCCTTCGCCAGCTCGGCGATCGTCGGCGAGCGGGCCAGCTGGACGGTCAGCTGGTCGACGATGCGGGAGAGCTGCACGTTGAGCTCCTGGAGCCCACGCGGCACCCGCACCGACCAGCCGCGGTCGCGGAAGTGGCGCTTGATCTCTCCGATGATGTTCGGCGTCGCGTAGGTGGTGAGCTCGACGCCGCGACCGAGGTCGAAGCGGTCGATCGCCTTGATCAGGCCGATCGCGCCGATCTGGACGAGGTCGTCGAGCTGCTCGCCGCGGTACGAGTACCGGCGGGCGAGCGACCGGACCAGCGACATGTATCGCTCGATCAGCTGCTCGCGCGCCGCGAGGTCGCCTCCCTCGTGGTAGGCCCGCAGCAGCTCCTTATCGGTCTGCCGGGCGGCCGTCACCCGTTCCTCGGCGCCGGTGTGATCGCCATCCTGAAGGCCACCCAGGCCGAGCCGTCCTCCTCGTCGAGGCGGTAGCTGTCGAAGACGGTCTCGAGGACGTGGTGCGTGCCGTAGCCGTCTCCGCCGTCACGCTCCAGCTCGCGGCGGAGCGGGGCCGGCGCGAACGGGCCGATGCGACCGTCGATCGCGTCACCCTCCAGGCGCAACGTGACGGTCACGTCACCGTCGGCGTCCCCCCGCGGCAGCAATCCGGCCAAAGCGAGCTGCAGATCGGCGAGGTTGTCGACCGTGAGGTTGAGCCGGATCGCGAGCCCGCCGACGACCAGATGGGCAACGTCGAAGAACCGCCGGTCACGCGGCATCGTCAGCACGATCTCGTCGGTCACTCCTCCTCGCCCCCGAGGTCCTCGGCGAGATCCTGCTGCCGCCGGTCGGCCTCCTCCTTCCCTGTTCGCACTGCGTCCCGCCAGTCCCCGCGGGCGCGAATCGAAGAGGCGGCATGCCTGGCCCCGGCGGCCAGCCCGGCCAGCTTCTCGATCGGTCGCGTGACCAGCCCGGTCACGGTGCGCACAGCGGTGTCGACGCCGGCAACGGCATCGACTGCGCTATCGGTGATCTGATCGACCTTGTCGAGCTGTCCGTTCACGCGATCCACGGTTCCTCCGAGCTTGGAGATCACTGGGAGAAGCTCCTTCTCGGTTCCTTCTAACAACGACGAAGCGCGCCTGAGGGTTCCGCCGAGCCGCAGAGCGCCGTACGCAAAGGCAAGCCCGGTCAGCAACAGAAAAACGGAGAGCGCCAGGTAGGCGAGGTCGCTCCAGCCGAACGAGGCGATCATCGCCGGATCTTAAGCGGACTGCTCGCCGTGACGAGCCCGGCCCCGACGACGGAGTCGCCCTCGTAGAGAACCGCCGTCTGACCCGCCGCGACGCCGTACGCCGGCTCGTCGAGATCGAGGCGGAACCCTCGCGCGGTGGTCACCACGCTCGCCTCGACCGCCTGCGAGCGGTACCGCACCTTGGCCGTGACGCGCTCGACCGGCACGTACAGCCGTCCCCGCGCGGACACGCTCGTCCGGGCCAGCGACTCGCGCGGGCCGACGACGACGGTGTTCGTGGCGGCGCTCGTCGCCACCGCGTAGAGCGGCCGGTCGCCGGAGATCCCCAGGCCCCGCCGCTGCCCCGGCGTGTACCGCCAGTGACCCTGGTGCGAGCCGACCGTCCGGCCCTGCTCGTCCACGATCACGCCCGGCCGGGGCACCAGCCCGCGGCGCTCCAGAAACGCGCGGTAGTCGTCCCCGGCGAGGAAGCACGCCTCCTGGCTCTCCGCCCGACCGGCGGCGGCGAGGCC
>DATCPA010000134.1:0-1887 GCA_036564335.1 Gaiellaceae bacterium
GCTATTGCTTCGCTAAACGGAAAGGACCAGTCTTGTCGACCCAGGGTGTTCGCAGCCGTCCGCACGAGTACGCCGTCGTCTGGCGCACCGGCGAAGGCCCGACCTCCAGCGGCAGGCTCGAACTCGGCGACGACGACCTCGTCCTGCACGGGTCGGGCGAACCCGATGGGCTCCGGATCCCCTTCGACGAGCTCTCCTCGGTGGAGATCGGGCGCGGAACGGCTGAACGGATCAACGGCGACAAGTCGCTCGTCCTCGAGCGCCACTCGTGCGAGCGGGTGCTCGTCGCCGCCCTGGGCGGGGTGGGCCTGCTCGGCGAGCTCACCGATCTCCTTGCTCGGCTCCGGGCCGAGCGGGCGGCACGCGCATGCGTTGCCGTCGTCGTTCCGATCAGGCGGGGCACGGCCGAGGCGGCCCGACTGCTCGTCGAGGAGGGGCCACCCTTCGACGTCGAGCGCTTGGGGCTCGAGCGACACCACGTCTTCGTCAGCGAGCGCGAGGTCGTCTTCTTCTTCGAAGGCGACAGCGCAACCGCGGCCGTCGAGGCGCTCTCGCGAAGCCCGCGTGTACTCAACGCGGCCGTGCGCTGGCGCAGGATTCTCGCCGGCCGGCCGCGACTCGCCGAGGAGCGATTCAGCTGGACGCGCACGAGCTGACGAAAGCAGCCAGCCCCTATCTCCGACCGGCAGCCGTCAGAACCCGAGACCGATCCCGATCCGCCCGCGCGCCTGACGCGCCGCCTGGCGCAGGCCAAGCATCCCCGTCGGCCGTTCGGCGTCGACGACGGGCAGGTGGTGGAAGCCATACTCGGTCATCAAAGTCACAGCCGCCTCGATCGGCGTGGCGGCAGAGACGGCGACGGGCTCAGCGGTCATCCACTCGCGGACGCGCGCCTCGCTCGGGTGGACGCGGCCCGCGAACGCGCGCAGCAGGTCGCGTGACGTGAGGATCCCGATCAGCCGCCCGTAGTCGGCGACGAGGGCCGAGCCAAGGTCGTCTGCGCGCATCCTCTCGGCGACCTCCCCGAGCGTGTCCTCGGGGGCAACGACGAGCGGATCGGTCGACATGACGTCGGCCACCGTGGCACCACCCTCACCTTCAGCATCGCGCGCTACCTCCAGGCGGAGCGCGGCCAAACCGTGGATTTTTGCGGCGTCGACCTCGACCTCGACGGGCACGGCGCCGGGAGCGGCGGGCGCCTCGGGTGGGCTCTCGACGCCGGCGAAGGCGCCGAGGAAGGGCGCCAGGTAGCGGCCGACGATCTTCGCCGGCGGCCACCAGAGCGGCTCGGGACTGGCCACCGAGACGTCGCCCGCGCCGCCGGTGATCTCATGCCTGAGGTAGCGCGGCTGTCGTCCCGTCAGCAGCAGACCGCGCAGCACCGGGCGGAAGGGCTGCGGCGCAAGGTCTGCGCCGGCGTTGGCCGCGATCATCTCGGCGGCTGCGTCTGCCTGCTGGGCAGCGATTCCGCCCTGCTTGACCGGGAAGCTGGTGATGTCGCCGGCGGCGAACACGTCGGCAAGACCGTGCACCTGACCGTGCGCGTCGACGGGCAGGAACCCCTCGACCGTCTGCGGCAGACCGTCGATCCGAGGCCCGCGCAGACGTGGCAGGGCGACGACGCGGTCGGCCGCGATCGTTCCCTCGGGGACGAGGCGCAACTCCCCGTCCACCAACTCGACCGGGCAGGAGCCCGTCTGAAGGGCAATTCCCCGCTCCTCCAGCAGCTGCCGCACCGCCTCGCTCCCCGCGCGGCCGAACAGTTGCAGCGGCTCCTCCTCCGGGGTGACGAGCGCAAGCTCGACACCGTCGAGCCCGCGCTCGGCGAGGTAGGCCGCCGTCATCAGGGCAAGCTCGTAAATCGGCAGCGACCAGACGGCTCCCCAC
>DATCPA010000076.1:0-12589 GCA_036564335.1 Gaiellaceae bacterium
CCCGCGACCGGCGGGCCCGCCGAGCAGGGTCAGCGACTCTCGACGCTAACGACGGTGAACTGCTGGTCGACGTAGACGGTCACGGGTGTGCCGTCCTGCTTGGTCATGTGAGCCTCGTAGGCGGCGTGGCCGTCGGCGTCGGTCTCGATGCGGACGATCGTCCCGCCGGGAACCTTGGCCAGGGCGGCCGACTGGACCTCGGCCTTCGCGTCGCCGGTCAGGAGCGTCTCGTCGCTGCGTTGGCCGCCCCAGGGGTTCGATGCGCTGGGCGCGGTTTGCGCTGCCGGTCCCGCCTGGGTGGTGCCCGGGCTCGAGCTGAGGCCGGATGTCGTGGTCGTTGCGGCGGTCGAGGCCGCCGAGCTCGATCCGCTGGCGGCACTTGCGATGCCGTAGCTTCCCGCTGCGAGCCCGAGGACGATCCCCGCCACGGCGGCAATCCGTCGAGCGGGGCGAAGGTGCGTGTCCATCGTGGGTCTCCTTCCTGTTGGGTGTGCGTCCGATCCGGACGCCACCCCACCGTGCCCGCCGAGGCTGAACGGGGGCTAGGAGAAGGCTGAGAGCGAGCTAGGAAAGCCCTCGACGGTCTACGCGAACGCGATCACGCTGCGGATGCCGTCCTGGGCTTCCATCAGCTCGAATCCGCGGTTGACCTCGTCGAGCGTGATGCGGTGAGAGACGAGCGACTCAACGTCGATCTCCCCGGCCAACCAGCGTTCGACGAACTGCGGCACCTGTGTGCGGCCCTTCACGCCGCCGAACGAGGAGCCGGTCACCCGACGCCCGGTGATCAGGAATCGAGGACCGACCTCGAGCAGCTCGCCCTTGCCGGCGACGCCGCACATGGTCGCGAGCCCCCACCCCTCCCGTGCCGACTCGACCGCCTGCCGCATGACGCCGACGTTGCCGGTCGCCTCGAAGGTGTAGTCGGCGCCGAAGCCGCCGGTCTCCGAGCGGATCCAATCGACGCTCTCCGCGTCGGCGACGCGGACGTCGGTTGCTCCATGCCGGCGCGCTTGCTCGAGCCGCTCCGCCGAAAGGTCGAGCGCCATGATCCGTTCCGCCCCGGCGAGGCGCGCGCCGGTGACGGCGCCGAGCCCGACGAGCCCACAGCCGAAGACCGCCACCGTCGCGCCGGGCTCGACCTGTGCCGTGTTGACCGCTGCACCGATCCCGGTGGACAGGCCACACGCGAAGGGCGCGCAGCCCTCCAGCGGCGCCTCCCGGTTGACTTTCGCGAGCGCGATTTCGGGCATGACGGCGTACTCGGCGAAGGTCGAGGTGCCCATGAAATGCCGCAGCGGCTCGCCGTCGCGGGACAGGCGAGTCGTCCCATCGGGGAGATAACCGTTGTTCTGCTGGTCACGGATCGCGACGCAGCGGTTGGTTCTCGGGCTTCGGCAGTGCACGCATTCGCCGCATTCGGGTGCGAACAGCGTGATCACGTGGTCGCCGGGCTCGACAAGGGCCACTCCGGGTCCCAGCGCCTCCACGATCCCGGCGCCCTCATGCCCGAGCACACACGGCGCATAGCCGCTTGGATCGGCGCCCGACGCCGTGTACAGGTCCGTGTGACACACGCCGCAGGCGGCCAGCCGAACCAGCACCTCGCCGGTCCTGGGCTCCTCGAGGTCGACCTCCTGGACGACGAGCGGGCGCCCGAATTCCTCTAGCACCGCGGCCCGGATCTTCATGCCCCGAGCATTCCACATGGCCGCGACTTCCGGCGGGCGCTGTCAGGGGGCGGCAGGGAATCTGATCGTTGCTGTCCGGCGATCGTTCGACGGCTCAAGATCCGAAGTCAAGGCGACTGAGCCCAACCCTCAAGGAAGATGTGGTCGTGAGAGTCGGGATCGACGTCGGCGGCACCTTCACCGACCTTGTCGCCCTGGACGGCGACCGGCTGGTGACGGCAAAGGTTCCCTCGACTTCGGCCGACCAGGCCGCGGGCGTTTCTGCCGCCCTGGCCGCGGCTGGGCTCGACCCCGGGGAGATCGAGACACTTGCACACGGTACGACTGTCGCCACGAACGCCCTGCTCGAGCGGCGAGGGGCGCGTATTGCGCTTGTCACCACCGAGGGCTTCCGTGACCTGCTCGAGATCGGTCGTCAGAACCGGCCCTCACTCTACGACCTGACGCTCGACCGGCCCCCGCCGCTCGTTCCGCGCGAGCTGCGCTTCACCGTTCGGGAGCGGATGGGGCCGGAGGGCATGGTCGAGCCGCTCGACGAGGCAAGCCTGGCAGAGACGGTCGCAGCGCTCGGGGCGGCCGGAGTCGAGTCGGTCGCCGTCTGCCTGCTCTTCTCGTACCTGCATCCCGAGCACGAGGAGCGGGTCGGCGAGGCGATCGAGAGTGCGCTCCCGGGCGTGCACGTCTCGCTCTCGTGCCGAGTACTGCCCGAGTTCCGGGAGTACGAGCGCTGCTCGACGACGTCGGCGAACGCCTACCTCGGGCCCGTGCTCTCGGCGTACCTCGGCAGGCTCGAGCCGAGGCCTCTGGTCATGCAGTCGTCCGGCGGCGTGATCGACGTCGAGGGGGCAGCTGCGCGGCCGGCTACCTGTGTTCTCTCCGGTCCGGCAGGCGGCGTCGTCGGTGCAGCCTTCGTCGCGAAAGCCGGCGGGTTCGCGGACGTGCTCACGTTCGACATGGGCGGGACGAGCACGGACGTCGCCGCGGTTGTCGGCGGCCGTGTCCAGCTGACCAGGGACGCCGTTGTCGGCGGTGTCCCGATCCGGTTCCCGATGGTGGACGTGCATACCGTCGGCGCCGGAGGCGGCTCGATCGCCCGACTCGACGAGGGCGGTGCGCTCCGTGTCGGCCCGCGCTCTGCGGGTGCGGCGCCGGGGCCGGCGGCGTACGGCCGCGGCGGCGAGGAACCCACGGTCACCGACGCAAACATCGTCCTCGGCTACCTCGCCGACGGCGCGAAACTCGGCGGCGAGGTGACGCTGCGACGGGACCTCGCCGAGCGGGCGCTCGCCCGGCTCGGGATGGATCCGGTCGAGGCCGCGATCGGAGTCGTCCGCGTCGCGGACGCCGAGATGACCCGCGCACTGCGCGTGATCTCGGTCGAGCGCGGTCTCGATCCACGGACATTTGCGCTCGTCGCGTTCGGCGGCGCCGGGCCGCTTCACGCCTGCTCGCTGGCCGAGGAGCTGGGGATCCAGACGGTGCTCGTACCCCCGGCGTCGGGCGTGCTGAGCGCGCTCGGGCTGGCCGTGTCGGAGTTGCGCCGCGACTACCTCCGTCCGGCCGGGGCGAGCTTCGAGGAGCTGGAGGATGGCGCTGAGCGCGACCTGCCGGGCTGCAGCTGCGAGCGGTTCGTCGATGCGCGCTATCGCGGCCAATCCTACGAGCTGACCGTTCCCGCCGAGGACTACGAGTTGCGCTTCGGCGAGGAGCACGCGCGCCGGTACGGGTTCCGCATGGAGGACGAGGTCGAGCTCATCTCGGTCCGGCTCGTCGCGACCCTGCCCGGCCCGAGCTTCGAGCTCCGCGCGGATTCCATCGCCCACGTCGCCGGTAGGCGGCGAGCCTTCGTGGACGGGAAGTGGGTCGAGATCGACGTTCACGGCCCGGGCATCGCCGTCGCCGGGCCGGCGATCATCGAGCTGCCGGAATCGACCTGCCTCGTCCGGCCCGGGTGGGCCGGCGCGCCGGACGGCTCGGGGACGCTCGTCCTGGAGCGGCACTGATGCTCGATCCGGTCACGCTCTCGGTGATGACCAGCGCTCTCGCCGGTGTCGCGGAGGAGACGGGTGTCGTTCTCATTCGTAGCGCGTATTCGTCCAACATCAAGGAGCGCCGTGACTGCTCGGCCGGGCTGTTCGACGCTCGGGGACGCATGGTCGCCCAGGCCGAGCACATCCCCGTGCACCTGGGCGCGATGCCCGAGTCGGTGGCGGCCGTGATCGAGCAGGAGCCGCGACCGGGCGACACGTTCATCCTCAACGACCCGTTCGCGGGCGGCTCGCACCTGCCGGACGTGACGATGGTCTCGCCGCTCTCGGTCGACGGCGAGATCGTCGCGTACGCCTGCACCCGCGCGCACCACTCGGACATCGGCGGGATCCAGCCCGGCTCGATGCCGGCCGGCTCGACCGAGATCTGGCAGGAGGGCGTGATCGTCCCGCCGGTCCTGCTCACGGACGACGTGCTCCGGCTCGTGCTGGCCAACGTTCGCACGCCCCGGATCCGGCAGGGCGACCTCGCCGCCCAGGCGGCCGCGGGCAGGCTGGCCGAGGATCGGCTTCGCGACCTCGTCGCGCGCCACGGGCTCGAGCTCGTGCTGGCCGCCTTCGACGAGGTGACCGCGTACGCCGAGCGGCGGGCGCGCGAGGCGATCCGGCGGCTGCCCGACGGCCGCTACACCGCCGAGAGCGAGGTCGAGGGCGACGGGGTCGTTGACGACGACCTACCCATCCGGGTAGCGGTCAGCGTCGCCGGCGACTCGATCGAGATCGACTTCGAGGGCACCGCCGGAGCGGCGCGCGGCAACGTCAACTGCCCGCTATCGGTCACGCGCTCCGCAAGCCTGTTCGCCGTGAAGACGCTGCTGCCGGCGGACGTGCCGGCGAACGCAGGCGCCTATGCGCCGGTCACGGTGCGTGCGCCCGAGGGATCGCTGGTGAACGCGCAGCGGCCGTCGGCGGTCGTCGCCGGCAACGTCGAGACGAGTCAGCGCATCGCGGACACCGTGCTGCTCGCGCTCGCCCAGGTGGCGGACCTGCCCGCGCAGGGGCAGGGGACGATGAACAACGTCGTGCTCGGGACGAGCGCGTGGACGTACTACGAGACGATCGGCGGCGGCCAGGGGGCATCCAGCCACGGCCCTGGGCCGTCGGGCGTGCACGTGGGGATGTCCAACACGCTGAATACACCGGTCGAGGCGCTCGAGCTCGAGTTTCCCCTCCGGGTCGAGCGCTCGGAGCTCTTGTACGGCTCGGGCGGGGACGGGATGCACCGCGGCGGAGATGGAGTCGTGCGGCAGATCCGCCTGCTCGAGCCGGCCACGCTGAGCCTCCTCACGGACCGGCGCCGCCACGCGCCGCGCGGCACCGTCGGGGGTGGGCCGGGCCGTCCAGGGCGCAACCTCCTCAACGGCGAGGAACTACCGCCGAAGACGACGCGCGGGCTCCGGGCCGGCGATATCGTCACGATCGAGACACCCGGCGGCGGCGGGTGGGGCAAGCCCGGGTAGCGGCCTCTAGCGCCCCATTCTCGGGCGTTATCGCGTCCCGCATACAATCGCAGCGGGATGAGGGTGGTGGGCGTCGACATCGGCGGCACGTTCACGGACTTCATGCTCTACGACACGGAGTCGGGGGCGGTGTACGTGCACAAGGTGCGGTCGACCCCCGACGATCCCGGTCGGGCGCTGGTCTCGGGGCTCCTCGAGCTTTGCGGCGACGCCGGGATCGCGCC
Organism: Gaiellaceae bacterium; assembly: GCA_036564335.1. Taxonomy (GTDB): domain Bacteria; phylum Actinomycetota; class Thermoleophilia; order Gaiellales; family Gaiellaceae; genus DATBLE01. Next base: position 5,424 of record DATCPA010000076.1, read on the forward strand.
CGCCGACGTCGGCGCGGTCTTCCATGGGACGACCGTCGCGACGAACGCGGTGCTCGAGCACCGTGGCGCGGAGGCGGGCATGGTGACGACGAAGGGCTTCCGCGACGTCGTCCACATCGGCCGCCACCAGCGGCCGCAGCACTACTCGATCATGCAGGACATCCCCTGGCAGGCGCGGCCGTTCGTGAAGCGCCGCCACCGCCACGTGGTCAGCGAGCGGATCGCCCCGCCGACCGGCGAGGTGCTCGAGGCGCTCGACGAGGACGAGGTTCGCGCCGCCGCCCGCGCGCTGAAGGAGGCCGGCGTCGAGTCGGTCGCCGTCTGCTTTCTCTTCTCCTACCTGAACCCGGCGCACGAGCGGCGCGCCGCCGAGATCGTCGCAGAGGAGATTCCCGGCGCGTTCGTCACCTCGAGCGCCGACATCTTTCCCCAGTTTCGTGAGTTCGAGCGGTTCACGACCGCATGCATGAACGCGTTCGTCGGCCCATCGACGGGCCGCTACCTCGAGCGGCTCTCCGGGGCCCTGGCCCGCGAGCGCGTGCCCGGGAAGCTGCACGTGATGATGTCGAACGGCGGTGTCGCCTCGGTCGAGACGGCCGCGCAGAAGCCGGTGACGCTGCTTCTCTCCGGACCCGCAGCGGGGGTGCTCGGCGGCCTCTGGGCGGGCGAGACGACCGGTCGGAAGCGGTTGATCACGTTCGATGTCGGCGGGACGTCGGCCGACATCGGGATCGTCACCGAACGCGGGATCAGTGAAGCCTCTGCGCGCGACACCTGGGTCGCGGGCTATCCGCTGCTGGTGCCGATGATCGACGTCCACACGATCGGCGCCGGCGGTGGCTCGATCGCGTACGTCGACGAGGGCGGGGCGTTTCGCGTCGGCCCGCGTAGCGCCGGCGCCTCGCCGGGTCCCGCGTCGTACGGGCAGGGAGGCGAGGAACCGACGCTCACCGACGCGAACGTCGTCCTCGGCCGGATCGACCCCGACCGCTTCCTCGGCGGCGAAATGAAGCTCGAACGGGAGCTTGCGGTCGCCGCGGTGCAGCGGCTCGCCGACCAGCTAGGCCTCGGCTTACTCGAGGCGGCGGAGGGAATCGTCACGATCGCGAACGCGAACATGTCGAGCGCGATCCGCTCGCGAACAGTCCAGAAGGGCCACGATCCGCGCGAGTTCGCGCTCGTGGCCTTCGGTGGCGGCGGCCCGACGCAGGCGGCCGAGGTCGCAGAGTCGCTCGAGATCCCCGAGGTGATCGTCCCGCCGTATCCGGGCATCACCTCGGCGATGGGCCTGCTGACGAGCGACCTGAAGTACGACCAGATGCGTACGGTCTTCATGATCGAGGGCGCGATCGACGCCGACCGGCTCAACGACGAGCTGGCGGCCACAGCCGACGAGCTGCGCACGCGGCTCCACGAGGATGGGGTCGTCCACGAGGAGATCGAGATCGCCGCCGGCCTCGACTGCCGCTACGTCGGCCAGGGTTACGAGCTGCGGATCCCGCTGCCGGGGGGGCGCTTCACGCCCGAGGCGCTGGAAGAGTTCCACCGCCTGCACGAGCAGGAGTACGGACACGCGTTCCGCGATCCGATCGAGATCGTCAACCTGCGCGTCACCGGCTACGGCAAGCGGCCGCGGGTCGAGCGGCTGCCTGCGCCCACGAACGGCGGCGACCCGGTGCTCGGCGAAGGCGAGAGTGTCTTCCGGCGAAACGGCAGCCTCACGCCGTACCCGACGCGCTACTACGAGCGGTGGCTGCTTCCGGTCGGTGAGAGCTTCGACGGTCCGGCCGTCGTCTTCCAGCGCGACACGACCACCGTCGTCCCGCCGGGCTGGAAGGCCGGCGCGGATGCCTCCGGCAGCCTTATCCTGAGCCGATGAGCGCGACCGCCGGCACCGGCACCCGCGTCGATCCGATCACCGCCTCGGTGATCGCCGGCGCGCTCGAGTCGATCGCGGTCGAGATGGGCCACAAGCTGGCGCACATGTCCTACTCGTCGATCATCCGCGAGTCCGAGGACTTCGGCTGCGTGATCTGCGACGAGCAGGCGCGGCAGCTTGCCGAGTCGTCGCAGTCCACCCCGCTCCAGTCCGGCCCGATCCCCGGCTACATCCGCGGCATCAACCGCCGTTTCGCCGAGCTCGGCGAGGAGTGGAAGCCCGGCGACGTCGTCATCCACAATCACGCCTACTACGGCGCCTCGCACGAGCCGGACGTCGGCTTCGTCGTCCCCATCTTCCACCGTGACGAGCTGGTCGCGTTCTCGGCGACCGCCGCCCACCACCTCGACCTCGGCGCGCTGACACCCGGCTCCTGCGGCATCGTCGACGCGACGGACGCGTACGCGGAAGGCCTCCAGTTCAACGCGATCAAGATCGAGGAGGAGGGCCGTCGCAACGAGTGGATCTGGCGCTTCGTACGGGACAACGTTCGCGCGTCCCAGCTTGTCGTCGGCGACATGGAGGCGCAGGTTGCTGCGTGCCGGATCGGCGCCGAGCGCTTCCAGGAGCTGATCGACCGCTACGGGATCGAGACCGTGAAGGCTGCGAGTGAGGACCTGATGGACTACTCGGAGCGGTTGCTGCGGCGGGAGATCGAGAAGCTCCCCGACGGCAGCTACGAGGCCGAGGGCTTCATCGACGGCTTCCAGGAGGACCCGAACCCGGCGAACCGCGATCTCCGCGTCAAGGCAACGGTGACGGTCGAGGGCTCCGACATCCGAGTCGACCTGACCGGCACTTCGCCCCAGATCGATCTGCCGCTGAACATGCCCTTCGAAGGGACGGTCGACATCGCGATCTACCTGACGATCCGCTCGATTCTGCTCGACAGTGACCGTCACGGCAATGTCCCGGCAAACTCCGGACTTTTTCGGCCGATCACAATCACCGCTCCCGAGGGCTGTCTGGCGAACCCCCGTTTCCCGGCCCCGACGATCGCGCGCTTCTGCCCGGGTAACATCGTCGCCGACACGGTCATGCGCGCGCTGGCACCGCTCGTGCCGCACAACGTCAGCGCCGGCGTCGGCAACCTGAAGGTCGTCGCCTACTCGGGTCTCGCCGGAGGCGGGCAGCACTGGGTCTACATGGACATCCAGGAGGGAAGCTACGGCGGTCGCTTCGGCAAGGACGGGCTCGATGCGGTCGACACGCTGTACGCGAACACCCGCAACAACCCGATTGAAGACATCGAGTCGCACTACCCGCTGCGCGTGACGCGCTACGAGCTGAACGTCGACACCGAAGGGCCGGGGCAATGGCGCGGCGGGTTCGGCACGGTCCGCGAGATCGAGTTCCTCGCACCGGGCGGCATGTCGCTCGAGGGCGACGGCTCGGTGCATCCGCCCCCGGGGCTGTTCGGCGGCGGCGACGGAACTCCGGGGCGCGTCGAGATCAACCATTGCGGTGAGAACGGAGTCGAGGTGCCGTCGAAGTTCCCGTACCGGGCTGCGCAGGCCGGCGACCGGTTGTTCCTGATCGCGCCCTCGGGCGGCGGCTACGGACCGCCGAGCGAGCGCGATCCGGCCGCCGTTCGTGAGGACATCGCAGACGGCGTCCTCTCGTCAGAGCGCGCGCGCGAGCTCTACGGGTTCGACGAGTAGTGCGCATCGGCATCGACGTCGGCGGCACGAACACGGACGCCGTCCCCGTCGATGGGCGCGACGTGCTCGCCGAGGCGAAGACGCCGACGACGCCGGATGTGACGGGCGGGATCCTGGCAGCGCTGCGCGCCCTCGTCGAGTCCTCGGGCGTCGCCGTCTCACGGGTGCAGGCGGTGATGATCGGGACGACGCAGTTCACCAACGACGTAGTCGGCGCCGGGTCGGGCAACACTGGAAGCCGAGAAACGGCCTGCTGCCAGCGGTTCAGAATGGACCTAACCGGACAGCTTTGAAACCCCTCGGAACACCTTGATCGCCGCTTGCCGCGATCGGGCCCAAGTAGGCGCAAGACGAGCGGACGTCCTCGCACGCCGTCCCGCCGTTCCTCGGATCGAACACGGCCGAGAAAACTTGGCTTCGCGAGAAAGAGTTGACGAGAGCGCATTGACTCGCAGGTAATGTCGATGAGCGCGCTGCGCCGTTTGGATCGAGGCGCGGCTCATGCGAGGATGCTTGGCTTTAGACTCTTTGAGCTAGTCGCGCCATGAGCGACCGGCGGCAGTCGTCGGCCCTCAACCTGGGAGGCACGGGTGAAAATCACAGAGTCAGGCACGCTCCATCACACCTGCTTCGTCGTGCACGACGTGGAAAAGACGGCGGCGGCGCTGGCAGAGTCCGGGATCGGACCGTGGGGTGTCTGGACGATCGAGCCGGTGGCCACCACGGTTCGGGGGCGAGAGGTTCCCTTCTCCTTCCGCATCGGGTTCGCGCCCGTGGGGGCTCGAACTTCGAGTTGCTAGCGCCACACGAGGGCGAGAGCATCTACGTCGGCCACCTGGAGGCGAACGGCGAGGGGTTTCATCACACCTGCGTCGCATATCCGAGCCGGGAGGCGATGCGAGAGGCCAAGGCGGAGCTGGTGCGCCAGGGGCGGGAGATGGTCCAGAGCGCGGACATGGGCGAGCTCGGCGAGTTCTGCTACTTCGACATCCCCGAGATGGGCGCGTTGCTTGAGCTTCTCTACGTGACGGAGCTACCGCCACCCGAGAAGACGATCGGCTAGCAGCGTCGGGCTGCACGACGTCAATCCGTTGGCCCGGCGAGGGATGAGTTCGTCTCGCGCCTGACGTCGCGCCGCCGCCAGCGTTGTGCCAATTACAACGAATGGGCCCGCCAGGACTCGAACCTGGGACCAACGGATTATGAGTCCGCTGCTCTGACCAACTGAGCTACAGGCCCGCGGGAATCAGCGTAACGTGGCGCGACGCGCGCCGATGGCGCAGAATACGGCCGACTGGCAAAACGAGCGGAGGTGTTGACCGGATGAAGGTCTTCCAGATCGAACAGCAGCTCCGAACGGCCGGCGGCCTGACCGTCCGGGACATCACCGAGGAGGTTCGGGAGGCCGTGACGGAGAGCGGCGTCCAGGAGGGGATCGCCTGCGTCTATTCACCCCACACGACGTGTTGCGTGCGGGTGAACGAGTTCGAGCAGGGCTTCCTCGAGGACTTCACGAGCCTGCTGCTCCGTCTCGTTCCGCGCGAGACCTACTACGCGCACGATGACTGGGACCGTCGCACCGAGAACATCTGCCCCGAAGACGTCGACTTCGGGAACGGCCACTCACACTGCATGGCGATGTTGCTCGGCACCGCCGGCGAGTCGATCCCGATCCGCGACGGCGAGCTGCTGCTCGGCACCTGGCAGCGCGTGCTGTTCATGGAGCTGGACCGCGAGCGCGACCGCCGCTGGATCGTCCAGGTTGTGGGGCATTAGCCCCACAACCGATAAACAGAGCGTGGGGCCGGTGAGTCTTCAGCGTCTGACACCGTAGGTGTCAGACACCGCGACCTATTCCGCCCGCGCCTCGGCCGGGCGCTCGGCGGGCGTTAAGCCGCGTCGCGCAGCGACTCGACCTCGCGCAGCATCGACAAGGTCTGAAGCGCGTTCGCCTCGATCTGCCTGACGCGCTCGCGCGTGATTCCGAGCCGCTTGCCGATCGCCTCCAGCGAGAGCGGCTCCTCGTTGCCGTCGAGCGCGTAGCGGAGCTTCAGCACAGTCTGCTCGCGGTCGGGCAGCGCGTCGAGCGCCTTGCGGAGCGTCTCCTCGCGCAGGCTGATCTCGACCTCCTCCTCCGTCTGGGGCTGGTCGGCAGCGAAGAGGTCGCCGTACGCGCCCGAGCCGTCGTCGCCGATCGGGCGGTCGAGGCTCGTCACCGTCCGAGCGGCAGACTTGACCTCGCGCACCTGCTTGACGGGCAGCTTCGAGGCCTTCGCCAGCTCCTGGTCGGTGGGCTGCCGGCCGAGTTTCACGACGAGCTCCCGCTCGGCACGAGCGATCTTCTGCTCACGCTCGATGATGTGCACCGGGATCCGGATCGTGCGGGACTTGTTCGCGACGCCGCGCTGGACAGCCTGACGGATCCACCACGTCGCGTACGTGGAGAACTTGAAGCCCTTGCGGTGGTCGAACTTCTCGACCGCGCGGATCAGCCCGATGATCCCCTCCTGGATCAGGTCGAGCAGCGAGAGCCCGTGTCCCTGGTAGCGCTTGGCGATCGAGACGACCAGCCTCAGGTTCGAGTTGATCATGAGGTCCTTGGCCGCCCTGTCGCCGCGCTCGATCCGCTTGGCCAGCTCGACCTCCTCCCCGGCCGTCAGCAGCTTGTAGCGCCCCGCCTCGTTCAGGAACAGCTGGAGCGCGTCCGTGGTCGCGCTGGCGAGCTCGCCGTTGACGAAGGTCGCCTCTTCCTCGTGCAGCCGCGCGCAGTCGTCGCTGAGCTCGATGCCCCGCTCCTCGAGCTGCTCGTAGAGCTTCGCCAGGTCGTCGCCGTCGAGCTCGAGCTCCTGGACGAGCTCGCTGAACTGCGACAGGTTGACGCAGCCCTGCTCCTCGGCCTGGTCGATCAGCGCTGTCAGTCGGTCCATGCTGACTCCCACATCAGGGTTGCCCGATCATCTTCCAGCCTAACCTCTGGCGCAAGCCGCTACAGCAAGCCGCAGTTTCTCGCCGTGTTGGGCCACGGCCAGAAACCGCGCGTCCGATAGGCCCGTTCCGCCACCCACATCTGCTCCAGCGGCGTCCAGTGGTCGGCCGTTCCCTTTTTCCGCAAGAGCTCGGGCCCGTAGGTGGCCTGGAACTCGCGATCCATCTGCAGGCCGCCGTAGTAGGGAGCGCCCGAATCCGTCCACCTCCCCTCGTAGTTGTGGATACAGAGCCATTCGCGCCGGTGCGGCGGCGTGAGTGCCTGCCGCTTCGCCTTAACGGCGCGGTGATGCCAGAGATGGAGCACCCACTTCCGGTAGGCCACGCTGCGAATCCGGCGCGCACTGTCTACGTACGGAGTGCGCGCCCGGTGCATCACGCGCTCCCAGCGCCAGGTCTCGTCGCGGCGGGTGGCGATTCCTTGAAGGAGGCGGGCCATCAGCGCATGTTCGGCTGCCTGCTTCCGGGCATGTTCGGCTGCCTGCTTCCGGCTGTTGGAGTGTTGCTTCGCGGTCGCCCGAGGCACGAGAGCCACTGCCACCACTCCGAGCACTGCGAGCAGACATGCATATCTCAAAATG
>DATCPA010000119.1:0-2262 GCA_036564335.1 Gaiellaceae bacterium
TCGTCGAGGAAGATCAGTTCCGGGTCGCCGACGAGCGCAAGACCCAGGTCGAGCCGGCGCCGCTGGCCGCCCGAGAGCAGGCGCACCCGGTTGTCGCGCTTCTCGCGGAGGCCGACCAGCTCGACCACCTCGTCCACCGGCCGTGGGGTGCGGTAGTAGCCGGCGAAGACCTTCAGCATCTCGGCGACCGTCAGCGTCTCGTACATCGCCGACGACTGGAGGACGACGCCGATCCGCTCGCGCCAATCGCCGCTGGCCGCAGCCGGGTCGATGCCGAGCACCTCCACCTGGCCTGCGTCGCGCCGGCGGTAGCCCTCGAGGATCTCGACGGTGGTCGTCTTGCCGGCACCGTTCGGGCCGAGCAGGCCGAAGACCTCGCCTTGCTGGACCTCGAAGCTGATGCCGCGCACCGCCTCGAGCTCGCCGTAGGTCTTGCGTAGGTCGCGAACGGCGATGGCGCTCATGCCGAGAGTTCGATCGCGACCATGCCGCCGGGCGGGAATGCAGGCTCAGGGCCGCCGGTGAGCGCCGCCACGATCTTGGAGCAGTCCGGCTGATGGCCGACGACGACCACGGTCTCGCCCCGCTCCTCGGCGGCGGCGCGAACGGCCTCGGCGGTCGCGCCTGGAGCCAGCCGCTCGTCGGGCTCCGGCTCGAGGCCTGCGGGACGCGCCAGCTCCAGTGCGGTTTCTCGTGCGCGGAGGAGGGGGCTGGTGACCACTGCGTCGGGGCGCACGCCGTCGTCGGCGAGCCGCTTGCCGAGTGCGCGCGCTGCCTCGCGACCCTCGGGGGTCAGCGGCCGCAGTTCGTCCGGCTCGCCCTCGGCAGCCTCCGCGTGACGTACGAGGTAGAGCTGCACCGGCGGGAGCCTACGCGGGGAAGGCGCGGCGCGGCTTGCCGATGTACTCGGCCGACGGGCGGATGATCTTGTTGTCGGCCTGCTGCTCGAGCACGTGGGCCGACCAGCCGACGACGCGGCTCGCCGCGAAGAGCGGCGTGAACAGGTCGGTCGGGATCCCTAGGTAGCGGTAGACCGAGCCCGAGTAGAGATCGACGTTCGGGTAGAGGCCCTTCTCCTCGACCACCGTTCGCTCCGTGGCCTCCGTGATCGCGTACCAGTTCGGCTCGCCGGCGTCTTCCGAGAGCTCGCGCGATAGGCGCTTCAGGATCACCGCCCGCGGGTCGTACGCGCGGTAGAGCGGGTGGCCGAAGCCGAAGAGCTTCTCCTTGCGCTCGAGGGCTGCCCGCACCTCGTCGGGGGCGCGGTCGGCCGAGCCGATGCGCTCGAAGAGAGCCATCGCCGCCTCGTTGGCGCCCCCGTGGAGCGGGCCGCTGAGCGCGCCGATCGCGGCGACCACGGCGGCGGTCAGGTCGGCGCCGGTGCCGGCCACCACGCGCGCGGTGAACGTCGAGGCGTTCATCTCGTGCTCGGCGTGCAGGATCATCGAGACGTCGAAGGCGCGCGCGTCTCGCTCGCTCGCCCGCTCGCCGTGCAGCATCGCGAGGAAGTTCTCGGAGTAGGCCAGCGACGGGTCCGGGGCGACCGGCTCCAGGCCCTCACGCCGCCGGTGGTACCGCGCCACCATCGTCGGCAGTTGGGCGATCAGCTGGGTGGGTTTCGCCGCCGAGAGTGTCGAGACCGCCGTGCGGAGCACCTCCATCGGCGCGGCAGTCGACGCCTGCCGGTCGATGGCCTCCGCGGTCTCGGCGGTCAGCTCACGCCGCTCGGCCAGCTCCGCGCGAAAGGCATCCAGGGCCTCCGCCGACGGGGCGTTCCCGTCGAGCAGCAGCAGCGCCGTCTCCTCGTAGGTCGAGCGCTCGGCGAGGTCGCCGATGTCGTAGCCGCGGTACATGAGCACGCCGGCGTCGGGATCGATCGAGGAGACCGCGGACTCGGCGACGACGATCCCCGACAGCTGCACTGACTTCTTCGTCACGTCCGCAAGGCTACCGTCGAGTTCTGGGCGATTCACGGTGCTTTTGTGAAAAACGTTACAAAGCCCCGCCCTCACCTGTAGGGTCGTTGTATGGGGCGAGCGATTTCCATCGGATGCGTGCTTGCCCTCGCTCTGACGCTCGTCGGGGGCGCGTCGGGAACGAGCCAGGCCACCGGCACGCTCCAGCTCAAGGCGAAGTTCCCGGTCAAGTGGCACTTCCTGCCTGGCTGCCCACCCGGACAACCGTCGAACGTCACCTGTTATGCCTTTGAGGCCCAAGCGATGGTGCCCGGGCTTGGCAGCGTCACCGAGAAATACCTGAAGA
>DATCPA010000131.1:0-1839 GCA_036564335.1 Gaiellaceae bacterium
CTCGTCAACGTCTCGATCGGCCACCAGCACCCGAAGGTCATCGCAGCGATCAAGGAGCAGGCCGAGCAGCTCGCGACGATCGGCCCGCCGATGGCGACGGAATCGCGCTCACGCCTCGGCAAGCTCCTTGCGGAGGTCACGCCCGGCGACCTCTCCATGTCCTTCTTCACGAACGGCGGCGCCGAGGCGAACGAGAACGCGATCAAGCTCGCGCGCTGGGCGACCGGCCGGCACAAGATCGTCGCGCGCTACCGCTCCTACCACGGCGCGACCGCAGGCGGGATCACGCTCACGGGCGATCCGCGCCGCTGGGCGGCCGAGCCCGGGATCCCTGGCGTCGTGCGCATCCTCGATCCGTACACGTATCGCTGCCCCGCAGGCCACCCCGATCCGTGCCCGGTCTGCACGGGCGCGCCGCACCTGGAGGAGATCCTCCAGTACGAGGGACCGCAGACCGTCGCGGCCGTGATCCTCGAGACCGTCACCGGGACGAACGGCGTGATCGTGCCGCCGGACGGCTATCTGCAGTCGATCCGCGAGGTCTGCGACCGGCACGGGATCCTGCTCATCTGCGACGAGGTCATGGCCGGCTTCGGGCGCACGGGCAAGTGGTTCGCGTGCGAGAACTGGGACGTCGTCCCGGACATCCTCACGGTCGCCAAGGGGATCAACTCGGGTTACGTGCCGCTCGGCGCGATGATCATCTCGCGCAAGCTCGCGGACTGGGTGCGCGACAAGCCGTTCGCGGGTGGGCTCACATACAGCGGTCATCCGCTCGCGTGCGCCTCGGGCGTCGCGTCGATCGAGGCCTTCCAGGAGGAGGGCATAGTCGAGAACTCGGCCGCGATGGGCGAGGTGTTCGCCGAGGAGCTGCGCGGCTTGCAGGAGCGTCATCCGTGCATCGGCGAGGTGCGCGGGCTCGGCTGCTTCTGGGGGCTCGAGCTCGTCAAGAACCGCGAGACGAGAGAGCCGCTCGTTCCCTTCAACGGCACGGGTGAGGCGGCGAAGCCCGTCACCGCGCTTGCGAAGGCGGCGCTCGAGCGTGGGCTCTATCTCATGACCCATTGGAACGTCGTCATGGTCTGCCCGCCGCTGACGATCACGCGCGAGGAGATCGACGAGGGCATCGCGGCGCTGGACGAGGCACTCTCGGTCGCCGACGAGTTCACGGCCTGAGCGTCCCCGACCGCTGAGCCTCTCGCCGCACATCCTCTCGGTCGCGGAGAACGCGAACACGCACCAGCCGCTCGGGCCACGCGACGAGCGGATCGAGAACGAGCGCTTCGTGCTCTGGATGGGCCCGAGCGCGCATCCGAGCTGGAACGTGGCCCAGCGGTTCCGGCTCACGCCGGAGACGATCGACAGTACGCTCGAGGAGGTGCACGCGCTCCTGCGCGAGCGGGGCCGATCGGCCTGCACCTGGGAAGTCGGGAGCTCCGCGACACCGCCCGACCTGGCCAAGCAACTGCGCGCGAGGGGCCTCGTCGACGACCACGACCCGTACGTCGTCGGCATGGTGCTGGGCGCGCCGCCGCCCCCGCCACCCGAGGACATCGAGGCTCGGGAGGCGCGGGACTTCGAGGAGTTCAGGGCGGCAAACCGAGTCGCGGAGACGGCGTTCGGCGGGGATGTCGGCATGGACGACGAGCAGCTGCGCGCACGGTACGAGGAGAAGCTCGCCACGGGCGGCTGGAAGACATTCGTCGCGCTCGTGGACGGTGAGATCGTCGGGTCGGCCAGCTCGACGTATCTCGACGGCGCGGTGACGCTGAACGGAGGCGCGGTCCTCCCCCACGCGCGTGGGCGCGGCGCCTACCGCGCTCTCGTCGCCGCGCGCTG
>DATCPA010000132.1:0-1692 GCA_036564335.1 Gaiellaceae bacterium
GGGGGAGTGGGCGGGGAGTGGGCGGCGAGTCGGCGGGGAGTGGGCGGCGGGGCGGGCGCGGAGGGCGGGCGCGGAGGACAATGGAGGCATGCCGAACCGACTTGTCGACGCGATCAGCCCCTACCTGCGGTCGCACGCCGACAACCCCGTCGACTGGCACGGTTGGGGTGCCGAGGCGTTCGCGGAGGCGCGCGAGCGCGACGTTCCCGTGCTCGTCTCGATCGGCTACTCGACCTGCCACTGGTGCCACGTGATGGCGCGCGAGAGCTTCAGCGATCCAGCGCTCGCCGCCTATCTCAACGAACACTTCGTCAGCGTCAAGGTCGACCGCGAGGAGCATCCGGATGTCGACGCCGGCTACCTCGCCGCCGCCAGCGCGTTCATCGAGGGCCTGGGCTGGCCCCTGAACGTTTTCGTGACGCCCGACGGCCGAGCCTTCCACGCCGGCACCTACTTCCCGCCGCAGCCGCTGCCCGGGCGACCGTCCTTCCGCCAGGTGCTCGAAGCGGTGACGGATGCCTGGACCAGCCGCCGCGACGAGGTCACGGCAAGCGCCGCCATGGTTGCGCACGCGCTCGCCGAGGCATCCGGTCAGCACCTCGCCGCGAGCGCCCTGCCCGACGCGGCCGCGCTCGCGAGCACGATGGCAGCCCTCGCCGCCTACGAGGACACGACCTTCGGCGGCTTCGGCGGCGCGCCGAAGTTCCCGGTGGCGCCGACGCTTGGATTCCTGCTCGACCGGCCGGACGGCCGCTCGCTCGCCCTGCGCACCCTCAAGCGCATGGGCGCGTCACCGCTGCGCGACCCGGTCGAAGGCGGCTTCTTCCGGTACGCGGTGAACCGCGACTGGAGCGAACCGCACTACGAGCGGATGCTCTACGACAACGCGCAGCTGCTCGACCTCTACACGCGGGCCTGGCAGCTCACCGGCGAGCAGTGGGCGCGCAGCGTCGCCGAGGGGATCGCCCGCTTCCTCACGACCGTGCTGCAACTCCCCAGCGGAGGCTTCGCCAGCGCCCAGGACTCAGAGAGCGTCGTCGCCGGCCGTCGGGTCGAGGGCGGCTACTACGCGCTCGACGAGGACGGCCGCAGCGCGGAGACCCCGCCGGCGCTCGACCGGAAGGTGCTCACCGGCTGGAACGGCCTCGCCATCGCCGCGCTCGCCCGCGCGGGCTTCGCCTTCGCGGACAACGCCCTCATCGGCGCGGCTCGCCGAGCCGCCGAATACCTGCTCACTCAGCACCGGCGCGGCGACGGCACCCTCGTTCGCGCATCCGTCGAGGGCCGGACGTCGACCGCGCAGGCCACCCTGGAGGACTACGGGATGTGTGCACGCGGCCTCCTCGAACTCGCGCTGGCGACGGGGGAGCCCGGCTACGCCACGGCCGGGCGCCGGCTGATCGACAGCACGCTATCGGAGGCCACCGACACGTTCCGCGCCCCGAACGGCGCCGACCCGGTGCTGGCCGCCCAGGGCCTCAGCATCGACCTCGACCCGTCGGAGGGTGCCTATCCCTCCGGACTCACCGCGACCGCCGACGCGGCCTGGCTGCTTTACCTGCTCACCGCCGATCAGCGCTATCGCCGGGCGGCCGAGACCGCGATGACCGTCGTCGCCGACCTCGCCCCAGCGCGTCCGCTGGCGTTCGGGGCCGCGCTGCGACTCATGGCGGCGCTGGCGGCACCGATCGA
>DATCPA010000156.1:0-21000 GCA_036564335.1 Gaiellaceae bacterium
GGGGGAGCCGCTCCGACACCTGAGCATCGTCGGCAGCGAGTTCACCGGCCGGGTGGTCGAGGAGGTCGCGGGCGGTGTCGTCACCGAGGTCGAGGGCAGCGCGCACCTGACCGGCCGTCACGAGTTCGTCCTCGAGCCGGACGACGAGCTCGGCGAGGGCTTCCTGCTCCGGTAGGGTCGCGCCGCATGGCAGACGCCTCCCGGATCAGTGCCCTGCTCCACGAGGCCGCGGAAACGCACCATGTCGTGTACCGGATCACGGACGGCGAGGACCCTGACTGGGCGTCGTGGTACGCGGACTGGCTGCTCGACCACTCCGAGCTGCCGGACGAGCTTGGCGCCGCCCCCGTGCGCAGCCACCTCGTCCACGCGCTCGTCCAGTTCGACCGCGACTACACCGCCAAGAAGCGGGATGAGTCGTGGGAAGAATGGTACGCCCGCGGTCTGATCGGGCTCTTCGGCCGATAGCGCTAGATCAGCTCGGCTCGGGGTTATGCGGCCGACTTCGGCACCGGCAGCTGCACCCAGCGAATGATCCTTCCGTTCCGGACGACGAAGGCAGCGCGTGCCTTGATGCCCGGGGCGTCGCACTTGATGCCTTTCCGGGAGCCGAGCACGAAGATCGCGTCCGCGAGGTCCTTCGTGACCGTGATGTGGACGAGACGGCCCGAGCACGGCACGCCCTTCATCCACAGCGCGGCGATGTGGTGGCTGAAGAGGACGAGTCTGAGGCCGTTCTGGATGACGACCGCGTTCTTCGCAAACAGGTTGGCGGCCGCCTCGTTGTCGCTTCGGTTCAGCGCCGCTGTCCAGGCGCACGACCGCAGCCGGGCCGAGCGGGGCCTTCGCCGGCGCGGACGGAACGAGCACGAGCAGCACCGCTGCGGCCAGGGTCGCGCGCCGCATCAGATCGTCTTGAACTGCTCGAACGGCTGGCGGCAGGCGGCGCAGTAGCGGATCGAGCGGCACGGGGTGGGGCCGAAGATGTTCTCCAGCTTCGTGTCAGTCGAGCCGCAGTAGGGGCAGCGGAAGGCCCCGGTCTGGAGCTGGACCAGCTTTGGTGCCGTCGCCTCGCGCGGCGCCGGCGGGGCGAAGCCCGCGGCGCGCAGCTTCTCGCGGCCCGCCGACGTGATCCGGTCGGTCGACCACGAGTCGTCCATGATCACCTCGACGTCGGCCTCGGCGCCGAGCTCCTCGATCCTCGCCGCCATCTGGTCGCGCATCACCTCGAGGGCGGGACAGCCGAGGAACGTCGGCGTGAACTCGACGTGGACGCGGTCGCCCTCGACCTGAACGTCGCGGACGACGCCGAGGTCGACGATCGAGATCACCGGGATCTCCGGGTCCTCGATCTCGGTCAGCGCTTCCCAGACCGCCGCGGCCGTCACCATGTTGCCCCCGGTACCGAGCGGCGCACCATCGTCATCTCGTCCCAGAGCGCCGGCCAGTCGTCGACGTGCGTCCCGCGCTCGACCGGTTCGGCTTCCGCTAGCCCGAACCGCGCGGCCAGTGCCGGGCGCAGCTCCGGGCCGACGAGCCCGAGCGCGTAGGGCCACAGTTCCTCGACCGCATCGCGGAAGCGCGGTTCGTCGCGGAGCCGTTCGAGCCACATCTCGGCGTGCATGCGGTGGTAGGCCTCCTCGCGGTCGATCTTGGCCGCGAGCCCTGCGACCGCCGCGTCCGCCGAGCCCTTCAGCACCTCGAGCCGTAGCTCGTCGGCGGCCTCATACAGGACCCGGCGCGCGATCGTCCGCGCCCAGTCGGGCACGAACCGCAGCTCGACCAGCTGCGAGCACCGGTACTCCTCCGGCGCGCGGTCGAACGCCAAAGCATCCGCGTCCTCCGAGAGCAGCTGGTACAGCGCCCGCGCATGCCCGATCTCGTTCTGGGCGATCGACGAGAAGGCGACGTCCTCCTCGAGCACCGGCGCGATCCCGGTCCACTCCGAGTCGCGCCAGCCCAGGACGAGCTCGTCGTCAGCGATCGCGAGTAACTGTTCCTGCTCGTTCACGCGCCTCCGCAAGCTTAGCCTTCAGGGAATAGCCGTCCACCCGGTGGTAGTTCTTGTTCAGCTCGTCGACGAAGTCCTCGACCTCGAGGATCGACCCGCGCGCGACGACCCAGAGCGCGACCGACTCGCCGCGCCGGCCGTACTGCTCGTGTGCGTACGCCTTCGCGAACGCCTCGTCGGGTGCGGCGACCGAGCCGGCGTGCTCGAACGCGACGCCCTTCCGCTCCTGGCGGAAGACTTCGAAGATCACGCCGCTTCGGCCAGCATCACGTGCCGGACCCACTCCGTCTCCTCGCGCGAGACGCGCCGGAACTCGAGCCGCTCGGCCGTCTTCG
This sequence comes from Gaiellaceae bacterium, assembly GCA_036564335.1. Classification (GTDB taxonomy): domain Bacteria; phylum Actinomycetota; class Thermoleophilia; order Gaiellales; family Gaiellaceae; genus DATBLE01. The sequence continues at coordinate 2,347 of DATCPA010000156.1, forward strand.
GGCCGTGCCCGGTGACGACGCTCTTCAGCTCGTCCCAGTCGGGCTCGGTGTACTCCCAGACGCCGCCGTCGTTCTTGCGCAGCTTCGGGTCGGGCACGGTCAGCCCCAGCTCCCAGACCTGCGGCACGTAGCCGTCGAGGAACTGCTGGCGCGCCTCCTCGTTCCCCTGCGTCTTGATCCGCCACTGAACGACCGGGTCGTCCTCGGCCGCGATCGGGTTGCCGTGGAACTGCATCAGCGGCCCCCACCACCGGTCGAGCGCCTCCTGGACGAGTTCCCGCTGCTCGGCAGCCCCGTTCATGAGAGTGAGGATCACGTCGCGGCCGTGGAGGATGTGGAACGACTCCTCCCAGCAGATCTTCTTCATGATCCGGGCGTACGGCGCATATGAGCACTTGAGCAGCGCCTTCTGGGAAATGATCGCGGCCGCGTCGACCAGCCAAGCAATGACACCCACGTCGCCCCAGGAAACAGTGGGGTAGTGGAAGACGTTGTGGAACTTCGACTTGCCGCTGATCAGGTCGGCGAGGCACTGCTCGCGCGGTTTCCCGAGGTCCTCGACCACGCGGTAGATCAGCTGCGAGTGCCCGACCTCGTCCTGCACCTTCGCGGTCAGCGCCAGCTTCCGCTGCAGCGTCGGCGCGCGGAGGATCCACTCGCGCTCGGGCAGCACGCCCATCAGCTCGGAGTTGCCGTGCATCTCGATGAACTTGATCAGCTTGGCCCGGTACTCGTCGGGCATCCAGTCCTCGACCTCGACCTGGCCTCCGCCATGCACGTACTCGAGGAATTCCTGCTCGTTCACCGAGCCTCCCTACCGAACGATCGTTAGGAGGACCGTAGCAAACGCTCTATTCGCGCAGCGCCGCCTCGACCATGGCGCGAGCGCTCCACTCGAGCGCGTCGAGCCCCTGCTTCCGAGAGACGCGCGCGATGTCCGTCATGACCACGACCGGATCGATTCCGAGCAGAAGCGTGAGCGCGGCCGCCAGCTTCTCGTAGGTCTTCGAATCGATCTGCTCCCGGACCGGCTCGAGCGCGGTGGCGATCCAGGCGACCCGGTGGGCCGGCCGACGGACGCCGGTTGACGGGTCGAGCGAAAGACGCAGAAGGATTCGCAGCGACTGCTCGTTCTCGTACGCCCACTCGGCCACCCGGCGCACGAGGCGGCCGACCGCTTCGGGCGCCGGCAGGTCGACACTCTCCTCGTCGGAGAACAGCGGTCCGCCGGCGGCAAACAGCGCCACCTCGGCGGCCAGCACCTCCTGCGTCGGGAAGTAACGGTAGGCCGTGGCACGAGACACCTCGGCTGCCTCGGCAACTTCCGCGACGGCCGGCTGCTTCCCGTTGCGCACGAGCTCCGCGGCCGCCTCGACGAGCGCGCGTCTCGTACGATTCTTCTGCCGTTCACGTCCAGCGATTGCTTCTTCTTGACGGACCATGGTCGGACCTGCATAATACCACCGTCTCATGAAGAGACACAAGTCTTACCAAGAGACCAAGGTCTCACAAAAAGGGGCAGGCATAAAGGAGCTCATCAACATGACCACCCAGATCGACAGCCAAAAGCCGTACTCCATCTCGCCTGGTGCAGGCGAGCGGATGGCCTGGTTCGAGGCGGGCATCACGCTGAAGGCGTCCGACCCGGAGATCGGGGTCTGCGAGGTCGTGATCAGCCCCGGTGACGAGCCTCCGCTGCACATCCACAGCCGGGAGGACGAGTGGTTCTACGTGCTCGACGGCGACGTTTCGTTCCACGTCGGCGACGAGACCTACCGCTGCACCTCGGGTTCCTTCGTGTCGTTCCCCCAGGGCATCCCGCACACGTTCACGATCGAGTCGCCGTCGGCGCGCATTCTCGTCGTCAACACCCCTGGCGGTTTCGAGCGCATGTTCGAGCTCGCGCCGAAAACCCCGGAAGAGGCACAGCGGGCGCTCGCGGACTACGGCGTGGAGATCGTCGGCCCGCATCCCCGCGAGACGACGTAAGAGCGCAGCGGGATCCTCGGATCCGGCCGAGAGACCCTCCCGGGTACGCTGCGGCGGCATGTCTGCCCGTCGCTCAGAGCTGACACGCGAGGCCGCGAAGCTCTTCGCCCGGAAGGGCTACCACGGCACGTCGATCGGGGACATCGCGGACGCGCTCGGCGTCCAGAAGGGCTCGCTCTACTCCCACATCGCCTCGAAGGAGGACCTCCTGTACGAGACGATGAGGGACGGTGCCGCGGCGTTCCACGGCGCGCTCGACGCCATCCCGGAGGACCTGCCTGCGACGGAGAAGATCCGGCTTGCGCTGCGCGGCCACCTTCGGGTCGTCGCGGAGCAACTCGATGTCGCGACGGTCTTCGTGCAGGAATGGCGGTACCTCGAGGGAGCGCGGCGAGAGGAGATCGTGTCCGAGCGACGCCGCTACGAGGAACGGATCCGCGACCTCTTCCGCGAGGGGCGGGAGCTGTCGGAGCTCCGCGCCGATCTGGACGAGTCCGTTGCCGCCCTGCTCCTGCTTTCGGCGGCAAACTGGGCCTACACCTGGCTGCAGCCGGGCCGCAACACCGACGAGCTGGCCGACCGCTTCTATGCGCTGCTCGTCGACGGCATGCGGGGCTATTCGACGCCGTCGTAGCCCGTATCCAACGTCGTTCCTGGCATGCTCGGCGCGTGCAGCCCACGCTGATCGTCAACCCGTTTGCGAGCCGCGTCACCGAGCAGCGGGTGCGCGAGCTCGAACGCCGGCTCGATGCCGTCGAGACCCTGCTTACCGAGCGGCGCGGCCATGCGACCGAGCTCGCGCGCGAGGCTCAGGGCGAGGCGGTTTTCGTCTTCGGCGGGGACGGCGTCGTCAACGAGGTGCTGAACGGCCTGCCGGCGGGGAAACCGCTCGGGATCGTCGCCGGCGGTCACACGAACGTCCTGGCGCGTGCGCTCGGCGTACCGCGCGATCCCGAAGCGGCGGTGCGGGAGCGTCGCATCTCGCTCGGGCGCGTCAACGGGCGCCGGTTTGGGTTCGCGGCCGGGATCGGGGTCGACTCGGAGACCGTGCGCGAGCTGGAGACGATGAAGCGCGCGTCTGACGGCCGCCGGCGCGGCGACTTCGAGTACGCCAGGGCCGTCGCCAGGCGGCTGCTCCGCGGGTACCGGCCCCGGCTAGAGGTCGAAGGGCTGGGGCGGGCGGCGCTCGTGCTCGTCTCGAACGGCGAGGTCTTTACATACGCCGGACGCGTCCCGCTCCGCGTTTCGCCGCACGCGCGCTTCGAGCTCGGTCTCGATGTCTGGGCGCTGGAGCAGGCTGGGCCGGGGACGGGAGCCCGGCTGGTCGCCCGGATGGCGACGGGGCGCGCCCTGGCCGGGATGCCGGGTGCGCTGGGCCTACACGACGTGGACGAGATCCGGGTGACGTGCGACGAGCCCCTACCGCTCGAGGCCGACGGCGAGGACCTCGGCGACGTGTCCGACGCGGTATTCGAGGCCGAGCGCGACGCCGTTTCGATCCTCGTGGCCTGAGGTACCATCGCCCGCGGATGGCCCAGGTCGTACCCGCCGAGCGAGGGCTACGTCGCGTGATCGGTGACGGCGAGAGCGTGCCCGACGGCGAGGTCGAGGGGCTCGACGAGAGCGACTTTCTCGAGCTCTACCGACAGCTCGTCCTCATGCGGACCTACGACGAGCGCTCGGTCGTCTACCACCGCCAGGGCCGGATCGGCACATACGCGATCTTCTGGAACCACGAGGCGATGCAGGTGGGTGCCGTCTACGCGCTCGAGCGCGACGATTGGATCTTCCCGAGCTACCGGGAGTCGGCGATCGGCCTCCTGCGCGGGATGCCGGCGGCGACGGTCCTCTCCTGGTGGCGGGGGCATCCCTCCGGCTGGTGGAACCCGCTCGAGTACAACCTCGCCTCGATCTGCGTCCCGATCGCGACCCACGTGCCGCACGCCATGGGGCTGGCCTGGGGGAAGAAGCTGCGGGGCGAGCGGACGACCGCAATCGCCTTCTTCGGCGACGGCGCCACCTCCGAGGGCGCGTTCCACGAGGGGGCCAACTTCGCGGGCGTGATGCGGGCTCCGCTGATCCTGCTCTGCAACAACAACCAGTGGGCGATCTCGACACCGCTCTCGGCGCAGACGGCCGCGCCGACGCTTGCCGACAAGGCGATCGGCTACGGCATGCCCGGCGTGCGCGTGGACGGCGCCGATGTGCTCGCGGTCTACGAGGCGACGCGCGACGCCGCCGTCCGAGCGCGCGCCGGTGACGGGCCAACCTTCATCGAGGCGGTCACCTACCGCAGCGCGCCGCACGCGACCGCCGACGACCCGAGCCCCTACATCGACCAGGAGCGGGTCGATGAGGAGAAGCGGAACGAGTGCGTCGGGCGGTTCGAGCGGTATCTGCGGCGGCTCGGCGTGCTCGACGACACAGCGGTGGAGGAGGTGAAGGAGGAGGCGACCCAGTTGATGCGCACGGCCATCGCCACCGCCGAGGCCGAGCCGCCCGCGGATCCCGAGCTCGTCTTCGAGTACGCCTACGCCGACCCGCCCGCGGGGCTCGCGGACGATCTCGCTGAGCTGCGGAGGATCCTTGGCTGAGCTGACGCTGCTGCGGGCGGTGAACGACTGCCTGCACGTCGAGCTGGAGCGGGACGACTCGGTGCTGGTGATGGGCGAGGACGTCGGCCGTTCGGGCGGGGTCTTCCGCGCCACGGCCGGGTTGCTCGAGCGCTTCGGGCCGGATCGGTGCGTGGACACGCCGCTCGCGGAGGCCGGGATTCTCGGTGCTGCCGTCGGTCTCTGCATGGCCGGCTGGCGCCCCGTCTGCGAGATGCAGTACGACGCCTTCAGCTACCCGTGCCTCGACCAGCTGATCAACCACGTGGGCCGCTACCGCTGGCGCACTCGCGGCGCGATGGAGTTTCCGCTCGTCGTCCGCATGCCGTACGGCGGCGGCGTGCGCGCCCCCGAGCTCCACGACGACTCGCCGGAGGCGTACTACGTGCACACGCCCGGGGTGAAGGTGGCGATTCCGTCGACGCCGGCCGACGCCAAGGGGCTGCTCGCCGCTGCGATCCGAGATCCGGATCCCGTTGTCATCTTCGAGCCGAAGCTCGTCTACCGAACCTCGCGTGGCGAGGTGCCCGAGGGGGAGCACGTCGTGCCACTGGGGAAGATGCGGGTCGCCCGCGAGGGCAACGACCTGACGATCGTCGCCTACGGGGCGATGGTGCCCGTGGCGGAGCGCGCAGCCGAGGCGCTCGACGCATCGGTGGAGGTGCTCGACGTGCGGACGCTGAAGCCGCTGGACGAGGAGACGCTGCTCTCCTCCGTCGCCAAGACCGGGCGCATCGTGATCGTCCAGGAGGCGCCGCGCGTCGCCGGCTTCGCGGCCGAGCTCGCGGCGGTGGTCGCGGAGAAGGCGATCCTCGATCTGCGCGGCCCCGTACTGCGCGTGACCGGCTACGACGTGCCCTACCCCTACTGGCAGCTCGAGGACGCGTATATGCCTTCCGTCGAGCGGGTGGTCGCGGCAGGGCGCCGGTTGCTGGACGAGTTTTAAGTGTCCCTCCCAGCAATACATGCCGGCTTCTGGCCCGCTATCACGCGGCGCGCTGCGGCGTCCTCAGTCGCGCCCATAGGTTCACCTATGGGCGCTCCCTGCGTCCTTGCATCGCTTGGTGCTAGCGACCCAGAATCTCGGCGGTATCACTGGAAGGGACACTGATGGCCTACGAGTTCAAGCTGCCCGACCTCGGCGAGGGCCTGACCGAGGGCGAGGTCGCCCGCTGGCTGGTCGAGGAGGGCCAGGACATCGCCGAGGACGATCCACTGGTCGAGATCCAGACCGACAAGACAACGGTTGAGATCCCCTCGCCGGCAGCGGGGAAGGTCGCGCGGATCCTCGTCCAGGAGGGCGAGGTCGTTCCCGTCGGGACCGTGCTCGTCGTGATCGGCGACGACGGAGTCGCCCCCGCCGAACCGGAGCAGCCAAGGGCCGAGGCGGCCGTGTCCCGGGGACAGTCCCTCGGACCTGTCTCGACCGGACAGGGCGAGCGCGTGCGCGCGACGCCGCTCGTCCGCAGGATCGCCCAGGAGCTGGGCGTCGATCTCGCCTCGGTCACCGGGTCGGGCTCGAACGGCCAGATCATCGAGGACGACGTCAGGTCCGCTGCAGCCACGTCCGGGGGACAGTCCCTCGGACCTGGCTCGGAAGGACGGCACGAGCCGCTGCGCGGCGTCCGGCGGCTGATCGCCGAGCAGATGGCGCGGGCGCACCGCGAGGTGCCGCCGGTGACGTGGGTCGAGGAGTGCGACTTCGAGCAGCTCGACCTCGCCCGTCTGGTGCCGACGGTGCTGAAGGCGTGCGCGCTCTCGCTGCAGGAGTTCCCCGAGCTGAACGCCCGGCTCGAGGGTGACGAGATCGTCTACCTCGACCGCTACGACCTCGGCATCGCAATCCAGACCGACAACGGTCTGGTCGTCCCCGTCGTCCGCAGCTGCGACACCAGATCGGTGGGCGAGCTCGCCGATGACGTCGCCCGGCTCGCCGACGCGGCCCGGGCAGGGAAGCTCCACCCCGAGGAGCTGCGCGGATCCACCTTCACGGTCACCAGCGCGGGCAAGCTCGCGGGTCTCTTCCACACGCCGATCGTCAACCACCCCGAGGTGGCGATCCTCGGCGTCGGCCGGATCGCCCCCCGTCCTGTCGTACGGGACGGCGAGGTCGTCATCCGCCGTACGGGCACGATCGCGGTGACGTTCGACCACCGCGTGATCGACGGCGCGCGGGCCGCGGAGTTCGGGCTGGCGGTCATCCGCCGGCTCGAGGATCCGGCGGCGCTGAGTTGAGCCAGAGCTAGGCGGCGACGCTGTGCAGATAGGGATCGAGCATCCGCTCGATCCTCGGCGCGCTGACGCGACCTTCCAGGCGCTCGACGACCCGCTTGTCCTTGATCAGGAGCAGCGTCGGCACGGCCCCGACGTGCAGCCGGCGCGCGAGGTCAGGATGGCGGTCGACGTCGATGTACTGGACGCGGAGCCGCCCTCGCTCCTTCAGCGCGAGGTGCGCGAGCAGGCTTTCCATGCGACGGGCCGGACCCGAGCGCTCGTCGGTGAAGAAGGCGAGCAGCGGTGTTTCGGTGCGCATGATCCTTGCGCCTACCCGGCTGCCGGCTCCCGGAAACGGTCGGATGTGGCCACCTGGTGTCTAGACTGGCCGCAAAGTGGGTTCCTGGTACTGGATCGGCCTCGCGACCGGGCTCGGCGTCGGCGCCGGGATCGCGATCGGCGCACTGCTGCCCGAGGGGCGCCCCGGCGTTGTGGCGGGGCTCGCTGCGGTGCTCGGCGTCGCCGCAGGGATCGGCATCGGCCAGCTCGTCGGTGGCTGGGCCGAGGCCGCAGGGGGCGGCTCGGGTGGACTGCTCGGCGCGGTCTCGTCGGTTCCGATCGTCGCCGGCGCGCTGCGCGGCGGCGGGACCCGCCTCGGGGTGGCCGCGCTCGTCGCGCTCGCGGGTCTGGTCGTTGCGGCTCTCGGCCTCGTGCCCGGGCTGGGGTATGGAGAGGCAGTCGCAGCTCCGCTGCTGGCGCTGAGGCTGCGCGGCCGCGGGGGGAAGCGCTACGCGGGGCTCCGCATCCTCGCCAAAGACTGAGTGAGCGAGAAGAAGCTCGTCCTGATCGTGATCGACGGCCTGACGCCGTCGGTCTTCGAGGACGCTGTCGAGCGAGGCCGGACGCCGGCGCTCGCCTTCCTCGCCGGGCTCGGTAGCTACCGCCGCGCGCTCTCCACGTTTCCCTCGCTCACTCCCGTCTGCGCGTCGTCGATCGCCACCGGCTCCCATCCGGACGTGCACCACATTCCCCACCTCGTCTGGTACGACCGTGGGCAGAGGCGCCTGGTCGAGTACGGCTCCTCGCTCGGCGCGCTGGTCGCGGCCGGCATGGGCCGGTCGATCGTGAACACGATCTTCCACATGAACGGCCGCCACCTTGGGGCGGACGCAGTGACCGTCTTCGAGGCGCTCGACGACGCCGGCTTCGAGACGGCGGCGATCAACTTCACCTGCTACCGCGGGCGCACCGAGCACCGCACCACGCTGCCTGGAGTGACCCGGACGGCGCACGGGCCGAAGCGCTTCTTCTACTACAACCTGTTCGAGTCGGACGCGACCGGCGCGCCGCTCTCCGTTCGCAAGCGTTCCGCGGGCACTGTCGATGCCTACGCGGTTGCGGTCGGCCGCTGGCTCGTCACCCGCGACGGCTTCGACTTCCTCGTCTACTACCTCTCCGACTACGACTACGCCTCGCACACCCTCGGGCCGGACGGCGCCGCGGCCAAGCTCCTGGACGCCGACGAGGCCGTCGGAGGATTGATGGACGCCGCAGGCGGCTGGGACGAGTTCCTCGACCGCTACGCCGTTCTGCTCTGCTCCGACCACGGGCAGACCCAGGTGCAGCGAGCGCTGCCGCTGGGGCCTGCATTCGCCGGCCTGCGCCTCTTCCGGCGCAGCGGCCTCCGCGCCGACGTGGCCGTCACGGCGTCCAACCGGGCGGCTCAGGTCTACCGGTTGCCGCTGTGCACCGAGCCGACGCGCGTTCTGGCTGAGCGTCTGGACGGACACCCGGCGGTCGATGTCGCACTCTTCCTCGAAGAGCAGGACGCGGTCGCGCGTCACGGGGGAGACGAGCTCCGCTTCCGGCCGGACGGCGACGGCTGGTCGACCGAGGGCGAGCCGGCTGCGCTCGACCGCCCGGACGGGCTCGCGCGCTCGTGGGCCGCCCTGCACAATCCGAACGCCGGCGAGGTCCTGGTCTCGGCGGCCGCAGGCTTCGAGTTCACCGACCTCGGCGGGCGCCACCACGCCGGCGGCGGCAGCCACGGTTCACTCTGCGTGGGCGACTCGGAGGTGCCGATGCTGGCGGTCGGCCTCGACTCGCTGCCGGCGAGCATCACGGAGGTCGCGCCGGCGGCGCTTACGCACTTCGGCGTCGAGCCGCCCGCCTACGCCCGGCCGCTCGCACGTGTCGACTGACGTCTTCGCCGAAGCGCGTCGCCGCATGGTCGACAAGCAGCTGCGCGCCCGCGGTATCACCGACGAGCGGGTCCTCGCGGCGATGGGGCACGTCCCGAGAGAGCTCTTCGTCCCCGAAGACTTCCGCGCTCGCGCCTACGACGACGCCGCGCTGCCGATCGGGGAGGGTCAGACGATCTCGCAGCCGTACATGGTCGCCCGCATCTGCGAGGAGCTCAGGGTGCAAGGCGGTGAGCGGGTGCTCGACGTCGGCACCGGCTCCGGCTATCAGGCGGCGGTGCTCGCGGAACTGGCAGGCGAGGTGCACACGATCGAGCGCCTGGCGTCGCTGGCCGAGCGTGCCCGAGCAGCGCTCGAGGCCGCCGGGTACGGCGGCGTCGAGGTGCATGTCGGCGACGGAACCCTCGGGGATCCGGCTCACGCGCCCTTCGCGGCGATCGCAGTCGCGGCCGCCGCGCCGGATATACCGCCGTCGCTGTACGAGCAGCTCGAGCCGAGCGGCCGGCTCGTCCTGCCGGTCGGGGGACGTGAGGGCCAGGAGCTGCAAGTCGTCGTGCGCACCCCCGAGGGCCCCGCGGTGCTCCGCTCGGTTCCGTGCCGGTTCGTGCCGCTGGTCGGACAGGAGGGCTTCGGGCGTGAGTAGGGTCAGGAGGGCTCGGCGCAACGTGGTCTGTGTCGCCGGGCCGCGCTGGACGCCGAGCTGCGGCGCCCTCAGTCGCCCCAATAGCTGATGGCTATTAGGGCTCCCTGCGTCCTTGCATCACGACGCCCATCGCACACCGGCGACGAGCAACGTTCCTCCGAGCCCTCCTAATCCGTGACCCCCTTCGGGTACGCTCGGCCGGTGGCTCGACCGACTGCAGCCGGCACGGTGGCCGCGCGTGCGCGGCAGGCGCTGACCCATCCGCAGAACTGGATCGAGCTCCTTAAATTCGGAGTCGTCGGCGCCAGCGGTTATCTCATCAACCTCGGCGTCTACGTCGCGCTGCTGAAGGGCGCCGACCTGCACTACCTGCCGGCGGCCGCCTGCTCCTTCGTCGTGGTGGTCACGAACAACTACTTCTGGCACCGGCACTGGACCTTTCGGCACCGTCGCGGCCACCTCTACTACCAGGGCGTGCGTTTCCTGGCCGTCTCGCTCGTCGCGCTCGGCTTCAACCTCGTCCTGCTGCGGGGTCTCGTCGGCCTCGGCGCCGGCAAGATCGTGGGGCAGGCGATCGCGATCATCCTCGTGGTGCCGTTCAGCTTCACCGCGAACAAGCTCTGGTCGTTCCGCGCGTAGGCATGCGCCGTGCCGCTGTAGCCGCCGCCGCGCTGCTGTTTCTCGTTCTCACGCCGGCGGCCCCGGCGGCGCCTCCGGCTCCTGTCTACGACGAGCAAGGGCGGCTCGTCGAGACGCCCTTCGCACCGGTCGCCGTCAAGCCCAACCTGACCGAGGCCAAGGCAACGGCGATCCTGCTGGCTGCGCCGAAGGTGAGGAGCTGGGTCGGCCGCTACCCGAAGGCGAGTCTGGTCAAGCAGGCAACCTACGACGAGAAGTTCCACGACTGGGACGTCAAGGTCTGGTCCGGGTCCGCCGGCGAGATCGCCACGGGCCGGGTGGACGACTTCAGCGGCGTCGTCACCGAAGCGTGGACGGGCCCGCAGGTCGCGTGGAAGATGGCGCGCGGTGGGCCGGGGACCTTCGGCGGCAAGCAGATCAACAGTTACGCCGTCTGGCTCAGCTTCTGTGCCGTCTTCCTGCTCGGACTGGCCGACCTGCGCAGGCCGTTCAGCCTCCGCAACCTCGACCTGCTCGCGCTGCTCTCGTTCACGGTCTCGCTCTGGTACTTCAACCACGGCCACATCTTCACCAGTGTCCCGCTCGTCTACCCCGGACTCTTCTACCTGCTCGCACGCACAGTCTGGATCGGCGTGCGCGGCAGGCCGCCCCGAGCCTCGCGGCCGCTCTGGCCCGTCTGGCTGCTCGCTGCGGCGACGGTGTTCGTGGCCGGCTTCAAGGTGGGTCTCAATATCCGCGACTCGAACGTGATCGACGTCGGGTACGCCGGCGTGATCGGCGCGGAGCGGATCGCCCACGGCCAGTCCCCCTACGGGCACTTCCCCGTCGAGGAAGCGCTCAAGGCGTGCGGACCGGCGGACCGGGAGGGCGAGATCCGCAACCGGATCCAGGCGAACGGGCGCTGCGAGGGCGCGAACCCGAACGGCGACACGTACGGCCCGGTCGCGTACCTGACCTACCTCCCGGGCTACGCCTTCTTCGGCTGGTCGGGCAAGTGGGACAAGTTACCCGCGTCGCACTTCACGGCGATCACCTTCGACCTGCTCTGCCTGATCGGCCTCGGCCTGGTCGGGCGGCGTTTCGGCGGCCTCCGGCTCGGAGTCACGCTGGCCTTCGCCTGGGCCGCGTACCCCTTCACCCAGTACGTCTCGAACTCGAACACGAACGACGCGATCATGCCGGCCTTCCTGATCTGGGGCCTCTGGCTCTGTACTGCGCCCTGGGCTCGAGGCGCCTTCGCGGCGTTCGCCGGGTGGACCAAGTTCGGGGCGCTGATCGTCGCGCCGCTCTGGGCGACCTACCCGGAGTTCCGCAGCAGCCGCCGCACGGCGCTGAAGTTCGCCGGCGGTTTCGCGCTGGCGACGCTGGCGAGCTTCTCGGTGCTGCTCCTCGAGCCGAACATGCTGCACGCGGTACGGGTCTTCTGGGACCGGACGATCTCGCCGCAGGTGAACCGGCACTCGCCGTTCTCGCTCTGGGACTGGCGCCAGTACCACGCCGGCCTGCCGGAGCTGGCGTGGCTTCAGAAGGTGCTGCAGGCGCTGCTGCTCGTGGGCGCCGCCGTCGTGGCATTCCTGCCCCGCCGCAAGTCGCCGCTCCAGCTCGCCGCACTGACGGGGGCGCTCCTGATCGGCTTCGAGATCGTCCTCACCCACTGGTTCTACCTCTACCTGCCGTGGTTCTTCGGCTTCGTCGCGTATGCGGTGCTCGCGGCGGAGCCGGCTCCGGACCCGGTAGGGGCGAAGGAGGAGACGAGTGACCGCCAGACCCGAGAGCTGGTCATCGGCTGACCCGAGGCGGGCGGTCGTCGCCGCCGGCCTGACGATCGTCCTCTTCACGGGCGTCTGGGTCGCGCTTCACCACGGCTTCTATCGAGAGCGCCAGATCATCGACACGCCGATCTATCAGCGCTACGGCGACGCCATGACGGACGGGAAGGTGCCGTACCGGGACTTCGGCCTCGAGTATCCGCCGGCGGCCCTGCCGGTGTTCGTGATCCCCTCGCTGCTACGTTCGCAGAGCGGCGACCTGGCCCGCTACCGCGACGGGTTCGAGGCGGAGATGCTCGTCTGCGGCATGCTCGCGCTGCTCTTCATGCTTCTGGTGTTGCTGCGGCTCGAAGCCGGGCCTGCGCGGCTGACGCTCGCGCTGGGCGTGGCGGTCGCGGCGCCGCTCCTGCTCGGCTCCGTCGTGCTCTCGCGCTTCGATCTCTGGCCCGCCGCGCTGACGATGGGCGGGCTCGCCGCGCTCGTCGCGGGCAGAGACCGGCTGGGCGTGGGGGCGCTCGGGCTGGGGTTCGCGGCGAAGCTCTATCCCGCTGCGCTTCTCCCTCTGGCCGTCGCGTGGGTGTGGAGACGGCGCGGGCGGCGAGAGGCACTGGTCTGCTCGGGAGTGTTCGCCGCGGCCGCGCTCGTGTGCTTTCTCCCCTTCCTGGTGCTGGCGCCGCACGGCGTCTGGGACGCGTTCGCGAGACAGATCAGCCGCCCCCTGCAGATCGAGACGCTCAGCGCCGGCTTCCTGCTCGTCGCGCACCAGGCTGCGGGTGTCGGCGTGACGATGCGTTCGGGCCACGGCTCGCAGAATCTCGCCGGTGCGGGACCCGACGCGCTGGCGGCAATCCAGACCGGCTTTCAGCTGGCAGCCCTGCTCGGCGTCTGGATCTGGTTTGCACGGGGCCCGGCCGATCGCGAGCGGCTCGTGCGGGCCTGTGCAGCCGCGGCCTGCGCGTTCGTCGCGTTCGGGAAGGTGCTCTCGCCGCAGTTCCTGATCTGGCTGATCCCGCTCGTGGTCCTCGTCCGCGGGCGGCGCGGGCTGGCGGCAGGAGGGCTGCTGGTGGTCGCGCTCGTGCTGACCCAGCTCTGGTTCCCGTTTCGCTACTGGGACCTCGTGCTCCACTTCGGCGCGCTGCCGTCCTGGCTCGTGCTCGCACGCGACCTCACGCTCGTCGCGATGTTCGTCGTGCTGGTCGCGCCGGCTACCCGACTGCGACGCGCAACGCCTCGATCGCGGTAGCCCGGCCGTCGGCGTCGCAGTCGACAACGACGCCCTCGAGGCGCACGTCGCCCTCGGCCGGCCGGAAGCGCACGGGCATCCCGGTGCGCATGCGCCGGATCGCCAGGTCCGCCTCGACGCCGATCACCGAGTCGTGCGGGCCGGTCATGCCGGCGTCCGTGATCGCGGCCGTGCCACCGGGCTGCACGCGCGCGTCGTTCGTCTGAACGTGGGTGTGCGTCCCGATCACGGCCGTCACCCGGCCGTCGAGCCAGCGGGCGACGGCGATCTTCTCGCTCGTCGCCTCGGCGTGGAAGTCGACGACGACCACCTTTGCCCGGCGCCGCGCCTCCTCGACCAGCTCATCGACGACCTCGAACGGCCCCAGCGCGACGTCGAGGAACAGCCAGCCGAGGAGGTTGATCACCGCGACCGGCGTGCCGTCTACTGCCGGGGCGACGGCCAATGCGCGGCCCGGCGAGCCTGAGGCGACGTTGGCCGGGCGGATCACGCGCTCCGAGCCCGCGAGGTACGGCCCGAGCTCGTCACGTGCCCACACGTGGTTGCCGAGCGTGACGACGTCAGCGCCCGCGGCCAGAAGCTTGTCGGCGAGCTTCGGGGTCAGGCCCCGACCGTCGGCGGCGTTCTCGCCGTTGACGACGCAGAACCCCGCGCCGAGCTCCTCGCGCAGAGACGGGAGGCGCTGCTCGACGGCGGCACGCCCGGCCGCGCCGAAGACGTCGGCGAGGAAGAGAATTCGCAACGGAGAGGTTTTAGCGGAGCGGAACGCTCGAGGCGGGATGCACTTCGAGTGCGACCTGGTTCCCGGCGTCCTGCGTGTAGCGGGCGAGCGCGAGCCGCTCGACGCCCGAGAAATCGATCACCTTGCCGACCTTCGAGGTGCCGGCGGTCAGCGTGGCGCCGACGGTGAGCGCCGGGTCGGCGCGCAGGTGAGTGATCGAGACGATGACCGACGGCTGGCCGCTCGGCTGGAGCTCGATCACCGAGCCGTACGTCTCTCCGTCGAGGATGTACGCGCGCAATCCGACGACCGTCCCGTCGACAGGGGCGAACACGTCCGTGCCCGGCGCGGCGCCGACGTTCAGGGAGCCGGTGGACGGCCCCCCGCCGCCGCCGAGCTGGTAGTAGGCGATGCCACCTCCACCTCCGCCGAAGATCCGGTGAAACAGCCTCGAGAACAGGCCCTCGTTCGCCTGCCGCCCCAGCGGGTCGAGCGCGAGGGCATCCTCGCCGGCGCCGTGATAGCCGATCGCCGTCACGTTGCGCTCGTTCACCGGGAGCTGGATTCGGAGCGCCCCCTGGACGGCGATCACGAGCGGGTTCGGCGGCCCGGCCGGCAGCAGGCGAGACGCGCTCGCTGGAACCCCCACGCCCACGACCGTCCCTCCGCCCGTCCCGAACGCCGAGACGGCGAGGACGACGAGAACGGCCAGGACGAGTAGGACGGCGAGTGCCCGGCGCCGGGCGCGCCGCACGGCCCGGGACGGGCCTCGCTGCGGCCGCCTGTAGGCGGTTGCGGGAGCCATCTCAGCCACCGTAGCCGAGGCCGGTGCCGCTTTCAACCGGGCTCGTGACGGCCGGTGGCCGGAATTTGCAACCAATTCGAGCCAGTCTTCGCTGCGGTCGAGCGCCAGCGAGCCCTCGACGTCGAGCGACCAGTCCCACACTCCGCGGCCAGACCGTACGGCGTGCGTTGTACGATGGCCGCGATGGCCCCCGGCGCGGCGCCGAAGATTCAGATCCCGCGCTGGATCCAGCTGGTCGGCCTGCCAGTCCTGCTGATCCTGGCGTGGGTGGTCGCGGGACGTGTCTTTCACGTCGTCTTTCTGTTCCTGGTCGCCAGCCTCGTCGCGCTGCTGTTCAGCCCGATCGTGCGGGCGATCGGCTCCGTGCGACTCGGGCGGTTCCGGATCCCTCGCGGCCTCTCGGTCGCGATGGTGTATTTGAGCTTCGCCGCGGCGTTGATCGTGAGCATCTGGGCTCTCGCCACCGTCGTCGTCGATCAGACGAAAACGGCCGCAAACCGGGTCGACACCTACTTTACGCAGCCCCATGGACGGACCGGCCAGACCGACGCCGACCGCGACGTCGACCGGCTCCAGCACTGGCTGGACACCCACGGGCTCGGCTCGGTCAAGGTCCAGGAGCGTGGCCACCGCTGGGTGACGCAGATCCGCGAGAAGGACGTCGGCAAGTACACCAGCAGGGTCGTCAACTTCGTCGAGGGGGCGGCGATCTCGCTCGGGAAGCTGCTCTTCTCCGCGGTCGTGGTCCTCGTCGTCTCGATCTACATGCTGCTCGACTTCTCCCGGCTGGCGAGGGTGATCGACAGGCGCTTCCCACCGCGTCCCGGCTCGGAGCCGCTGCTCGTGCGGATGGAGCACGCCGTCGTCGGCTATGTGAAGGGCCAGACGCTCGTCTCGCTGATCATCGGCGCCAGCGCGGGTGTGGGGATGTGGTTACTCGGGGCGCTCGGGTGGGTCCCCGGCGCCGACAAGTACGCGCTCCTCTTCGGCGGCGTGGTGGCGCTGACCGAGCTGATCCCGTACCTCGGCCCGTGGCTCGGAGCGATCCCGGCCGGGATCTACGCGGTGGTCGTCCACCCGATCTCGCTCCTCTGGGTGACGATCCTCTTCCTGATCATCCACCAGGTGGAAGGCCACGTCGTCATTCCGAACGTGATGGGCAGCGCGCTCCGGCTGCATCCGCTGCTCGTCATCTTCGGCCTGCTCGCGGGCGGCGAGGTGTACGGGCTGGCGGGGATTCTCGTCGCGCTGCCGCTGCTCGCGGCCGCTCGGGCGGTCTACGAGTTCTTCTCGGAGCGGGTCACGCTCGAGCCCTGGACGGAATCCGGCGGGCCGGTTCCGGTCGAGGTGGAGATCGAGCCGCCTCCGCCGCCGGTCGTCCCCGCGGTCCCGAAGCCGCGCCGCGGCTCACAGCGCCGCGCGTGAGCGTCGCTCCGCTCCTCGCGGCGCGCGGCGTCTCCCGCAGCTTCGGCAACCACGTCGCGCTCGCGCCAACCTCGGTCGAGGCCCACCCGGGTGAGGTGCTCGCCCTGGTCGGCCCGAACGGGGCGGGCAAGTCGACGCTGCTGGCGATCCTCGCCGGCGCGCTGCCACCGAGCTCGGGCTCGGTCGAGCGCGGCGACGGCGTCCGCGTCGGCTGGATGCCGCAGCGCCCCGCCCACTACGGCCGGCTCTCGGCGCGGCAGAACCTCGAGCTCTTCGCCCGCCTGGAGGGTGTTGGCGAGCCGGACGCGCTGCTCGAACGCCTCGAGTTGCCCGACGACGGTCGTCCCTCAGCAGCGCTGTCGGTCGGCAATCGCCAGCGTCTCGATCTCGCTATCTCGCTGCTCGGCGATCCGCAGGTGCTGCTGCTCGACGAGCCGACCGCTGCGCTCGACCCGCGCCAGCGCCGGCGGCTCTGGGAGACGGCGGCGGCGGTGCGGACGGGCGGGGGCGCTGTGATCCTCGTCACCCAGAACGTCGAGGACCTCGAGCGCGTTGCCGATCGCGTCATCGTTCTGCTCGACGGGCGAGTCGTGTTCGACGGCCCGGTGGCCGAATACCTCCGCTCGGAGGCGGCCGGGGCGCTCGCGTGATCAAGGCGCCGCTCCTGATCCTGCGCAAGGACCTGCTCGTGTTGCGCCACTCGCCCGCGCTGCTCGGCGTGCTGATCGCCTATCCGCTCGTGATCGCGCTGCTGATCGGCCTGACCGCGGCGTACGCCAACGCGAAGCCGCGCGTCGCGCTCGTCGACCTGGACGGGATCCCGCACCGGGTCGTGATCGCAGGCAAGAGCTTCGACGTCGACGGGCTGATCGACCAGGTCGCGCAGAACGTCGAGATCGTGCGCATGTCCGAGGGGCAGGCGTCACAGCAGCTGCAGTCCGGGCGCGTCGCCGCGGTCGTGACGATTCCGCCGGGCTTCGTCGGGGAGTTGAAGGGGCTCGTCACGAGCCCGCACCTGACCCTGGCGACGGGCACAGGGGGGATCACGCCGCGCGTCCGCCAGCAGATGCAGGCGCTCGTCTACAACCTCAACCGGAAGCTGCAGAGCGCGTTCATCCAGGCGGACATCGAGTACGTGAATCTGCTCCTGCACGGCGGCAGCGGACGGGTGCTCGGCCGCCGGTTCTCGATCATCGGCCTCGACGGGACGGCCCGGCTGCTCAAGCAGCTTCCGCGCTCGCCGCAGGTCGCCACGATCGAGGACTTTGTCAACGACGCTCGGCTCGCGCTTGCCCTGACCGGCACCGCGATCCGCGCGACCGCCTCGCCCATCGAGCTGGACGAGGTCACGGGTCAGGGGCGAACGTCGGCTTTGTCGGCTCAGGTGCAGGCGTACGGGTTGGCGATCACGATCGCCTTCCTCGGCGTGCTCCTCGCCGCCGGCGCACTCGCCGCCGAGCGCGACGAGAACGCGATCGGGAGGCTTGTCCGCGGGCTTGTCGGGCTCGGCCAGCTCGTCGTGGCGAAGGTCGCGCTCGCTGTGACGGTCGCGTTGGGTCTCGGCCTGGCGCTGCTCCTCGCCTTCGGGATCGCGGTCGAGGCGGGCGACGTACGTGGCGGCCAGCCGTGGCAACGGCTACCCCTCGTACTGCTCGGCGTGGTGCTCGCAGGCGCCGCGGTCGGCGCGGTCGGCGCACTGATCGGCGGGCTGGCCCGCGAGTCGCGCACGGCCTCGCTCGTCGGGATCCTGGTCGTCCTGCCCGTGGTCTTTCTCGGGCTCGTGCCGAGCGAGATCGTCCCGGTCGCGGCGTGGATCAGCGATGCCTTCCCGTTCGCCCACGCGGTCCGCTTCTTCGCCTCCGCGCTCTACGACGGCTCGCCGTGGCGCGTGGTCGGGGAGGAGGGAGCGTGGCTCGTGGGGCTCGGCGCCGTCTTCGGCGTGCTGGCGCGGCTCTCGGCGCGACGGCTCGCGGCGTAGTCTTTAAGCTGATGAGCGCGTTCCCGGTCACCCGGCTCCGGCGGCTGCGCCGCACCGGCGCGCTGCGCGCGCTCGTGCGCGAGACGGGGCTCGACCTCGACGACTTCGTGATGCCGCTCTTCGTCGGCCCGCAAACCGAGCCGAACGAGGCGCTGCCCGCGATGGGGCGCTGGTCGGTGGACGAGGTCGGCGAGGAGGTCGATCGCCTCGCCGCGGGTGGCGTCAAGGCTGTGCTCCTCTTCGGGATCCCTGAGGAGAAGGACGACGAGGGCTCGGCCGCCTGGGACGATGACGGCGTCGTCCAGCGGGCCCTGCGCGGGCTGCGCCCGCGCTTCCCCGAGCTCGTGCTGCTGACGGACGTCTGTCTGTGCGAGTACACGGCGCACGGCCACTGTGGGGTGCTGAGGGCTGGAAG